>JBAQYT010000235.1:0-5211 GCA_049787175.1 Candidatus Acidiferrales bacterium | reverse complement strand
GCGAATACGAAGGCAGATGCCATTTGAGTTTCTACCGAATCAGAAAAAGCGACTGATACCATGTAACGACGGGCGTGCCGAAAAACACGACCAGCAAAGCTGCCGCGCCCAGAAATGTTCCGAAGGGTAATTCGTAGCTCGATCCTTTGCGCGAAGCGAGAATGAAAATCGCCCCAAGGATCGCGCCCAGAAGCGAGCCGGCAAGAATGGTGAGAATCGTCCGGCGCAGCCCCAAAAACGCGCCCGCCATGAGCATCATCTTGACGTCGCCGAAGCCCATGCCTTCGCGGCCACGCAATCGGAAATAAGCTTCGCCAACCAGCCAGAGCAAACCGCCTCCAATGGCCGCACCGATCACCGCATCGGCGAATGAAATAACCGGAGCCGGTGGGGGAAAATCGAACATGCGATTGGCCAGCCATGCCGCCGTGCCGTCTTCGGGACGCACGAAGAAGCTGAGAGCCAGCGCAATTGCCAGGCCGGTGAAATTCACCGAATCTGGCAAGATGCGCTCGCGCCAATCAGTGAAAATCAGCACCACCAGAATCGCGGAAAATACAGCCCATTTCAAAGTGAGAATGGAATTCCCGAATGCCAGATAACAGGCAAGAAAGAGGATGCCCGTGAGAAGCTCGACGGCAGGATAAACGGGCGAGATCCTTGCTTTGCAATTACGACATCTGCCAGCCAGAAAAAAATAGCTGACCACGGGGATGTTGTCGTAAGGCTTTATGTGTTTACCGCACTTTGGGCACCGTGAGCGAGGCCGTACCACGGATTTTCCGGCGGGCAGGCGGCTGATGCATACGTTCAGAAAGCTGCCGATCACTAGGCCGAAAAGGAACACAAAGATTGCAATGGTCTGAGCCGGAAGCATATTTCGACTGTGCCACAACCGCGAATTGGCCTCAATGGCCGCAGCGCAAGGCGTGCCCGATGGCTAACGCTCTGGCAGTGCGAAAAATCTGTGTGGCTTGGCGTTTTTGGCGCGGCAGCGGAGGTGAGATATATTGATCGTCCTTCTCTCGTGAGTTGGTTTGAACAGACAATTCGCCGCTACGAGCACAAGCGCTGGGCCGCCGAGCCCAACCGCCGATCGCTGCCGTTTGCCTGGGGGCTGGAGCACATCGGAGGGCGTGAAAACGAAGCGGACCCGCGCGCATTTCTTCGGCGATTCGCCGAGCAAATGCTGGCCGCAAGCGATGCATGGTTCGCATGCGAAACGCCTAGCGATTATGAGTTGAGAGCGGCGCCAGATGGCGCCGCGTGGAATGAAGAGTTGGAATTCACGAGCGGCATCGGGTCGCCTTGGGCGGAAAACAATCGCGTGCACGCCCGATTGTTTTCCGCAAGCGGTGCCGGGCCCGCGGTCGTCGTCTTGCCTCAGTGGAATGCGGACTATTACGCACACGTGGATATTTGCCGCTGGCTGAATCGCCTGGGCATCACGGCGCTCCGCCTCAGCTTGCCCTACCACGACAAACGCGCCGTGCCGGGCCATCCGCGCGCCGATCACATCGTCGGACCGAATATCGGGCTCACCTTGCAAGCGAATCGCCAGGCTGTTTGCGACGCGCGTTGCTGCTTACGCTGGTTGGAGAAGCGCGGCTATGGTCCGCTGGGAATTCTCGGCGCGAGCCTAGGCTCGTGCATTTCCTGCATCACCGCTTCTCACGAACCGCGCATTCGCGCCGCGGTGCTGCTTCACGTCTCGAGTTATTTCGGAGACGTGATCGCGAATGGCTTGACCACGATTCATGTGTGGGAATCGATGCGGCCGAAAGTCTCAGAGGAAGAGATCCGGAATTATTGGGCCCCGATCAGTCCGTTGCCCTACTTACCGAAATTACGCGGCACTGGCCAGAAGTTGCTCGCTATCAGCGGGCGCTACGATCCCACATTTCCTGGCGAGTTCTCGGACAGCTTCTTTGCGGCCGTGCGAGCCAATGAAGTCGATTGCAAGGCCTTGCGCCTTCCGTGCGGACACTATTCGCTGGGCGAGGCGCCGTTCAAATGGATTGCTGGATGGCGTTTCGGAAAATTCCTGCAGCGCGCGCTTCGATAGCAAACCGCTAGTGAAGAATTTTCTGAAATTCACCATGCATCACTCGTTCCGCGACAGCAGAAATGTCCGGTGCGAGCGCGCGGTCTTTATCAACGACTGCCGAAACGGAACGCACGAGGGTATACGCTTTGCGCGCTTCCGTTCCGGTTTGCAGCGGCGCCTGAAAATCGATGCCTTGCGCTGCGGCCAGCAACTCGATGGAAATCACATTGCACAGCGCGTCCAGCATGCGACGCAAGCGCCGCGCGGCGCTCATGCCCATTGACACATAATCTTCCTGATTGCCCGAAGTCGGAATCGAGTCGACGGAATGAGGGGTCGCCAGCGCTTTCATTTCGCTCGCGAGAGCCGCTGCTGTTACTTGTGCAATCATAAAACCGGAATTGAACCCCGGGTCAGGCGTGAGAAATGCCGGCAATTGGCTGGTGTGCGGATTCGTCATGTGGTCGATGCGGCGCTCGCAAATACCCGCAAGCGTGGCCAAGGCGATGGCCATTTGGTCGGCGGCCATCGCCAGCGGCTGGCCATGAAAATTGCCGCCGCTAACCACTTCTCCGGAGTCGGCGAAGACCAGAGGATTGTCCGTCGCGCTGTTCAGTTCGATGGAGAGCGTCGTGCGCACCTGCGATAGCGCATCGCGAACCGCGCCGTGCACTTGCGGCGTGCAGCGAAGGCTATACGCATCCTGAACGCGCGGGTCTTTTTCAGGCGAGCGATGCGATTCGCGAATTTCGCTGCCGCGATTCAGTTGCGTCAAGTTGCGCGCTGTCGCGGTTTGGCCCGGATAGGGGCGAATCCGCGAGATGCGCTCGTCGAATGCGGCAGGAGTACCGCGAAGAGCGTCAAGCGACAAAGCCGCTGCAACGTCCGCACTATCGATCAGGATTTCCGCCTCGCGCAGCGCCAGCGAAAGCAGAGCCAGCATGCCTTGGGTTCCATTCAGCAGCGCCAAGCCCTCTTTCGCTTCCAGTTTAATCGGCGCAATGCCCGCCTGCCGCAACGCTTCTCCGCCGGGCACTTTCGCGCCTTTGTAAAACGCTTCGCCTTCGCCAATCGCCACAAGCGCTAGATGCGCCAGCGGCGCCAGATCGCCCGACGCGCCCACCGAGCCTTGCGAAGGAATTACGGGAAGCACCCCGCGCGCCAGCATCGCGACCAGCGTTTCCACCACCACGGGACGCACGCCGCTAAATCCCTTGGCCAGCGTGTTCGCGCGCAGCAAGACCATTGCGCGCGTCTCGTCCTCCGCGAGCGGAGTTCCCACGCCGCATGCATGGCTGCGGACCAAATTAAATTGAAGTTCGCTGATTTGGTCTGGGTGAATGCGCACCGAAGCCAGTGCGCCGAAGCCCGTATTGACGCCATAAACCGCAGTATCGCTCGCAGCCAGGCGCTCCACCACCGCGCGCGAAGCTTCCATGCGCTCGCGTGCATCCGGAGCGAGCGTTGCTTCGAACCCTTCACAAACGATTTGGTAGAGCTGGCCGAGAGTGAGGTCGTTGCCGGTCAGCGCGACAGGCTTCTGGCTCATCGAGGGGCGCTCCGCGTAGCGGACATACTGTCTGAATGCGTCAGAGGGAAATACTTCCGATATTTTTCCGGCAGGCTCTTTGGCCGGCCGTTGCGATCGCAGATCACGTGCATCGTCTCGCCTGTGGCGATGAGCGCGTCCGCGTCATCCTTGAAAACCTCGTAACGGAAAGTGATCATGCGCTTCCGCGAGTCTGACACCTGCGTGCGAATGCGAATCACGTCGTCGAATTTTGCCGGCTGTTTGTACGTGCAGCTTGCCTTTGCTACGACCACGAAACTATCGTCGTCGATTTCCATCTGCTTATAGCTGAATCCCAAATGGCGCATCAATTCAACGCGCGCCACTTCGAACCACACGAAAAAGTTCGCGTAATAGACCACGCCCATCTGGTCGGTTTCCGCGTAACGCACGCGAACCGTCGTTTCGCCCGTGGTAGGCATATCTGTGATCGCAGGCTCCCGAACAAAGAAGGAAAGTGTAACAGAATCGCGCGGCCCTAGTCAGCGGCCTTGCCAGCGTGGTGTGCGCTTTTCGAGAAATGCCGAAAGGCCTTCGCAAAAATCGCTCGTGCGACGAATCTCCGCGCTTTCGCGAATGGCGATCGCAAGGTCGCGCTGGATCTCCTTTTCGTTCCAGCGAAGGATCAGCCGCTTTGTCAGTGCCAGACTTGTGGGGCTCAATGCGGCCAGCGTGCGCCCAAGCTCGCGCGCGGCGTTGAGCAATTTGTCGGCTGCGACGATTTCGGTTACCAGGCCAAGGCGATGCGCTTCCGCAGCGTCGAAGATTTTCCCTGTCAGCAAAAGCTCCCGCGTGATTTTCTCGCCCACTTGCCGCGCCAGAAAAACGGAAACCACCGCGGGCAAGAAGCCGATGCGAACTTCCGTGTATCCGAATTTTGCTTCCGGCACAGCCAGCGTGAAGTCTGCGAGCGTTGCAAGGCCCGTGCCGCCCGCGATCGCTGGACCGTTCACTGCGGCAATCAACGGCTTCGGGAAGCTGTAAACGCGATAAAACATCTTGCCCATGCGCTCAGCATCGCCGGCGTGTTGCTCTTGCGTTTGCGTCGCCAAATTGCGCAGAGCTTCCAAGTCCATTCCTGCGCAAAAAGCGTCGCCCGCTCCGGTCAGGATCACCACGCGCGCGGGACCGCGCTCCGCCTCATCCAGCGCGTCCAAGAGATCGTCAATCATCTCGGGCGAGATGGCATTGCGTTTGTTGGGGCGATTCAGAGTGATGGTGGCGAGGTCGCCTTCCACAGCGAATTGGAGGGTAGAGTAAGCCATGTTCGATTTTCAGTTCGGCTTCGGCGCATCAACTTCATGGTCGTAAGTCTTCCGAACCTCTCCGGTAATCGCGCACGCGAGGGCAAGCGATTTTGTGTCGATGCCCGTGGAGACGCCGCGCGCCGCCAAAGTTGTGAGGACCGTTTCCGTCGGAATATTGCCGACCAGCTCGTCGCCGGCGAAGGGGCAGCCGCCCAGACCGGTTAGCGCTCCATCAAATCGCCGGCATCCGGCCTCGAACGCCGCCAGAACTTTCTCCGTGGCGCCATCGGGTGTGCTGTGCAGGTGAACGCCAATCTCCACTCCTGCTACGCAATTTTTCACTGCGC
>JBAQYT010000233.1:0-6320 GCA_049787175.1 Candidatus Acidiferrales bacterium | reverse complement strand
TGTTGGTGACCGAGAAGACTCCCGGCACCGAATTAGCTCGCGTGTAGGCCATTTGTGAATCCGTCTTGTTGTCGACGTAGCCGATGAGCGTGACGTGGCCGTTATCCACGATGATGTGAATCGAAGGATTCGTGCCCATGGCGTAGCGGTAGAGACCCGCGTACGAAAAGATGGCACGATATTCCGCGCGACGAATTTGGTTGTCCATCGAAGACAGCGGCAACACAGTGATGTTATCCACTACGGCTGTCACGCCTTCAATGTGTTTTACCGACCCGATGGCGTCGCTTTTCGTCGCCGGATTGACGACCTGGCCGGTGAGGGTCACTTGCGTGCCATTCACCGAGTAGGCCAGATCGTCAAATACGCCGTACCACGGGACCATCGCCAGCTCGTGATGCACTTTCTTATTCAGCCAAGCTTCATAATTGGAACCTTCCTTCGCCTGCGCCGATGCGCTTAGCATTGGCTGGCTGGCCGCGATGCCGCGCGGTGTTCCCATTCCCAACATTCCCAGAGCCAGCGCAGCGATGCCGGCCCTGAGTTTCCAATTCTTCCAAGAAATTTTGGTCATCATAACCCTCCCCTTATCTCTCCCAAGTCTTTGCTGGACTCTTTCTCCCCACTCTATTGGATGCCATTTTGTGCCATGAGGAAGCCAGTGTAACGTTCCTGTTTTCAGTGCTTTAGATATTGTGCTCGCAGGGCTTGAACATTCCAGGCAGTGAGCTACTAGGGTTGGCCAGCGCGTAGCCTCTCGCCACCAGAAAGCAACAGGTTTTGCTGGAATTGGCAAAGGGATCTTTCAATACGAACTTGCCGACGTGCGATCTTAGCCCCATAGATTCTGCTAGTTAGAAGACCATCTCTTTCTCATGAGGAAGTTATATGTCTTCCATTGCTTTGCCGGACGAGGGCACGCATCCTCTGCCTAATCGCAAGAGATAGATCACCGGAGAAGAACATGAAAGCCAAGGCAAATCGGTGGGTGTGGATTCCTATCCTGCTATGCAGTATGTCAATGGCAGTTGCTGCGGCGGTTATGCCGAACCTCTTCCCATTTCCCGATCCAAGCGGTGTGGTGGAGACCTACACTTCGGCTGGGTCGTTTAGGACTTCCGGGCCGTTTTTCCAGAGCTTAGGAACCAATGGCAGGACGTGCGCCACATGCCACGTGGTATCGAGCGCCATGGGCCTGAGCGCCGCGCATGCTGAACAGGTATATGAGACCAGCCGAGGGCGAGATCCGTTATTCTCGGCCGTTGACGGCGCGGTTTGTCCAACCGCTGCGCGCGGCCACGATTTGGACTTCAGCCTGTTGCGAGAAAAGGGACTGATTCGCATCGCACTGGCGATGCCGGCGAATCCGCAGTTCACGATCGCAGCGGTGCAGGATCCGTACGGATGCGCCTTGGTCACCGATTCGAAAACGGGTGTACAAACGATTTCGGTCTATCGGCGACCATTGCCGGGTACGAACCTTGGTTTCCTGAGCGCCGTTATGTTTGATGGACGGGAAACGGTTGCGCCACTGAATAACAAGACAACATACGCGGCCAATTTGTTCGCGGATTTATCGCAACAAGCGATCGATGCAACGCTGGGTCATGCGCAGGCGGCGACTGCGCCAAGCGCCGCGCAAGTGGAGGGAATGGTTGATTTTGAATTGGCGCTCAATTCGGCGCAGGCTATCAATTTTCGCGCTGGCATTCTGAATTCGGAGGGTGCGGAGGGAGGCGCCAAGTTCCTTGCGACTGTGCCGTTTTATCCGGGTATCAATGATTCGTTAGGACCGCCGGCACAGTTTAGTCCGAATGCATTCACGCTATATTCAAAGTGGCAGTTTTCGGGAGATCTGGAGCGCAGGTCAGTTGCTCGCGGGGAAGAGATTTTCAATACGCAACCTCTGCTCATCACCAATGTGCGGGGATTGAATGACGCGCTGAATCAGCCGGTGATCAATGGCACGTGCACGACGTGCCACGATACGCCGAATGTGGGAGACCATTCACTGGCCGTACCGCTCGACATTGGGACGAGCCGGTCGGCAGAGTTCGAAACGGATCCAACGATTCTGGCCGCGGTGAGCCAACTCTCGATGCCTAAAATACCTGTCTTCAGAGTGGTATGCACGGAAGGGCCGCTGGCGGGTGAAGTGACGTACACGTCCGATCCGGCGAAGGCAATTATCAGCGGGCAGTGCAGCGATGTGGGCAGGGGCAAGGGGCTTATTTTGCGAGGGCTTGCGGCGCGCGCGCCGTATTTTCATAACGGTGCGGCGGCGACGCTTGACGAGGTGGTCGAGTTTTACAATTCACGGTTCCAAATGAATCTAACGCCGGAGCAAAAGATTGACCTCGTCAATTTCCTAAAGACGCTGTAACGGATTCCATCTGAGCGCCAATAACATTCGTGGCGCAGCAGGTGCACGGCAGGGCTTTTTCGGCGGCGTAGGCCGTTGGGAACTTCTAAATTTCGTTGGTCACGACACGCCTGCAACCATCTCGCAGCGTATGGCATCCCCCACTAGGTCAATCGTGTCCCAACTCGCGTTCCGCGCGCCCAAGCGTGCGGCGTGCGCGGGAGAAATGGTAATGGGTCAGTTTGAATTTTGATTTTTTGTGTCATGATCGAGCAAATTCAAGCCGATCCACCGCCCAGGAAATCAACTGTATGGCCTGTATCGGCGAGTGATGTAAACTGCATGGTCGCTTTTTGCAGTGCGTGCTTGCCGGCCGGCTCGGGGAGTAGGCGTCCGGTCTGAAACGTCAATCCGCAGTTTGCTCCAAGCGAAAACCCTGACGGAGGATTTGATGATTTTGAAACGCTTGATTTTTGTGGCCGTCGCGCTGTTGCTCGGGGCGTGGTGGAATCCAGCGCTGCTGGAGGCTCAGACCATGACGACCGGGAGCGTGCGAGGCGTGGTCACGAATCCCAAGAAAGCCATCGTTCCGAACGCCGAGGTGCTGCTGACCAACAATGCGAAGGGGACGATCCAAACGGTGAAAACAAATTTGTCCGGAGGCTACCAGTTTGGCCTTCTGGACCCGGGTTCCTACACACTTACGGTCACCACGACGGGGTTTCAGCCCATGACGAAGATAGTCACCATTCCGCTCGGGGAGCCGGTGACGGTTGATTTCCAACTGAGCTTGCAGCCGCAAGGACCGGTTCGAGCGCAAGCCGCCTCGCTGCTACGAACGGAAAACGGCAACGTGGGGACCACGATAACGCGGCAGCAGATTACCGGGGTTCCGAATCCCGGAAACGATATGACTTATCTCGCGCAATTTGCTCCCGGCACAGTGATGAACACCACCGGGGAAGGGACGGGGAATTTTTCGAATTACGGCATGCCGGCAACTTCAAATCGCTTCAGCGTGGACGGATTGGACGAAGAGGAGCCATTTCTAAACATTAATTACGCGGGCGCGACGAAAATGATGCTGGGGACCAATGAAGTGCAAGACGCCAGCATCGTGAGCAACGGATACACAGGAACGTACAGAGAATTCGCAGGGGCGGGCGTCGATTACGTCACAAGTTCCGGCGGAAATAGGCTGCACGGAAACGCAAACTACTTCTGGAACCAGCGGCTGCTGAACGCGAATAATTTTTTCAACAACCAGGCGGACGTTCAACGGCCATTCGATGGTCAGAATCAATGGCAGGGATCGCTGGGCGGCCCGCTGAAAAAAGACAAGATCTTTTTCTTTATCAATACGGAAGGCCTGCGTGTGCTGGTGCCGGCAAATGCGACGGTTGTCTTTCCGAGCCAGGACTTTCAAACCGCGTCAGTCGCCTATCTCAATCAACAGGGGCAACCCAACGTCGCGGACTTTTACAGCGACTCACTTTTTGCGTTGATCAACAACGCGCCGAATTTTAACAGCGCCCTGGACAATCAAGCGCCGGGAGTCACAACGCTCCCTGGGACCAACCTGCAAGTTCCCACAGGAGACGGCTGCGGGAATTTCAATTTGGACCCAGCGTTCTATGGTTCCGGCGCAGAGCCGTGCGCCGATAGCCTTACTTCATCGCGAAGCGCTTTGACGACGGAATGGCTGGTTGACGCGCGCATTGACGTGAACCTCAGCGCAAAAGACCGCATGTTTGGGCGGTACCAGCGTGATGATGGCAGGCAGGCGACGTACATAGACCCTATCTCGAGCTCGTTCGACATTGTGAGCACGCAGCCCGAAGACTTGGGGCAGTTCGAATGGACGCATGATTTCGGGCCTTCCGCGGCGAATCAATTCCTCGTTGGGACGCAGTGGTACTCACAGGTTCTCCAACCGCCCGCCACATCGCTGACCGGGACAAGTTTTCCGACAACCATTGCGGTGAATGACGGCACGTTTTTCAGCACAGCCGGTCCGAACCCTTGTGTGAATCCTCCGATTGGCCAAGGCGTGGATATACTCCTCGGAGGGGAAAACTGCGATGTTCCACAGGGACGCGCCACCACCGATTTTGGGATCTCGGATGATTTTTCGAAGGTGATGGGAAGCAACACGATCAAAATCGGGGGGCAATTCCGCAGGATTGACGTCAGCGACCACGATTTCGGAACGTTCCAAAGCGGCCTGCTGTCCGTGAACACAATCAACGATTTCTTCGCGGGCGGCGCGACGGGCGATTCGCTGACGCAATCATTTCCGCAGTCCCTGGACGAACCCATCGCCTATTACACCTCGGGCGGATATGCCGAAGATGACTGGCGCTTCAGCAAGACGCTCAGCTTTACGTTTGCCTTTCGCGTCGAGCACGATTCCGATCCGATTTGCCGGCATCTGTGCTTTGCACAGCTTGCGGGACCTTTCAGTCAGGTTGCCGATCTCGGCGGACAGAATGAATCGCAGCAATTGGCGCTGATCCCCTACAACCAAGCCATTAAGATCAATCAACTGCAGGCCATGCCGAGCCTGCAGAGTATCTTGTACGAGCCGCGCTTCAGCTTTGCCTGGCAACCGTTTGGCGCATCCGGCAAGACCGTGGTGCGCGGGGGCGCCGGAATTTTCTACAATTTATTCCCGCCGCAAATCGCGGATAATTTCGCGCAGAACCCGCCGTTGGACGCGACTTTCATGAGCACGAATAATTACATCGTTCCGATTGCATCGGCTCAGGGCGGATCGAGCCTTTTTGCCGATACCGCGGCGTCGAACACCGCTTTTCAAAACGGGTTCTACACCGGCGAAACGCTTTCCACGATAGAGCAGAGCGACGCAACACAGGAATTTAGGCCGCCCAGCCTATTCAGCACGGAAGCGGAAACAAAAGTGCCGCAATATCAAAAGTGGAGCCTTGAGGTGCAACGGCAGTTGGGGCCCGCAACTTCCGTGACACTCAGTTACGTTGGCAATCACGGAGTCCATGAGCCAGTCGACGATAATTCGGTGAACGCGTTCGGATTCGCAAACTTGCCAAGCGCCCAAGCGGATCAGAGATTCGGAGAAGTCTCGATTCTCTACAGCGGCGGAAACTCCAACTATAACGGCGGCACGATAAGCGTGACGCACCATATCAGCGGCTGGGGCAGCGGGGTGATCCAAGGGAGCTACACGTACAGCCATGCACTCGACGAAGTTTCCAATGGGGACTTCGCGGCGTTCTCGCCAACGAGCTTGCTGAATACGCAGGATCCGTTCAACACACAAGGGAGTTACGGGCCGGCGGATTATGACGTGCGGCAGGCGGGGAGCGTGAATGGGGTTTGGGATCTGCCGGTGCGAAGGCTCGTGGGCAAACATGGATCGAATTATCTGGTCGATGGGTGGCAGCTTTCCGGGGCCTTCTTCATGCATACCGGCTTCCCTTACAGCGTGGTTGACGGCACGCTGGACGCGGAACTGGCAGCGAACAATAATTATTTCTCGCAGGTGCTTCCGCTGTTTCTGGGAGGGCCGAAGTCGTGCCAGGTGACGGGGTTCGGCCCGAGCTGTTTGGCGGTACCGAACTCCATCACGTGTGCGCAGCAGACCGCGGCGGGATGTGAATTCAATGTGGGCGGGGAAAACGCGTTTACCACAGAGGAGCGCAACAGCTTCCGTGGACCGGGCTTCTGGAATTTCGACGCGGCGTTGATGAAGTCCACCAGGCTTCCGTTCTGGGAAAGCGCCCGGCTGGCGTTCGGCGTGCAGGTTTACAATGTGCTCAATCACCCGAATTTCGGCTTGCCGGTGAACAACGCGGCCAGCCCCGAGTTCGGTGAAATTCTGAATACGGTAAGCTCGCCGACCAGTATTTTCGGGTCGTTCCTCGGCGGAGACGGCTCTCCACGGTCGATTCAGCTTAAGGCGCAATTCACGTTTTAGAGG
>JBAQYT010000217.1:0-3392 GCA_049787175.1 Candidatus Acidiferrales bacterium | reverse complement strand
GAGACCGGCCGCATCATCAACGAAATGGCCGCGCTCGCGCGCCACTCGCGCATCGGCCTCGGCGAAGCCGCCGGCAAACTTCTGAACGATAAACGCACTCGCGCCAAGCATCTCGATCAGAGCATTCTCGCCGCCGCGTATCGCGCGAAAATTCCCGTCACTGTGCATCTTGCCATCGGAGCCGACATCACGCACATTCATCGCACCGCCTCCGGCGAAAATCTCGGCGCCGCCACGCATCACGACTTCAAACTTTTCTGCGCCCTCGTTCGCGAAATGCACCCTGGCGGCGTCTATCTCAACTGGGGCTCTGCCGTCATCCTTCCCGAAGTTTTTCTGAAAGCCGTGACCGTCGCGCGCAACCTTGGCACGCCTCTGCGCCCCATCACCACCGCCAATTTCGACTTTTTGCAGCACTACCGCCCGCTGCAAAACGTAGTCAAACGTCCAACCGCCGCCGTGTCCGGCAAAGATGCCGCCAACAAATCCGAACGCTCCCGCGGCTACGCTCTCACTGGCCATCACGAAATTCTCATGCCGCTCCTCGCCGCGGCTCTCGTCGAAGCTGACGAGCCAGCGCCGAGCGCCGAAAATCCGCGCGCTTCGCTGCCCTCTCGCCGCCAGCGACACAAACCCACGCGATGAACTTCTCCGATCCTCAAAATCCATTACCACCCGCAGACGACGCCGCGCCCGAAGCCTCCTACGTCCCGCAATTCCCCGCCGCGCCGCCTCCCGACCACGACTTCAAATTCCCCGAGGACATTCGCACGCCCTGGAGCGCCGGCGAATTGCTGATTTTTCTCGGATTGGCGATCGGCAGCCTCTTCGTCATGGAGACCGCTCTGGCCCTTTTTATGATCGCGCATTTCCACATGACCTCTGAGCAGCTCATGAACTCCCTCAAGACCAACGCACCCTTGGCCGTTAGCTTCCAGGCATCCTGGTACGTCGTCATCCTCCTGTTTCTCTTTGTGATGATCCGCGTGTATCACGGCGCGGCGTTTTGGTCCTCGTTGCGCTGGCGTCGCTTGCGCCCGCGGGACGTTCCGTCAACAGTTCAATATCTGACGTGCATCTTTGGCGGCATCGCTCTGGCGGTTGCCGTTAGCGCCGCTTCGCAACTCGCCGGAGAAAAAAAGAACCTCCCGATCGAGCAGCTTTTCGGCACGCGCACCGATGTCCTTTGGCTCATGGTCTTCGGCATCGCTGTCGCGCCGCTTGTCGAGGAGACGATTTTTCGCGGCTTCCTTTACCCTGTCCTCGCGCGCAAATGGGGCATCGCTGCGGGCATCGTCGTCACCGGCCTGCTTTTCGGATTGATGCACGCCGCGCAGCTTTGGCCCGCCTTCCCGCAAATCGGATTGTTGATGGTTGTCGGCATTGTTCTCACCTTCGCGCGAGCGCGCTCTGGCTCCGTCCTCGCCTCCTATCTCATTCATGTCAGTTACAACTCGTTTTTGTTCGCGGGCTTTTTCCTCGGCACCCACGGCTTGAAAAACATTCCGCCAATCCACTAATCCCCGGCTGGATAACGTCAATCTGTCCTTCGCCTAGGCGGCCGGGTGCCCCATCCTTCGCGCCCTCGCTGCTCCTGCAGCGCAAGTTGAAAAAGACGCGAAGGGTGGGTGGTTTTGCGCCTGTTAGTTTGTTGTGGCACAGGCTCTCAGCCTGTGTGCTTTTTTCGGAGTGCAGCGGCCCGCTTCGCGGATTCCAGTGTGCCTTCCCACCAGAACTCGACGCCGCTTTGCCGGGTGCCGGGTGCCCCATCCTTCGCGCCCTTGCTGCTCCTGCAGCGCAAGTTGAAAAAGACGCGAAGGGTGGGCGGTTTTGCGCCTGTAATTTCGTAGAGCGGTCCAGCCCCGCCTTGTATTGTTGTCATTCCGAGCTTGTCCGTCTAGGCGGCCAAGTCTCGACGCTTTTCGTCGGGACAACGAGTCTGCCTGCCGCACGCAGGGACCTGCCTTTTGTTTTTTTTGGAGTGCGGCGTCTCGACGCCGCTTTGCCACGCGCGCACGGTTCCGAAGCGTCGCCTCGCCAGCGCCCATCAATCCGCCGCTTCAATCATGTACAATTGCTGAATCGTGGTTTGAATTTTCTTGATCGCGACACATGGAGTCAAAGTTCAAACTGACCCGCTCCATTCGTGTTCGCTGTTGACTCGCGGAGGTCGCTTTGCGAAGTGTTGAACCGATTCGCTGGACCGAAGACGGCGTCGTGCTGCTCGATCAGCGCCGTCTGCCTTCCGAAGTCGTTCATCTCACGTACACCGATTACCGTGAGCTCGCCGCCGCCATAAAAGACATGGTCATCCGTGGCGCGCCAGCCATCGGAGTCGCCGCTTCAATGGGCATCGCCCTCGGCGTTTCGCGTTCCAGCGCCGCGACTCTCGACGAATTGCGCGCGGAATTCAAAATCATCTGCGAAACCTTCGCGCGCACGCGCCCAACGGCTGTCGATCTGTTCTGGGCCATCGAGCGGTTCATCCGCAAATTTGACGCCCTCGCGCAAAACGCCGCGCAAAATAATCTCGACCCCATCAAGGAAGCCCTGGTGGACGAAGCGCGGCATGTTCATCGCGAGCGCCAGGCCGCCGACGAAGCCATTGGCAGATTCGGCGCGGAATTATTGCCGGCAACCGGCCGCGTGATGACCCAATGCAACGCTGGCGCGCTCGCCACGGCCGGCATCGGCACCGCGCTCGGTGTGATTCGCATGGCCGTTGAGACCGGCCACAAACTCGAAGTGCTGGTTCCGGAAACGCGGCCCTACCTGCAAGGCGCGCGCCTCACCGCATGGGAATTGCACCAGGACAAAATCCCGCTGACCTTGATCACCGACAACATGGTGGGACATTTTCTGAAGACCGGCGGCGTGGGCGCGATTGTCGTCGGCGCGGACCGCATCGCCGCGAACGGCGACACCGCCAACAAAATTGGCACCTATCCCATGGCCGTTCTCGCGCGAGAGCACGGTGTGCCGTTTTTCGTTGCCGCGCCGATTTCTACCCTCGACCTTACCATTCCGTCCGGCGAGCAAATTCCCATCGAGCAGCGTCCCGGCGCCGAAGTAACCCATTTGCAGGGCGTGCGCATCGCGCCCGACGTCAAAGTTGCCAATCCTGCCTTCGACGTGACTCCCTCGCGCCTGATCGCCGCAATCATCACCGAGCGCGGCGTGGCCCGCGCTCCTTACCAGGACTCCCTCGCGCGCATGGCAAAATAGCCTCCGGCGCTCTACGCCCCAGCCGGAATCCCTGGCCCGCTCCGCGCCTTTCAACTGGGGTCCCCCAGGTACCCTCCATCCCCCCTCAAAATACGGTCCCCGGGGGTGCCCTATAAAGGCACTACCGTAGATTGATAGAGCAACTTTTGTGGCAAAAGACTCGTCTA
>JBAQYT010000216.1:0-18727 GCA_049787175.1 Candidatus Acidiferrales bacterium | reverse complement strand
CCTTCGAGATTTGGCCCGGTTGGTGCCAGTATTCGCCGTCGCTGGTGCCGCCGGTGCAATAAATATGCTGGGTGGTGATGAAGTTCCAGAAATTATCGGCGATGTCGCGGTAGCGCTGCTCGCCGGTGAGTTCATAGGCGCGGGCGCAGCCGATGATTTTGGGAATGTTGGTATTGGCGTGATTGCCCGCCAGGTGATCCTGATTGGCGGCAAGAGGATCGAAGATGCGCTTATCGTCGAAGCGACGGCCGGTATCGAGATATTCCTGCTTGCCAGTTATTCCGTAGAGATTGTAGTGCGCTTCGGCCATGCCGCCGAACTCGGTGCGCTGGACGCGGGCCATCTCTTCATCGCTGAGCGGTTTGACCCATGCGCCGGCCCAATGCGCCATGTTCTCGGCGGTCTGCAGAGCCTGCTCATTGCCGCAATGCTGGTACATGTCAATGTGGCCAGCCATGATCTTGTGGTAGGTGTAAAAAGGAGCCCACACGGGCTTGTAAGCACGAAGGCGATCGAAAAACTCCGTGGGGAACGCGCTGAGATATTGGCCGCCAAGAGCCTGCTGGCATTTTGCGAGCTCGGCAACCATGAGGTTGCCCTTGGCCTTGATGCTATCGTCTCCGGTGCTGGAGTACATCAACGCACTGGCAGAAAGAAAATGACCGCCGGTGAGATGGCCGCGCAGTTCCGTGTCGGGAGATTCCCAACCGCCGAGGGGTTCAGCTGTGGACGGCAAGCCGGCGTTGAGCCGGAACATGTGGAGCAGGCGGTCCGGCGGAAGCAGATTCATGTATTTGAGGTTTGTGTTCATGGCGTCGAGGAACGGGCCGCCGCGCAGGCGAACCTGGGCAAGAGGAAATGGCTGAACCTTGAGAGGTACCTTTTCGTTCGCGGCTGAGTTATCCGAAAGCAGGTTCATCGCCGGCGGGGACGAGGCGAGAGCGCCGAATGTGCTGGCTGGCAGAATGGACGCGGCACCCGCAGCCGCGGCGACAGCCGCAGCGGTCTTCAATATTTCCCTGCGCGAGGTTTTTTTCTTCAGGATACTCTGGCGGTCCAAGGCCATAATTGCGCTCCCTTTGGAATGATTTTCGCGATACCGCTTATTAGAGGCATGGCGCTTGCTCCGCGTTCCAAATCTCGCGAGCATTGCAGCCGACACGATCCCGCTGAACAAGAGTATCTCGCTCTAGACGCAAGCTTCTAGGAAAAGCATTCGAACCCACGCCAGGACCCCGATTACCAGGAGAAGGCAACGCAGCCTCTCGTTAGAGGAAGCAAAAGAGGCGAACGGGCAAACTCCCCTAACCTTTCCTTGGCACCGGATGCGGAGTATGCGGGAGTACCTCGGGCATTATAAACGGCGTCCAACATGCCATTCTGGTTGGGGAGTGGCGCTTCTTCGATGACAGTAATGTCACTGAACTGGGCAGATCAGCAAAGGCGACGTTCGTGAAATCGCCGTTTTCCCTCGAACCGATCATGCGCGTTGAAACCGCATGTTGAGGGCGAGCGTCGAAGAAATCATCCGAGTTCAGGAGGATGCCATGCACAAGGGGGCTCTTAGCGTTCTCGCAGTCGGTGCCGCCGCGCTCTTTGGTTTTGCCGCGCAAGAGGGGTCAGCGCCGCCGCCGCAAATGTCAGACAACGTGGCGGGCTATCACCTTTCCGCTTCCACTCCGTTGCCCGATGAAGGTTTCTGGGATTACCTCGGGATTGACGAAGCGAACCATCATCTATTTGTTTCCCACAGCGATGAGATTCTGGTGATCTCCACCGATACGGATCAGGTCGTCGGCAAACTTGCTCCAACCCCGCGCAGCCATGGCGTCGTCATTTCTCAGAAGGACAATCACGGCTTCACCAGCAATTCCGGCAATAGCAGCGGACAACAGGGTGTAAGCAGTTTTACGGAGTTCGATCCGAAAACGCTGGCCATCATCAAGCAAATCGTTTTGCCCATTGGCGGTTCCGACGGCATCGTTTACGATCCCGCGTCGGATCGCGTGTTTGGCCTGACGCACGGCAAAAAAGATGTCGCTGTGGACGCGGCCACGGGAGATGTGGCCGGCGTTGTCGATATTCCTGGTGCGGCGGAATCAGCGGCGGCAGACGGCAAGGGGCACCTCTACAACGTCATGGAGGACCTCAGTACCATCGTGGACATCGATACGCATACACTGAAGGTCGTCAACCAGTGGTCTCTGGCGCCGTGCGAGGGGCCGTCGGGCGTCGCCATGGATACGGCGACGCGGCGCATCTTCATCGGCTGTCACGGCGGCGGTGAGAATAATGGCGGAGTAATGGTGGTGTTCAATCCGGACGCTGGCAAGGTGGTGGCAACTCTGCCCATCGGAGGAAGAGGAAACGACGCGGTGCGCTTTGACCCTGGACCCAAACTGGCGTTTGCGTCCGAGGGCGAGGGCGACATCACCATTGTGCACGAGGATTCGCCTGACAAATTCACGGTGCTGGGCAACGTGAAGACTGACATGGGCGCGCGTACGATGGAATGCGATACGTCGACGCACACACTTTATTCAGTGACGGCCAAGTTCGGTCCGCCGCCTCCGCTGCCTCCAAATGCTACGGAGCGCGAGAGGCGCTTCCGGCGCGGACCGATGATCGCGGGCAGCTTCAAGCTGCTGGTGGTCCCGAATCACTAACTGCGTTTGTCTGCGGAGCGTGGTAGCGCAGTTGTTTTGGCGCCGCCACGCTTGTCTCATTGCGCCAATCTAAATTATCTCTTTGATGTGGTGAGCTTAAGCTCAAGCGAATAGAAAAACGATTGCAGCGGTTTTTAATTTGCGAGAAGCAGTAACAGAGAGTAGAAAATTGCCTCGGAACATGCGTGCTCTCTTACGCTCGGCCTGCCTCATGCTAGTTCTCGTCGTGTGCGCCCCCGGTTTTCCTTCGGCCAAGCCGCCATCCGTTGAATCGGTAAATCCGCTGGAGCATGCCTTTGAAAAAGGCTGGATGCTAATGGATACCAACGGCGATGATGTTGCAGATTTTCTGCATGGGCACGTGATCGTGCCGGGGCAACCGACCGCGGCAGAAAATACTGCGGCCGCGAATCTGGCCGCGAGGCTCGGCTACGAAACGGCTGGCTTGACGATGCCCGTGGTGGAAACTGCAAAAGAACCTGCGGTAGAGGAGACGGGGCCAAAGATTTTCGTCGGTGCCACTTCGATGTCGGCCTCGGCCGATCTGGCTCCGCTCGTTTCGCTACTCGGTCCGGGAGAAGGCGGCGTATTTTTGACTGGCGAGAATTTGGCAGTGATTGGCGCTGATGCTCCAGGGCTGCTGGCGGCAGCCAACGATTTTGCGGCCCGTGCTCCGTACCAGTGGGCAACGCCGGGCGACAAAATTGAAGCGATTGCAGTGGATATCAACAAAGGACTTGCTGCAGCGAAAATCAACGCAACGGCTCGTTTGGTCGGATTGACGTATGTGGACAAGGAGCCGGGGATCCACCGCGCAATTCTGCGACTCTCGAATGAGGAGGACAGTGCAGGTGCGCGCAAGGCGCTCAGTCCAGAAGGAAAACCGCCGGTGAGGTTCGCAGCGGTAAGTGAAATTGTTATTCTTGGCGGCACGGCACCGCCAGTCACGCTTGCGAATCCGGTTCCGCTTGCTCTGCCGGCGCTCGGGCCAGTCGGGACGACCGAGCCTCATCCGCTGGACTTGAGCCAACTGTACACAATCAGCGGTTTGCTGGGAGGATCAGCAAAGATGCCGATCCCTAATGCTGTTGATTCGCGTTTGTATGTGCCGGAGGGGGCAGCGGGTGTGGCGATGGCGAATCTGGCCGCACGGCTCGGGCTCGAAACGACGGGAATCGCGCTTCCTCTTGCATACGTGCCGGGCGGCGTGTCTATGTCGCAAGTGCAGTCGCAGGCTGTGCTTACAGAGGAATCGGCGCTGGGAAAACAGGTTGAAGAGGAACTTTCCAGCGCGAAGGATCAGCAGGGAAACACCTTCGGAAAGGAAATTTTTTCACCGATTACGCCGAGCGAGGGTGAAATTCGCGAAGTCGACGACGCTTTCGGCAAACATTCCGCCTTGCTCGTGCGCGGAGATGCGGCGGGTCAAGCGGCTGCGCTTGGTTATGCGGCTGAACATCTGCCTTTCTTGTGGCAGCCCGACAAACGACAGGAATCCATTGATGAAATCCGCTACGACTTGCATCGCTTCTTTTCGCTGCGGTCGTCGGCGGCCCAAGCGGCTGTGGCGCTCTACCATCTGGAACGCTGGCTGAAACAGGCCAATAAAGAAAATGCTAAGCCGGCTTCGATCACTGCGACTGTTTATGTGGATAAGGCAGACCCGAAACTAAATTCATTCATCAAGGGCCAGCTCGAACAGCAAGCTTCCGGCGCGAAGGTCGAAGTGCGCACTGGCAGCCTGCATGCGGGGCTGAAATGCTGTACCGCAAACCCGCCGCTGCATTATGTGTCGGCGGTTCATCCGTTTGTTCAGGCGGAGCCCACGTTCAGCGATGACTTCACCATTCCGTGGGAAGGACGGCGCTTGCTCGAAAAAGTGCGAACCGCTGCTGGTCAGATCACGCGTGGACAGCCGGTGAGCCTAGAAGCAGAACTGAGCGAAGGGCCGGCAGAGCTGCAGAAGCTGAGAGCACAGCTTCGGCAGATATTAATTTCAGCGGGAGCAAATCCGAGTGAAACAAACGTGGAAGTGCTTTGCGCTTACAAACTCGGCTACAGCTGGCTGATGGATGAGATCGCCCCGGCACTCCAAGGCAAATCCGTGTCCCGCATGGTGATCGAATTCAAACCCGACATCGATCCGACACATACCAGTTTGCTCTTCTCGCGCGCACGCTGGCTGCAGGAGCTTTATCCCGTGGACGAAATGCTCGGCCGCACGTTGCATATTCCCTTTGGGAGCGTCCAGTTCAAGGAAATGACTTCGACGGACGGGCCAACGTATCGTGTTATGGCATATGGCGCCAGTGGCAAAGAGCTGCTTTCACGCGAATTCACGGTGCACACAGCGGTCGAGCCCTACAGCGGCGAATTCCCCGAATACGACCACACGCAAGTCGATACCGGATGGGTGCATCTCGTCTCCGATGGCCGGACGATTCTCGATGAGAGAGTGAAAACAGACACGGAGCTGTTCTGGGAGCACTACCAAAAGATCACCCTGCCGCGGGTTTTCGATTTCATCATGGCGCAGAATGATGGCGACCCAAAGCTCGAATACCAACCTCTGTTTGACACGTTGCGATTGAAAATCCACCTGAGCGAACCGGATTATGATTTAGGACTCGACCACGAACGGATTTCGTCTCTCGAAGCGCTTCAGGAAGACACATTTTATTCCACACAGAATTTTTTCTACATGCTCGGGACGCTGGATTCCACGGGCCTGTTCGATTACATGGGCCGCGTGATTCCGATCGTCTATCCGTCGACCGACGGCGAGGACGGACATGTGCAGATTGATTTTTACGCCAAGGACGGGCCGCATCCGCTCGTTTCGATGAATTGGACGGACACGACGGGAAAAACGCATGAAGAAAGGCGCGACCTGCCGGCCTTGCAGATGGGAATGCCTCGGCTGGTTGCTGCGCGGGTGAAAGCCGGCGAATCCGGCGTGGAATCGCTGACGTGGGAGCTTCCCGTCGATGCGCTGGAAGACCATTACCGCGACTGGATCGCCAAGGAAGCAGCGAACAGCGTCGAGCACACGATGTTTTCCGCCGAGCAAGCGGAGGGACAAATTCACTGGCTCGAAAGCATGCATTCCGCCGGTCTCTACGGAGGCTCACTCGCGTATCCGGATCTCAGAAAACTAGTTATGGAATTTCAGTTGCCGCGGCCGTTGCGCGCGGCTGAAAACAGCCGGCCCACTTTAGTGCACGCGGAGTGGACAGTGCCAGAGCCGGCGACGTCTCGTCCGCAGATTACCGACTACACGCCCGCGGCGATGCCTTCCAATGCGGGGGAACATCTTGTGAGCTGGCAAGAGCCAATCGGCCCCGAGCAGAGCGCGGAGATTCTTGCGCGGCTGGCGAAATTTCCGGGCGTGACAGTCTACTGGATGGGCCGCACCTACCTGGGCGAAAACATTTGGGCAGCGGATATCATGGAGCCTTCGCCGGCAGAGTTGCGGTCGCAAGCGAAGGAAGAAACGCTCAAGGCTGTGATCGTTTATTCCGGACGCCAGCATGCGAACGAGGTTTCGAGCACCAGCCACGTGCTGCGTCTGGCGGAAGAACTGGTGCGCGACCCGGCGGCGCGGGCAATGCTGAAGAAAGTGAACGTGGTGATTCATCCGATCGACAACCCCGATGGCGCGAATCTCTCAATCGACTTGATGCATGTCGATCCGGATTTTCTGGTTCATCCCGGCTATCACGGCGCGCTTACGGCAGATGTTCAGTCCGGATTGTGGGAGACGGATCCAATCTATCCGGAATCGCGCACGCGGCGGCAATTGTGGGGGGAATGGCTGCCTGATGCGTTCATCAATCCGCACGGCTATCCTTCGCATGAATGGGTGCAGCCGTTCTCGGGATACGCGGCGTGGATGATACGCCGCCAGGGCATTGAGTCAGGGAGGACGTGGTGGATTCCGCGGGGCTGGTTTACGAGTCTTGGCTATTTGGATGGGACGGACTATCCGAATAACAAGGACATTGCGTATGAACTGCGTGAGCGCATCGCGGACAACTTCGCCATGGTGCCGGGGGCGATGGCGCTCGAAGACCGCATGAACAGCCGCTACGACCGTTATGGCGTGCCTTGGGAGCCGCGCAGTTTCCAGGAGCAAATCTACAAAGGCGTGCGCATTTACATGTCGTTGAAAGGAGTGGGCGCGGCGCCGGGTGGGGAGGGTTTTATGGCGCGCTTTCCCAAGGTGACTTGGGATGAAGGATACACAGAGGCGCCGGATGAAACCGCTCATCAGGATTATTTGCAGCTGTTGGCCTCCATGGGGCTGGCCTATGATGAAGCGCATCTGACTTACTTGGACGACGGGGCATTCAAAATCACGCACACGGAGAAGGACTACAGCAACGGCGTCATGTGGAAAGTGGAGCGCGAGCGCCCCATTTTGCCGTCAAAGTGGCTGATAAAGCCCGGGGTGGGAGTTGAGGAAAAGTGAAGAACCTGCTGCGCAGAAAGACCCGAATATCTGTGTACTCCGTAGCCCTTGATTTGTGCCGGTATTTCTCGACTCTGTTTAACTCATCGTCGCGCGTAACGCAATTTTGAACGCTACAACAAATGCGCCAGTCCGTCATTTTGGCTTGGTGAGATCCTCTTCGAGCACGAAATCCAGAGTCGCGATGAATAAGTCCGCGTCGGCTTCAGAAAAAATCACCGTCGGCCGCAACTTGATTACGTTTATGGCGGACATCGCGATATGGCAAGCTGGTATTTCTGGTTCTTCCGATATTCGTAAATTGCGGCGCTGACGGCGACGCTGCCGATTTGGCCGTAGAGCAAGAAGTGGGGCTATTATCCGGCCCGGCGCGGTCAGCCTAATCATCGTCGTTGTTCTATTTTTGTACTGGACGGTGCGTTTGTAGTCTTCGACCAATTCGCTGCACGCCGTCATTCAGGGACGACCGCGGTAGCTTCGATCTCCACGCGCGCGCCTTCTTCTAGAAGCCCCGAAACTTCCACGGCAGTCATGGCGGGGTAGTGGCCGCCAATAATCTCGCGATAGATTTTGCCTATCTCGCCATACGCGCCAACGTATTCCTTCTTATCGAGCACAAACCAATTCAAGCGGACGATATGTTCGGGCTTTGCGCCACCTTCGGCGAGTATCGTGACGATATTTTGCAGTGCTTGCCGGACTTGCCCTGCGAAATCGCGCGCCGTGAGTTTGCCGTGCTCGTTCCAGCCGATGGCGCCGCTAACGAAAAGCATCCGGCCCTTCGCGGAGATGCCGTTCGCGTAGCCCTTCGGCCGCGCCCAATTTTGCGGCTGTAGCACTTTCATCATCATTCGCCTTTGGCTTTCGCGAGCTCTCGATTTGAAATCATCGCGTCACGCTGAACACTCGGAGGTGCTCGCGTACAGCATCTGGAAATGCGATCGCGCTCATCGACGCGCGATCGATCAAGACAAGCACAACTTTACTTTTCACGCGTACTGCGGCGTCCGATCCCCTCAATTCGATCGCCAGCGTGATGGAACTGTTTCCCACGCTTTGCACTCGGAGTTCGCACCGTACCGTTTCGCCATACGAGCTGGGCGCCTTGAAATCGACTTCGAGGTGCACTGTTGGCAGGCCCCAGCCGCGCTGCGAGACAATTTCCGGGAACGAAAACTGCAATTCCTCGCGGAACCAGTCTTCGACGAGGTTGTTGAACATTTCGAAATACTTGGGATAGAAGACGATTCCCGCCGGATCGCAATCGGAAAAGCGAACGAGAACATCCTTGGCGAATGCCTTGCCGGCGGTAACTGCCTTTGGCGAGATTCCGGGCGTGTTATTCATGCGATGCCTGATTTTCGCGGAACGCTTTCAGGATGCCGCGGGCGATCACAAGCTGCTGCACTTCTGTCGCGCCCTCATAAATGCGAAGCGGGCGAATCTCGCGATAAAGCTGCTCCACCACTTCTTCGCTCTGCACACCCTGCCCGCCGAAGATTTGTACGGCGGCGTCGATCACTTTTTGCGCCGTTTCAGTGGCCGTCATTTTGGCCATCGCGGCCTCCACGGTCACGCGGTGCCCTTGATCGCGCATCCACGCAGCGCGATAGGTGAGCAGGGCAGCGGCGTCGATCGCCGTGGCCATTTCCGCGAGCTTCGCTTGCGTAAGCTGAAAATCGGCCAGCGTCTGCCCGAACATTTTACGGCCGGTGGCGCGTCCGAGCGCTTCGGAAAGGGCGCGGCGGGCGAAGCCGACGGCGGCAGCCGCCACCGACGTACGAAAAACATCCAGCGTCGACATCGCGATCTTGAAGCCTTGGCCCGTTTCGCCGAGACGTTGCGATGCAGAAACCGCGCAATTCGTGAAACGGATGCGCGCGAGCGGGTGCGGCGTCATCACTTCCAGCCTCTCGGCGATTTCAAACCCAGCCATCCCCGGTTCGACTATAAAGGCCGTGATCCCCTTCGCGCCGGTGGCTTCTCCAGTGCGCGCAAAAGCAACATAGAAATCGGCGATCCCGCCATTTGAAATCCAGGTCTTCTGGCCGTTCAGGATGTAACGGTCGCCATCGGCACGGGCCGCGCAACCCATCGATGCAACGTCCGACCCTGCCTCAGGCTCCGAGAGTGCGAATGCGGCGATCGCTGTGCCATTCACCACGCGCGGAAGATACTTTTTCTTTTGTTCGTCCGTGCCGAAAAGGGAGATCGCTCCGGAACCAAGTCCCTGCAACGCGAAAACAAAATCCGCGAGTCCCGATTGATAGGCCAGCGCTTCGCGGATGACGCAGATCGCGCGCGTATCAATCGCGTCCGCAGCGCCGCCGAACGCTTCGCCTCCCACAGCATGCGCGATCCAACCCGCTTCACCGAGCTTGCGCACGATCTCTTTGCACGCGGCATCGACATCGTCATGGCGCGCGCGCGAAAGATTCTTGCCGGCCCAATCCGCCACGCCGAATGCGAGAACACGATGCCGCTGCTCGAAAAAGGGCCAGTCGATGGCGCTGTGCGCGGCCATCTTCACTCCCCCTCGAAAGACGGCTTCTGCTTCTCGACGAATGCGTGATACGCGCGGTGAAAATCATTCGTCGCCATGCAGATCGCCTGCGCTTGCGCTTCGGATTCGATCGCTTCGTCGATACCCATGTTCCACTCTTGATGGAGCATTTTCTTCGTCATCGCTTGGGCAAAGGTCGGGCCGACAGCGATTTCCGCCGCGAATGCTTGCGCATCCGTGAGCAAGCTTTCCGGCGCACACAGGCGATTGAAAAATCCGAAGCGTTCGCCTTCATCGCCGGGCAAACTGCGTCCCGTAAAAAGCAATTCCGCGGCGCGGCCCTGGCCGATGATTCGCGGCAGCAGAGCGCACGCTCCCATGTCGCAACCCGCCAGGCCCACTCGCGTAAAGAGAAACGCTGTTTTGCTGCGTGCGGTTCCGAATCGCATGTCGGAAGCCATTGCCAGAATCGCTCCGGCGCCCGCGCACACGCCATCAATCGCCGCGATCACGATCTGCGGGCACGCGCGTATCGCCTTCACTAAATCGCCCGTCATGCGCGTGAATGCGAGCAGTCCGGGCATGTCTAGCTTCGTGAGCGGGCCAATGATTTCGTGAACGTCGCCGCCCGAACAGAAATTTCCGTCCGAGCCGGCGAGCAGAATGGCCTTCACGTCGTCGGAATAGGCCATTGCGCGAAACAGATCGCGTAACTCCGCGTACGATTCGAACGTGAGGGGATTCTTCCGCTCGGGCCGATTCAGCGTGATCGTCGCCACTTTTCCTCGCGCGCTATAGAGGAAATTCCTGGCGGCGTATCCGGCCAGCTTCGTCCTGCCGCCAGGTAGTTGGTGCGGCTCTCCAGGTAAATGGCGCATTATCGTTTCCTCGAATTTGCAGCCGCAGACGCCGATGCTTGCGGCGCAACGGCCGTCCCCAAGTACGATTTCAGCTTCTTTAGGAGCGCGGAGAGAGTCTGCTTTTCGTCGCGCGTCAAGCCGTCGAACGTCTGCACGATCCATTCCTCATGCTGGTTCGCGATTTGACGGAATTTTTTAAGCCCAGCGTCAGTGAGTTTCACCGTGACCACGCGACGGTCGGTGGGATCGAGCGTGCGAATCACGAGGCCCTCTTTTTCGAGTTGATCCGTGATGCCCGTGACGTTGCCTCCCGAAACCATCAATCGCTTCGAGATCTCGTTCATGCGTAGCCCCGAAGGTGATCTTTCGAGCTGCGCCATCAAATCAAAACGCGGGAGGGTGGTTTCAAAGCCCTGCCGCAATCGCGTCCGTACGTGATTTTCAATCCGCACGGTGCACGACATCAGCCGGAGCCAAAGTCGCAACGCCTGATGATCGTCTTTCGTCAGCCGCGTCTCGAGATCGATTAGCATCTCGCTTGTGTCGATATTTTCCGAGCCGTTTGTTTTTAGAGTAGTCGTAGCAGGCATAAATTTCTCACATGACTTCTCCGCCGGCGATGGCGATGGCTTGCCCGTTTACGGCTTCGCTGCCGGGCAGGCACAACCACGCAACGGCGTTCGCGACTTCTTCGGGCAACACGAAACGCTTCTGTGGATTTCGCGCCGTCAACTCCGCGAGTACCGCTTCTTTCGTCCGGCCGGTTTTCGCGATTATTCTTTCGACGCTGTCGCGCACCATGTCGGTATCCGTGTAACCAGGGCAGACCGCGTTCACCGTCACACCCCTTGCGGCAACTTCGATGGCAAGCGCGCGTGTGAGGCCGATCACCGCATGTTTTGCGGCGCAGTACGCGGAAACATATGCGTAGCCGACCAATCCCGAAGTGCTGGCCACATTCACGATGCGTCCCCACCCCGACTCGAGCATTCCAGGCAGCGCCGCCTGCGTGAAGTGATACGTGCCGTCGAGATTTACGGCCATCATGCGCCGCCACAATTCAGCGTCCGTCTTCAGGAACGGCGCAGAGCCGACTTGCCCGGCATTGTTCACGAGGATATCGATCCGGCCCGAAGTATCCCGCGTCGTCTTCGCGGTGCGGACAACGTCATCACGATCAGTGACGTCGCTTACGATAAATGCGGCGCCTAACTCGCGCGAAGCCTGCTCGAGGCGCTTCGCGTCGCGACCTGTCATCGTTACGCGCGCGCCATGCGCAATTAACGCGCGCGTAATGGCTTCGCCGATCCCTCGGGCGCCGCCCGTCACGAGCGCATGCTTTCCCGCCAAAAATTGCGTCGAACCTGAACCTGCGGCTGCTCCGCCCGCCTTCGCGTTCGTTGTTCCGCTGCTTGTGCCGCTCGGCGTCATGCTTGCGCCACCAAAAGCGCCGCGCGCGCCAAATTTCTTTCGAGTTGATCCTTGCCCGCCGAATACTGAGGCGGCCACCAAACTTCCCTGAAACCCTGCTTCGCGGCCTCATGCAGCGTCCACGCCGGATCGGCCAGGTGCGGCCGCGCAATCGCGCACAAATCGGCACGGCCCGCCGCGATGATCGTATTCACGTGATCGCCTTCAAAAATATTTCCCACAGCGATAGTCGGAACCCCTACCTCATTGCGAATACGATCGGAAAGCGGCACCTGAAACATGCGGCCATATACCGGCTTTTCTTCCTTGCTCACCTGACCCGACGAGCAATCGATGAAATCCGCGCCTGCTTCACAAAAAAGGCGGGCGACGACCACAGAATCTTCGGGCGTCAGCCCGCCGGGAACCCAATCGTTCGCGGAAATGCGCACGCTCATCGGCTTTTCAGCGGGCCAAACGGCGCGCATCGCGCGAAACACCGCGAGCGGATAGCGGCAGCGATTTTCGAGCGAGCCGCCATATTCATCCTTGCGCTGATTCGTCAGCGGCGAAATGAAACTCGAAAGCAGGTAACCGTGCGCGCAATGGAATTCGAGCCAATCGAAGCCCGCCTCGATTCCGCGGCGGGTTGCGCTGACGAAATCGGCCATCACCCGTTCCAAATCTTTGCGCGTGGCTTCGGCGGGAACTTGCGAGGTGCCAGGAATGTAGGGTAGCGGCGAAGCGGAAATCAGCGGCCAATTATCGGAATCGAGCGGCAGGTCGATTCCTTCCCATCCGCGCCGCGTGGAGCCTTTGCGGCCCGAATGGCCAAGCTGCAGCGCAATCTTCGCGTCCGAATGCGTGTGGACGAAATCGACAATGCGCTTCCACGCGTCGCGCTGCGCGTCGTTCCACATGCCGGGACAAGCGGGCGTGATGCGCGCGTCGGGCGAAACACACGTCATCTCCGTCCCGACCATCGCCGCGCCACCCATCGCGCGGCCGCAAAGATGCACAAAATGGAAATCGTTCGGGACGCCATCTTCAGCCATGTACGTGGCCATCGGCGAAACGATTATGCGATTCTTCAGCGTCAGCTCGCGCACTTTAAATGGCGTGAACATCGGCGGAATCGGATGATCCACGCCGCTGCGCTCGGAAAACCATCGTTCGACATTCTGGATGTAGCTCGAATCGCGCAGTTTCAAATTCTCGTGGCCGATTCTTTGGCTGCCTGTGAGCAAGCTGTATGTGAACTGCACGGGCTCAAGATGAACGTAACGCTCTACCTGCTCAAACCATTCCATGCGATTGCGAGCGGCGCTCTGCAGCTTCAGCGCTTCGATCTCGCGCTCCGATTGATACTGCTCGAGGCCGCTTGCGACGTCGTCCTGATGACTGCGGAGAACCCGCGCGAGCGCCATCGCATCTTCCATCGCGAGCTTGGTGCCCGACCCGATGCCGAAATGCGCGGTGTGCGCCGCGTCTCCGATCAGCACGGTATTCTCGTGATGCCACAGTTCACACAAAATGCGGGTGAACTTCAGCCACACCGCGGATCCGAAAAGGTGCTTCGCGTTCGAGAGGAGGGCATGGCCGTCGAGCCGCTCGGCGAACAACCGCTCGCAGAGCGCGATCGATTCATCAGCGCTCATTTTGTCGATGCCGGCTTTCAGCCAATTCTTTTCCGGCGTTTCGACGATGAAAGTGGACCAGTCGGCGTCGAAGCGATACGCATGGAGTGTGAACCAGCCCCATTCCGTCTCGCGAAAATCGAACGTGAACGCGTCGAGCTTTTTCTTCGTCCCAAGCCAGATGAACCGATTCTTTCGAACCTGAACATTCGGCTTGAATATGTCTTCGTGCTTGCGGCGTGCGATGGATGAAGCGCCGTCCGATGCGACGACGAGATCGTACTCGCGCGCATAGGAATCAGGATCGGTAATCTCCGTTTCGAATTGCAGCTTGACGCCGAGGGTTGCGGCGCGTTCCTGAAGAATCTGCAGCAGCCGCATCCGCCCGATGCCGCAGAATCCGTGTCCGCCGGACGTGAGCTTCTCGCCCTTGAAGAAAACGTCGATGTCGTCCCAGTGCCGGAACGCTTCCGTAATCGCTTTATGAGTCTGGGGATCGGCTTCGCGGAAGCCGCCCATCGTCTTGTCCGAGAAAACAACGCCCCATCCAAAGGTGCTATCGGCGCGATTGCGCTCGATCACCGTGATGTCCCAGCTCGGATTGGCTTTTTTGGCAAGGATCGAAAAGTAGAGGCCCGCGGGGCCACCGCCGAGGCACACGACTCTCATGCCATCACCTCCTGAAGAGCTGCGGTGAGGCGTTGGCCGCTTTCATCGGCGAGCGCTGCTTCGCGCAATTTCTTCAGCCGGATTGGCGCGTCACTTCTTTGCACGAGGCCCGGCAGGGCCGCCATCATTGCGTCGAAATTTTCACGACCGCGCGCATGCGTTTCGCCATAGCCGCGCAGTACACGCGGAAATTCGGCGACTTCGAGGGCCAGCGCGTAGTCTTGTTTCGCGAGGCCTTGCACCAGCGCGAGCCACGCCGCCATCCGTTTTTGCTCTTCCGCAAATCGCAGCGACCGACGCCGCCAGCGACGCATCCCGGAGAGAAAATAGAGTTGCAAGAATCCGCGCAGGGAAGTTGTCTGCACCACGCGGCCGTGTTCAGTGAGTCCCGAGAGAATTCGTCGCGGCACGCTGCTGTTCCGGAGCCAGTTGCCGAGAGCCCGCGGAAGGATGTCCGTGATTTCCTCCACGCGCGGATAGAGAAATTCACGGATCTGCACGAGCTGTTTTCCATTCGATTGCGTGTCTTGCTGGACGCGCTCGAATCGAGCGCGGCGAATCTTCAAATCCGCCACGCGGACGGCGTCTTCGTAGCTCATCCAGAGCGCTAGATATCGCGCGGACTCACGGAGCAGCGAAAAGCTGCCGTCGCCGAATTGCTTGTCGACGTCGCGAATGCCTTGAAGCCGATCAAGGTAATCCTTGGCGTAACGCTCGTCCTGGTAATCCGCGAGCTTCAGGATGCCGGCGACAAGGATGTCGTGACTGGCTGCGGGGAAATCATTCGCGATTTGGGTGGCAAGCTTTTCGAGCTTCGCTCCGGTTGATGGAACGCATTTGCTATTTGTACCGTCACCCACGCGGGCCCCCGAAGGTGCCGCGGAAACGGACAACGCTTTCGTCGCCGCATCAAAACCTGCTGCGAACGCCGCGAGGCTCGAATCCACACCGACGCCACTGCGGCGAATCGCTTCTTCGAACTGCTGCCTCTGAAAGGAAAGTGCGCCCGTTCCAGCCAACGCGCCAAATAATGTCGCGCTGATCACGCTGCGCGTTTCGGATGCAAGCCGCGCAAAATCGCTCTGCACGCTGATCTTCGCAGCCGTGCGGCAGCCTTCGATCAGCTTTTCTGCATCCACCCGGCCATCATTTGCGGCCGTTTTTTCCGTCATCGAATAGAAGCGGTGCGTTGACGCAATCAGCGTAGTGCGGTCAGGCGTCACCAGGCCGCGCTGCACTGCGCGTCCCGCTTCCATCAGCTCGGACGCGATCACGATATCCACTTCACCTGGAACCGGCATTAGCGCGAGAACCGGCTCTTTGCCCTTGGCACGCACAAACGCATCCGGGAAAACTTCGACGTAATAAATTGTCGCGCCAGTGCGTTGCGCTACGCCAGGCACGGAAGTGGTTTGCGCGCAATATCCGGAATGTTCCGCGAGATCGACAATCCAATCGGCAAGAACGCCGCCGCCTTCGCCGCCCATTGCGAGAATGGCGATGCTAATGGCGCGAGGCTTCGCGACGGTCGACGCGTTGCCGTTTCCGGGCTGCGTGATGGCGTTCACGGGACTCATCACCTTATGCCGGCGCCGCAAATCCGGCGAGACGCCGTTCATTACGCTTCTGCAGCCGCAAAATAATCGAGCGGCGAATCCGCATCAGGAATTTGTCCCATCCCGTCGGATTCGTCACCACATCCGCGCGATAAAACGACGGACACAGCCGCGCCGCGTGCGCCACTTCGCCGCACAAGCCACATCCGATGCAGCTTTCGATCACCGTTGCCACCGGATCCTTTCGCAAAGGATCCGGATTTGGCGCAATCGTCAGCGATGGGCAGCCGGAAAGCCGGATGCACGAATGATCGCCGGTGCACGTGTCCGCATCGACGCCGAATTTCTCGCGCACCACGCGCCCACCGTCTTTTGCGAGTTTTTGCATCGCTGGTTTCACGCGACGCTGCTTGTTCAGAGCGCATTCGCTCTCGGCAACGATCACTTTCGGCCCTTTTTCCGTTGTGGTCAGCGCTTCCTTCAGCGTGTCGCGCATTTTTTCGAGGTCGTACGTATTCGTGATGTTGCGCACCCACTTCACGCCCACACCGCGCACCGCATCCGCAATCGATAGCTTCGTCGTGCGAATCTTGTTGTCCGCTTTCGACGAGAGGATGTCCTGGCCGCCGGTCGCCGCGGTGTACGCATTGTCGATCACCACGAGAACGCTGTCCGTGCGATTGAAAACCGCGTTTCCGACGCCACTCGTCAGACCGTTATGCCAGAAGCCGCCATCGCCCATGATGCTGATCGTTCGTTTGTTCGTTTCTTTCGTGTTGAACGCAGCCGCGCCCGCCCAGCCGAGCCCGTAGCCCATCGTGGTGGCGCCCAGGTTGAACGGCGGAAGGATCGAAAAAAGGTGGCATCCGATGTCACAGCTCACGTGATGCGAGCCGAGCTCGCGCTCGACGAGTTTCATTGCCGTGAAAATCGGGCGCTCCGGGCAGCCGGTGCAAAACGACGGCGGCCGCGCGTGAACCTGCCCCTGCACGATATCCAACGCTTGCGTCGCTGGAGCCGCAGGACGTACCGCAGCGGGAAGGTGATTGCGATCCAGCATCTGCGGCGCGTATTGATTGACAAACTTGAAAATACCGCGCAGCACGACTGCGGCCGTGTATTCGCCAGCCATCAGTAGGAAGTCCTTGCCATGTACTTTCGTCGAAACGTTCGCCTTGCGCAGTATCGCGTGCAGATTCTGCTCGAGGAAGTCGGGTTGGCCTTCCTCGATCATTAGCACCGCGCGCTTGCCTTCGCAAAACTTCACGATCTCCTCGCCCACCAGCGGATAAGTAACGTTGAGAACGGAGAGCGGAATCTCGCTTTCGCCGAACGCGTCCGAGAGGCCGAGCAATTCCAGGGAGCGAATTGCTGTGTTGTACATTCCGCCTTGCAGGATGATTCCGAAATCCTGCTTCCCATCGGCGAATACCTCGTTCAACTTATTTTCGTGGATAAACTTCACAGCGGCGGGCCAGCGCTTTTCGATTTTCTCTTGTTCGTGCACGAAACTGCCCGGCGGCAGCACGATGCGGCTCGTATCCCGCACTGGTTTTTCGATGGCGTCTTTCAGCGTAAATGTCGGGCGGACATTATTCTTGGCGGTGAATCGCCCATGGACGTGGCACGCGCGAATGCGCAATTCGAGCATCACGGGAGTGTTGCTCGCTTCGGAAAGCTGAAAGCCCTTCTCCACGGCGTCGACAATCGAAGGCAAATTCGGCCGCGGGTCCATCAGCCACATCTGCGATTTCATGGCGAAGGCGTGCGAACGTTCCTGCATGATGCTCGATCCTTCGCCGTAGTCTTCGCCGACGACAATCAGCGCGCCGCCAATCACGCCACCCGACGCCAAATTCGCAAGCGCATCCGACGCAACATTGGTGCCAACAGTGGATTTGAAGGTGACCGCGCCGCGCAACGGATAATTTACCGACGCCGCCATCGTGGCCGCGGCGGTCGCTTCCGAAGCGCTGTGTTCGAAATGAACGCCGAGACCTTCCAGGATATCGTTCGCGTCGGTGAGGACATCCATCAGGTGGGAAATCGGCGCACCTTGATAGCCGGCAACGTAGGAAACGCCAGACTGCAGGAGGGCCTTCGTAACCGCGAGAATTCCTTCGCCGTGGAATTCCTCGCCGTCGCCCAGATAGAGCTTCTGGACTTCCTTAGTGAACTGCCGTTCTGCCATGACCCCGGCCCGCCGAGAAGTTCCGGCACGCGCAAGAATCGCATTCGGACTGCGCTCAAAGCGCTGTTCGAATTGCTCGATGCTAATTCAATTTAGGCCTAAATAATTTCGGTGTCAAGTATAGCTGCTGGCGCGGATGTTGCATCCGTCAGTCCCGAAGCCCAGGTTACGGCCTGTAGCTCACGACCCCGCCTGCTTGGTCGAGTTGCGCCGCTCTAAGCCTGTACGAGCGCAAGCACGCGGCACGGGCTGCCTGAGCCGTTCACAATTTTCAGCGGTGGCGTAATTAGGATTGCGCCCTTAGGAGGAAGTTTATCGAGATTGATCAGGCTCGCGAGGCCGAACCGGTTGTTGCCGTGCATAATTGTGTGGCAAGGAAACGCCGGATCGAAGCGAAACGCTTGGCCAGCGTCGGTGCCCACTCCCTCGGAACCCCAGCCGATCACATTTCGTTCTTTCGCGAGGAAGGGAACCAGTTCGGGATGGGGGCCGGGGACATGCGAGCCATCTTCTTTCATGTTCAGGAACGCGGCCGGATCTGTGCGCTTCGACCAATCGGTGCGCATCAACACCCACGAACCCGCCTCGATTTTCCCGTGCTCTTTCTCCCATTCTTCCACGTGCGCCCGCGTGAGAAGAAAGTCCGCATTCGCGGCCACTTCCTTCGAGACATCGATCACGCATGCCGGCGCAAGAAATTTCTCCGCGGCAATCGTGTCGGTCGTATTTTTCGGATAGTCCTTGCCGGTCACCCAATGCACGGG
>JBAQYT010000197.1:0-24949 GCA_049787175.1 Candidatus Acidiferrales bacterium | reverse complement strand
TGGTGGGCCTGGACTGACTTGAACAGTCGACCTCGCCCTTATCAGGGGCGCGCTCTAGCCACCTGAGCTACAGGCCCATTTCGGAGTGGAGATTTTAACATGACACCATGCCAGCTGCACGGCCAATGGGCAGTGGGTCAGTTTGAATTTTGACTCCTTGTGTCACGATCAAGAAAATTCAAACTGACCCACCACCGACCAATGGGCACAGATGTGAGCAGTAGAAGAGAATCCTATGGCGCGCTTTGGGCACGCGGAGGCACGGACCATTCGGCGACGTGGCCGAGGGATGCGGCGATGCGGTCGTGGACGTAGTGCAATTCTTCGGCAGTGATGCAGTAGGGCGGCAGAACGTAAATCACGTTGCCGAGCGGGCGAAGCAAAACGCCTGCATTCAGGAAAAAATCGTAGAGCTTGGGGCGAAGACGTGAAAAATAGCCAGGGTCGTCGGCGCGCAATTCAATCGCGGCGACGGTGCCAATGGAACGAACATCGCCGACGGCGGGATGATCCTGGATCGAGGCAAGGCGCTGCTGGTGAATCGCTGAAATTGCGGTGATGCGCTCGAAGACCGGCTCATTTTCGAAGATTTTGAAACTGGCGACGGCCGCGGCGGCCGCGATGGGATTTCCCGTATAGGAATGGCCGTGATAAAAGGTGCGGCCGCGATCGTCGCTGACGAAGGCGCGATGGATTTCCGCAGTGCAGACGGTGGCGGCGAGAGGGAGAACGCCTCCAGTGATCCCTTTCGAAAGGCACATGAGATCGGGAACCACGGCGGCGAGTTCGCAGGCAAACATTTTGCCGCAGCGTCCAAAGCCGGTGAGCACTTCGTCGGCGATGAGCAAGACGCCGTATTCACTACAAAGCTGGCGGACGCGCTGGAGGAATTCCTGCGGATGGACGATCATGCCGCCGGCGCCTTGTAGCAGCGGCTCGACGATCACAGCGGCGATTTCGGCGTGCTTTTCTTCGAGCAGGAGCGCGAGCTGAGCGAGGCAGTCGATGTCGCAAGTGGCGCGCGTTTTGCCCACGGGGCAGCGGTAGCAATACGCGCTGTGAACGCGATGCACAGGAAAAAGAAAACCGCGGAACGGATCGCTGAACGCGGAGCGCGCGCCGACGGACATGGCTCCGACGGTGTCTCCGTGATAGGCATGCTCGAGGGCGACGATGGAAGTTTTTCGAGGGCGGCCGACGTTTTGCCAGTATTGAACGGCAATCTTGAGAGCGACTTCCACAGCCGTTGAGCCATCGTCGGAGAAGAAAATGCTTTCCAGTTCGCGCGGCAGAACCGCGCGGAGGCAAGCGGCAAGCTCTTCGATACGGTCATGCGTGAAACCGGCGAGCAAAACGTGGTCGAATTGCGCGGTTTGTCCGGCTATCGCGGACATGATGGCAGGATGGCAGTGGCCGTGCAGAGTGACCCACCAAGATGAAATCGCGTCGATAATGCGCCGGCCATCGGCGGTGTAGAGATAAACGCCCTGGGCCTTGGTGATGCGCAGCGGCGGAGGATCGAGCGCTTCCTGAGTGAAGGGATGCCAGACGTGCAATGGGACGTTCATGACGCGAAGACCTTCCCGTCGAAATTCCGGCGAAACGCTTGCAACAGTGTAGCGCGATTTATTCTGGCGAGATGCGGCACAGCGCCGACGACTTCGATTCCACCGTAATGTTCGATGGCGCGGCGATTCTCGCGATTCGGTTTGCCCACCATGATGACGCCGCGAAGGTCCATCCGCGAAGCACGCAACGCAGCGATGGAAAGCAAAGTGTGATTGATGGTGCCGAGCGCCGTGCGCGAGACGAGAAGCACGGGCAGCGCGAGGCGCGACATCAAGTCGGTCATGAGCTGCGTGGAATTGATGGGCACGAGCGCGCCGCCGGCGCCTTCGGCGATGAAGTTCTCGCGAGCGGCAATTTCGGGAAGCTTGATTTTGCGCAGTTCGATGCGCACGCCGGCGCGACGCGCGGCCAGGTGCGGCGAAACGGGCGGAAAAAAACGGTACACCTCAGGAAGCGCGCGACGGCTGGGCAATGCGGCGAGTCGAATTACCGTCGCGCGATCGGTGCCCTCGCGCGTACCGGTTTGAATGGGCTTCCAGTAAATCGCGTTGAGAGCGGCGCAAAGAAGCGCGGCGACGGTGGTTTTGCCCACGCCAGTATCCGTTCCGGTGATGAAAAAACGGCTAGGCATGCGCGAGCGACGCGGAAGTAGCGTCACGAGAGCCGCTGATAGACGATGCGGCGGTTACGAGAACCTGGGCGAGGCGGTGAACGTCTTCCAGAGACATTTCACTGGTGAGGGACAAACGAATGCGCGCGGTACCGGGAGGAACGGTGGGAGGGCGAATGGCTTTGACGGCGAAGCCCGAGGATTGCAATTCTGAAGCGATGCGCAGAGCAGATTCGTTGGAACCGATAATGACCGGAACGATGGGAGTGTCGCCGGAGCCGCAATTCAGGCCTCCGGCGGTAAGCGCAGCGCGAAGGGCCGCAGAGATTTGATGGAGATGGGCGCGGCGGGCATCCGCAGAGCGAGCGATGGTAAGCGCGGCGCGGATCTGATGCGCGATGTAGGGCGGCGTCGCAGTGCTGAAAATGAAACTGCGGGCGTGATTGACGAGATAATCCTTGACCGCAGAGTTGCAACAAACAAAAGCGCCGCAGGAAGCGAGGGCTTTTCCGCAGGGGTACACGGCAGCAAGAATGCGGCTGCGATCCGGCAGGTCCGCGACGATGCCGCGGCCTTCGAGGCCGCAAACGCCGATAGCGTGAGCTTCATCGACGATCAATTCAGCGCCGTAGCGGCTGGCGAGCTTCACGAGTTGGCCGAGGGGGGCGACATCGCCTTCCATGCTGAAAATGCTTTCGGTGACGATGAGCTTCGCGCCGGGGGCGTTCGCGTTTCCCTGAAGGGCGCTTTCGAGAAAGCGCAAATCGCCGTGGGGATAAATGATTTTGCGGGCGTGCGAAAGACGAATGCCGTCGATGAGACTGGCATGATCGAGCGCGTCGGAGAAGACGATGTCGCCATCGCGCAGAACGGAACTGAGCAAGCCGACATTTGCGGCGTAGCCGGAGCTGAAGTAGAGCGCGGATTCCGCACCAACGAAATTCGCGAACTCGGATTCGATGGCTTCCCAGTCGCGCGAGTTTCCGGAAAGCAGGCGCGAGCCAGTGGAGGCGATGCGCGTGGAAGAGGCAAGAGCAGCGAGGACGGCTTGCTTCAAGCGCGGATCCGCGGCGAGTCCGAGATAATCGTTAGAGCAGAGATTGAGGCCGCGAGGAATATCGAGCGAGCGAAATTGCGAATGCTCGCGCAGTTCGCGCAGTTCGGCATCGATGCGACCGCGCAGGTCGTTTTCAGGCGATGCGGCAAGCGGCGGTAATGGGTCAGTTTGAATTTTGACTCCGATTCCCCCAGGCTCGACTAGCCGCCGACCTGGGAGGCCCCTTCTTTGTGTCACGAACAAGAAAATTCAGACTGACCCGCCACCCAAGCGGCTTCGCGGTTGAGTCAGGCACGCCCCATCGCCTTCATGCCGAGATCGCCGAGAAGCGCTTTGTCCTGGTCGATGGAGGGATTCGGCGTGGTGAGAAGTTTTTCTCCGGTGAAAATGGAATTCGCGCCGGCGAGAAAGCAGAGCGCGATGGCTTCGCGCGAAAGCTTGTGACGGCCGCCGGAGAGACGGACGCGCGAAGCGGGCATCAGGATTCGCGCGGTAGCGATGGCGCGAACCATCACGAGAGGGTCAAGCTCCGGCGTGGCGGCAAGCGGAGTGCCTTCGACGCGGGCGAGCACGTTGATGGGAACGCTTTCCGGGTGCGGATTGAGAATCGCAAGTTGATGAAGCAGGCCGACGCGGTCCTCTTCCGATTCGCCGATGCCGAGGATTCCGCCGCAGCAAACGGTGATGCCCGCATTGCGAACACGGGCGATGGTTTGCAGGCGGTCTTCGTAAACGCGCGTGGTGATGATGTGGCCGTAAAATTCAGGCGAAGTATCGAGATTGTGATTGTAGGCGGTGAGACCGGCTTCCTTTAGGCGCATGGCTTGCGAATCGGTGAGCATACCGAGCGTGCAGCAGACTTCGAGATCGAGGGCGGCGACGCCGCGAACCATCTCGAGAACGGAGTCGAATTCCCTGCCCTCGGGAACGTCACGCCAGGCAGCGCCCATGCAGAAACGAGTGGCGCCATCAGCCTTGGCGCGTTTGGCAGATTCGAGAACATCGGCCGGATCCATGAGCTTCTGACGCGTGACGCCGGTTTTATAATGAGCACTCTGCGAACAATAAGCGCAGTCTTCGGGGCAGGCGCCGGTCTTGATGGAGAGCAGGCGGCAAAGCTGAACTTCTTCCGGCTGGTGAAATTCGCGGTGAACGAGCTGGGCCTGAAAAATGAGTTCAGGCAGAGGCGCGTTGAAAATATCGCGAATTTCGCTGCGCGTCCAATTGTGGCGAATCTGCATTCGGAAAATTCTCCTCCTTATGCGAGAGCGATGAGTTCGATTTCCACGCGAACGTCGCGCGGAAGGCGCGCCACTTCGACGGTCGCGCGCGCCGGCGGGTTCGACGGAAAATAGCGGCCGTAAACCTCGTTCATCGCGGTGAACTCGCCCATGTCTTTGAGAAAGACGGTGGTCTTCACCGCTTTGTCGAGCGTGGAGCCCGCAGCCTCGACGATAGCTTTGAGATTTTGCATGACGCGATCGGTTTGCGCGGCGATGTCGCCTTGGACGAGCTGACTGGTGACCGGATCAAACGCAACTTGGCCGGAAATGAAAACGAAGCCGTTGGCGCGGATGGCTTGCGAATAGGGGCCGATGGCTTTGGGGCCGTGCGCCGTTGAGATGACTTCCTTCACGATTCCTCCTATGAGTGATGCGAATTTCGGCACTGGGTCAGTTTGAATTTTGACTTTGTGCCACGATCAAGAAAATTCAAACTGACCGACGAATTTCTAGTGCTTGCCGGCGCCCGCGTTTTCGTAGCGAGCGCGAAAATCAGGCGGAATTCCGGGCCGCGCGAGCCAAGTGTGGAAAAGATCTGCCAGATCCTGATGGCATTGCTGTTCCAGGGCGGCGCGAAAGTCAGAATAACCGTATTCCTGCCCGCGCAAAGCATAAACCATGTCGGAGACAGCGTGGCGAACATTTTCGGCGCCGCATTTGTCTTCAAGGGCGAAGAGAAAAAGAACGATTTTGCTTTGCGCGATGCGGAGCAGGGCCGGCGAATCGCTTGGCGAGAGATTTGTGATTGGACGCTCGACGGACTGTTTGCGCGCTTCGTCAAACTCGTCCAGGACGGAGAAGATTTGAGCGCCGCGAGACGCAACGTTGGAATGCTGTTGCTCTGCCAAAGCTGCAAAGACGCTGAGGCCATTTGCGAGAAGCCATGCTTCGGGACGAGGCGCAAGCAGATGTGAAAACCAAGTGGCTGCGAGGCTCTGGTCGTCGGGAAGTGATGGAACATTTGCAGCCAGGGGCCGATTGCCGGAGGGCTGGCTAATGAAAATTGTAGTAGGCGGAGTTTCGGCGGGAAATTTCGGATCGGGTGATGACGGGCCGCGTGCGGACGCGTCGATCGCATAAATGGCGCTGTTGTCGCGTGGGAGTGAGCCAAAAACCCGCGCGTAGAATTGCAAAGTTTGGCCCAAAGCGGATGCGGATTGCTGCCAATCGGCTGGAAGCGGTTCTGCGGACCAGAAGACCACATTTGCGGATGGAGCACGCTGCTCGTTGTACTGGCCGGCGACCACGAAGGGGTCAAAGTCCGCCTTGCGAATGCGGAAGCGATACTCGATTTCGCCGTTCCGCTTTTTTGTTCCGTGAAGTTGTCCGCTGGCGGTGACGCGAAAATCAGCGGGAACCATTACGCTGAGATCGGTGGGATTGGGGCGCACGATGCTGGGAGACAGAAATGCCTTGAATCCCATTAGCGCCGGAAGCCAGCCGGAATCGTTCAGATAGAAGGCATTCGCGGCGGCGAAAATTCGCGGATCCGTTGCGGACTGGGCCGAGAGATCGTATGCGAAAGTCAGGTTTGCTTTTTCTTTTGGCCGCCATGGGACGGGGAACGGAACACGCCAATCGTCGGTGGCTTCGTGCGGATTGTGCTGCAGAGTGATTTCCTTGCCGTCGATTTCCGCGTGAACATTGGCGCGTCCGAAGCTTTTCTCGCCGGGCAGCTCGACTCCGATGAAATGAAGAGGAGCGTTGCCGACGTTCGCGAGACGGTATTCGGCGCGGACGGCGAGATGCGGCGGGCTGCCGGCAACAAAATGAACGGTCAGCGCTTCTTTTTGAATTTGGTAGCCAGGGGCGAGCGGCACGCCGCAGCCGGAAAGCAAAATGATCAGGGATGCCGCGGCGAGGGCGGCCGTGACGGGATAAGAGCGACGCCACAAAGAGCGAATCAAGGCAGAAGAATTCTACCGAGCCAAGGGCCGCGGGTCTAGCGGGTGAGATAAAGCGCTGGCTAGTGACGAGTGGCGCGAATAGCGGGGGCAAACTCACATTCGCCACGGCAGCAAGCTCGGAATGCACAAATCGAAAGCGACAGCAGATTCCTCGTCGTCCCGACTCACACCGTCGGGACTCGCTCGGAATGACAGTGTGTTGCCATGGGGCGTGATCTCGATTTAGGGGAAGGATTCTAATGGCCGCCGGGGTAGCGGCTCAGAATTTGGGCGTCGCTCCAACCACGACGGCGAAGAGCAATGATCGTCGGGGCCTCGTCGTCGGGGATGCCACGGCGAACGAGCTGTAGCAGAGTGGCTTCGCGCATACCGGCGTTCTTGAAGTTCGCGAGCGAAGCGCCAGAAAGGACAGCCAGACCCTCGGAGCGGCGGTGCGCTTCCTCGAGAATGATTTGATCAGAAAGGCCAGCAAGCCGCATGGCCTGGGCTTCCCCGGACCAAAGACCGATCTGATTGAGCTGCGCAAGTTGCAATACAGTGGGCTCGGAGACGCCAGCGCGGAGCAAGTCCGCGATATCATCGCCGATTTGGAATGGTTCCTTGCGGCTGCGCGCTAAACGAACCACGGTAACGCAATCATCATCGGAGAAACCGGCTTGCTTTGCCGCAATGAGCTGGGCTGCTTCGGCGTTGGTGACGTCCATGCCCTTGAGGGTTTGTATGGCGGTGAAATTCATGCCGGAGTTGTCGAGGGCGGTTGTGTCCAGCGGAGCGACATGATGACATCCGAAAATGAAACAGGAAGCCATCCAAAGAGCGAGCAAAGATATCCGCTGCGGCGCAGTGCGACGCTGCCAGGGGCCGGGAAGGGGGAGGCGAAACATATCCATTGAAATTGTAGCTGCGTGGACGGCAATTGCGGTATGGCGATGTCGGAAATGACAATGCGAGACAGGAACGACGGAAGGGGGCGGGCGCTAGACGTTGTAAACGCGTTCAATATCGAAGATGCCGGGGATTTTCTTAATCTGCAAAAGGATCTTTTCGAGCTGCTTGCGGTCGCGCACGTCCAAGGCAATTTCAATCCGCGCGTGCAAATGCTCGCCAACGCTTTCCAGAGTGCGGATGTTGGCATCGGCGACGCTGATGGCGGCGGTGATTTCCGCGAGCATGCCGGGGCGGTCTTCGGTGAGGATACGGAGGCGCACAGGAAAGATCGAATCCGCCGAACCGGCCCATTCCGCGCCAATGCGACGCTCCGTTTCATAAAGGAGATTCTGGACGTTCGGGCAGGAGGTGGAGTGGACGGCGACGCCACGGCCGCGCGTGACGTAGCCGACAATGTCGTCGCCAGGAATCGGATTACAGCATTTGGCGCGATAGACCATCAAATCATCGTGGCCGCGAACTTGAATTGTGGCTTGCTGCATGCCGAGCATGCGCTTGACAGTAGAAACAATCTTCGCAGGCTTTTCTTCCGTAGATTCAGCGAGAGTCTGACCTGACGCCTTGGCGAGAACCTGGCGCGCCGACCATTTGCCGTAGCCTAGATCCGCGTGAAGGTCTTCAATGCGGCCGCAGCCATATTCGGAAGCGACGCGCTGCCAATCCTCGTCAGAGATTTTCTTCAGGCTGAGGCCACAATTTCGGGCTTCCCGTTCCAGAAGGCGGCGGCCGACGGCGGTTGCTTCTTCACGTTCGTGGAGGTTAATCCAGTGGCGAATCTTGCTGCGGCTGCGGGAAGTCTGGACGAACTTCAACCAGTCGCGGCTGGGTTCATGGCCTTTTTGCGTGATGATCTCGACCACATCGCCGTTGGTCAGCACGTGGCGCAAGGGAACAATTTGCCCGTTCACCTTCGCGCCGGCGCACTGGTGGCCCACTTCGGTGTGGATGGAATAGGCGAAATCGACGGGAGTCGAGCCGCGACTCAACACGACGACGCGGCCCTTCGGAGAGAAGGTGTAAACCTCCTCCGGATAGAGATCGACTTTGAGCGTGGAGAGGAACTCGCTGGGCTCCTCCATTTCCTGCACCCACTCAATGAGCTGACGCATCCAGAGCACGCGCTGATCATCCCGCTGCTCGTCAATATCCGCGCCCGGCCGGCCAGAGAGGCCATGGCCGTCTTTATACTTCCAGTGCGCCGCCACGCCCTGCTCGGCGATGCGGTGCATTTCCTGGGTGCGAATCTGAATTTCGAATGGCTGGCCGGAGTGAATGACGGTGGTGTGCAGAGACTGATAAAGATTGGGCCGCGGCATGGCGATATAGTCCTTGAAGCGTCCGGGCACCGGGCGCCAGATCTGATGGACCACGCCCAGGGCCGCGTAGCAGTTCTTTACCGTGTCGGTGATGACGCGCACAGCCATGAGATCGTAGACCTGATCGACGGAGCGCTGCTGGCGATGCATTTTCTGATGCAGCGAGAAAAGCCCTTTGGTGCGGCCTTCGACCTCCGCGGGAATGCCGTTTTCGACCATTTTCTTGCGAATGGCATCCTGAACTTCGTGAAGGAATTTCTCCTGGATTTTGTGCTTTGAAATTACTTTTTTCTGCAATTCGAAGAAAGCGGAAGGTTCGAGATAGCGAAAGGCCAGATCCTCAAGCTCACCGCGTATCAGGCCCATTCCCAGGCGATTGGCGACGGGAGCATAAATTTCGAGGGTTTCGCGGGCAATGCGCTCCTGGCGATCGGGGGCCAGGTACTCGAGGGTACGCATATTGTGCAGGCGATCAGCCAACTTGACCAGAATGACGCGGACGTCGTTGACCATGGCGAGGAGCATTTTGCGGACGTTCTCCGCCTGGCGGGCCTCCGGAGCAAGCAAATCGATGCGACTGATTTTGGTGGCTCCGCCGACGACGCGCGCCACGTCGTCGCCAAACATCTCGGTAATCTTTTCGATGGGGATTCGGGTGTCTTCGACGATGTCGTGAAGCAAAGCGGCGCAAAGCGTGGTGACATCCAGTTTCATGTCCGCCAAAACGCCCGCAACCGCAAGCGGATGAGACAAATACAGGTCGCCGGATTCGCGGCGCTGCAAGCGATGCTGCTCCGATGCGAAGTCGTAGGCGCGGCGGAGCAGCTCCAGGTCGTCGCCGGGGCGGTTGCGGCGGACCTTATCCATGAGCTCGACGAAGTGCAGGTCGAGAACGCGCTGCGCAGTAGGATCGGCTATCGGCTTCTGTTCAGGGCTCACAATTTCCCCATTGTACGCCGAAAGGCCGGACGTTTCACCGCGGAGCAAGGGGAGCAGTTGGAAAGTGCGCTAAGAGGTAAGCACGCAGCTGGCTTGCGGGAGCCAGCCGGGCTCAAGTGTATCCTCGGCGGATGAAGAACACGAGCCGCTACTGCGTGCCGGAAGTAGGCGCGGTCATCTGCTTCTGATTGATTTCCTTGACCTTTTCGAGAAGATCATCGGCCTGCTTCTCATCCGCGTCGCGAGCATCAGAACTTGTTTCCATATCCGCCTTTTGGCGAAGCAGCAGGTTCAAATAGGCCATGGCGTTCGCGTAGTCGGACTTAATCTGAAGGGCATGCTGAAGATTGCTGATGCCTTCGGCTACAGTCTGACCCTCTTGCTGGATGAAGGTGTCCCGAATAGCAGGGGGCAGAGGATCAAGAGGCTTGATGGGCTTCTTCGCTTTCTGATTGTAATCCGCGCGCAATTGCGTATTGGTGCGATACGCAATGAGAAAATCGATGGCGCCAACCCAGTAATAGGCTTGCGCGTCGCTGGGATTTATCGAGATGGCCCTTTCCTGGTAGCTCTTGGCCTGTTCCATCATATTGCGATCAAAGGGCGTTCCGGCCATGTTGAAGAGCATGGAACCGATGCCGCCGATGGCGATCAGATTGTTGGGATCGCTTTCCAAAACTCCCTTCCATTCGGTAATGGCTTGTTCGCCGTTGCGCTTGTTTTCCTCGGAAGGAGCTCCCGGAATGTATTGCTGCGCGTAAGCCTGCGCCAGATACAATCGAGCGTTCGTAAGCTTGGGATCGAGGTCCTTCGCATCTTTGAAGTATTCGACCGCCGAGTCGAATTGCGCGTTCTTATAGGCTTCGACGCCTTTATTGAGATCGTCACGAGCTTTCAGTTTGGCGCAGCCAGCGGCGCTGAGGCCAAACACAACCGCCAGCGCCACGAAAACCGGAACAGCGTGGGAATTACGCTCCATCCCTCTCTCCTCGTTGCATTTGTAAGACCGACCAACCCGCTGCTTGCCAGGCGAAGGAGCGCTAAGTTACGAACGCACACCAAGAAAGGCAGAGGGCCGATTGGAGAAGCGCCCGGACGCACTTCGATTGTCCGGACGCAAAAGTTATTGTCCAGCCTCCATTTTGGCGGTGATCAACCCAACATTCGTAATTCCAGAGCCCCGCATGATGTCGACGGCATGCTCGACATATCCGAAAGAAGTATCGTCCTCGCCCTTGACGAAGGCCGTCTTATCGGCGCGGGTCTTGAAAACGTCGGTCAGCTGTGGACCGAGCTCATTCCACGAGACGGGCGTTTGATTGATCATGACCTTGCCGTCCGAACTGACCTGCACAACGATGGTCGTGTTGTCAGGCGGCGGCTGCTTCTGATTCTTTGGCGGAGGCTGCGGCACAAGGGCGCTTAATCCTGTCGGCGTGGTGGGCGTGATGGCCATGAAAATAATGATGAGCACCAATAGAACATCGATCAAAGGCACGATGTTCGGCTCCGACATGGAAGTGCCATGATGTCCTACTGAAATTCCCATTGCTAGACCTCCCTAAGGGGTACCCGGAACAGCCGGGGGTTGCGGAGCGCCCGTTTCATCCTTAAGCGTCAGCAAGCCCACGTTATCCACGCCGGCATCGCGAACGGCGTCGACTATTTTCTTGACGTCTCCATACTTCGCGTTTTCGTCAGCGCGAACATAAACGGTTTTGTTCAGCTTATTGGAAATCTTATCCTCCACCGTTGAAGTGATCTGGTTGAGGGCGATCTGATTGTTGCCGAGGTAATAATTGCCATCGCGAGTGACGGCTAAGACGACTGCGTCGTCGCGTTCCGCGGCGGGCATATTCTCCCAGTTTTTCGCCTTGGCCATATCCACCAACTGGTGGTTATTCAGCATGGGGGTGATGACCATCATAATGATCAGCAGGACGAGCATGATGTCGGCCATGGGAATAACGTTCGGAGCCGCCATCACCGCGCCTACTTTGGGTTTATACGCCATGACTTACTTCCTTCCGCCTCGGCGCGTGATGAAATAGTTGACCAGCTCCATCGAAGAGTTGTCCATCTCGACGTCGAAGGCCTCGACTTTGTTGGTGAAGTAGTTGTAGGTCCACACAGCAGGCACGGCGACGAGCAAGCCGAGAGCGGTGGTCACCAAGGCTTCAGCGATACCGCCGGCAACCGCGGAAAGGCCGCTGGCATGTTGCGCGGCGATGCCTTTGAACGCGCCGATGATGCCCATAACCGTTCCGAAAAGGCCGACGAAAGGCGCCGTGGCGCCGATAGTAGCCAAGCCGGAAAGGCCGCGCTTCATTTCCGCATGGACGATGGCCACCGAGCGTTCGAGGCCGCGCTTGGCAGCTTCGATAACTTCTTCGTCGGCAACCTGAGCGGACGCCGCCTGAAACTCGGAGAGCCCGGTAGCGACAACCTTGGCGATATGGCTCTTCTTGTTGCGCTCGGCGATGGAAATCGCTTCGTCGAGCTTGTTGTCTTTGAGAGCGCCAGCCACCTGCTGCACGAAAACGCGAGACTGTTTGCGCGCGGCACTGTACATGAGCCAGCGGTCAATCATAATGCCGACCGACCAGGCAGACATAATGAAGAGAATAATAACGACAATTCTTGCGGGAATGTCCATCGTGTGCCACATGCTCCGCAAGTCCCAGCTGACTGCCCCGCCGCCACCGCCACCCTCCTGGAAAAACAGGACAGCAGCCCACAGAAGATTTGCAACCATGATGTTCTTTCCTCCTCCGAATTATCGAAAAGCGTTTCGGCAGCAACCGCGAGCCGCCTTTTGTCCCCTCAAACAACTGGGTGAATCCGACGGACAAGGATCCGCCCGGAAGTTCCCCGGAATTAGCCGCCGTCGAGGTCGAAGACGACGGAGATCGTCGTATCAACCTTGGTCGGCTGGCCGTTGAGCGTCGTAGGCGCGTAACGCCACTGCCGGACCGCGTCCAAAGCGGCCTGCCTGAGAAGCGCGGGCCCGGAAATGAACGTCAGTTGCTGAATGGTGCCGTCCTCGGCAATGATGGCGTGCAGCGTCACTGTTCCTGAAACATGCGCCATTTTCGCGATTTGCGGATAGGCCGGCTTCGTCTCATTGATGATTTTCGCCGCCATTACGTTGCCACCAATTCTAAGAGGCGCCGTCGGCTTCGGCGGTGGCGGCAAACCTCCGGGCGCACCACCGATAATGCCTCCCAAAACACCGTCCGCCGAGCCACCGGGCACGCCACCCGGCACGCCACCGGTCATGCCCACATCCGGCTGAGGCTGCTCCTTAATAATCTCGATCTTCTTAGGAATAACCGTGGGGGCGACAAATTTGTTCGTAAAGAGCTTCGGCGTAACTTTCACGTGAACAACAGTAGGCGGAGGCGGTGGAGGAGGGGGCGGCGGCGGGGCAACCAAAAAGGTGGTCAGCAGGGCCTTCGGCAACGCGCTGGTATAGATCAGCGGAATCAAAACCAGCACGCCCAGAATGAGCGCCTGAACCAGGGCCGAGAGCCACACGCTCCAGACTTTGTTGGTCTTTTTCTTGCTCGTTGACTCGACAAGATCGTCGAACATGGCTTACCTCCGAGCTGTTGCCAGACGCTTCTCCGCCCGCTTTTCCGTCGAAGAAGGCGCCGCTAACGTGGCGCCGTGGCCACGCCATTTATTCCAAATCACCACAATCGGAGCCGCAATGCCGAAACTGGAGTAGGTACCTATCACAACTCCTACAACCATGGCAAAGGAGAAACTGCGCAGAACCTGACCGCCAAAAACAAAAAGGAGAAAGACGGTAAGAAAAGTGAGCCCGCTGGTAAGGATGGTACGCGAAAGAGTCTGATTGATGGAGCGATTGATGATCACCGTGAGCGGCTCGCGGCGCATCAAGCGCAGATTCTCGCGCACGCGATCGAAGATGACGATGGTATCGTTCATGGAATAGCCGACCAAGGTCAAAAGGGCGGCGATGACCGTAAGAGAAATTTCAAATTTATTGTAGAACAAACAGAAGAAGCCGAGAGTGATGAGCACGTCGTGAAACACGGCGATAACTGCGGCAGTTCCATAGATCCATTCAAAGCGAAAGGCGACATAAATCAACATGCCCGCCAAAGCATAAAGGGTGGCGAAGATCGCCTGGCGGCGCAACTGCGCGCCAACGGTGGGGCCGACCACCTCCGCATCGCCAACGCTGAAAGTGTTGAGCGAATATCCATTCTTCAAATCCGAGATGACCGCCGCATTCGCGCCGCCCACGCCGCTCAATTCGTCGAAGTTCGTGACGATGCCACCATGGCCGTGGTCGCGCGCGTTGACCAAAGCTTGCGCCAACTGCGTGTAACGGTCGCCCGCCGACGTCTGCAGCACCAACGGGTCAAGCGGGGTCAGATAGTTAGCAAGGTCTGGGACGGCGACAGCGTTGAAATCGGGTTTAGAGCTGCTCGGCGTGCCGAAATTCTTCTGAAGAGCCGCCAGGATAGTCTGCTTCGCGGCGTTCAGAGAGTCTTCGCCTTCGCCATTCTGCCCGACACGAATCATCACGTCGTTGCGGGAGTTCGGATTGGAGATGTCGCTGCTGCTGGTGACCTCGTTGTTCTTCAGCCCAGCGGCGTTGAGCGCACTGCGAATCTGTCCAATCGGAGGAGCGGAGGAAAAGCGCACCATGACCATGGTGCCGCCCTTGAAATCGATGCCGTAGTGAAGGCCGCCATGGTAAATCGCGGCGACGGCGCCAACCACCAAAAGGCATAGGGAGAGAGCGGCGAAATACTTCGCCTTGCCCATCCAGTCGATCTTAGGTTCGTGAAAAAATTCCATAGTCGACTCTTATCCTTGCTGAGTTAGACACCAGGGTCAAAAAAATGTTCCCAAAACGGCACCCTGGTTATCGGATTGCACAAAAACACCGTATATCATTGATTCTTAAGTCTATATGCTAAGCTCGGCTTCTCGCCCCATACGTGATAGATGCCAATCAAAGATTACGCGTGACACCCAAACAGACGTGAAGAGGTTCGCCAGAAGGCCGATGGTCAACGTGATTGCAAAACCTTTCACCGGGCCGGTTCCGAAAAGGAAAAGAAAAGCCGCGGAAACGAGCGTGGTGATGTGGGTATCGATGATGGTCAGGAATGCCTTGTCGAAGCCGATATCCACAGCCGAGGCATTGGCCTTGCCGCCGCGTAGTTCCTCTCGAATACGCTCGAACACGAGCACGTTGGAATCGACACCCATGCCTATGGTCAAGACAACGCCAGCGATTCCAGGCAATGTCAGCGTCGCACCCGAAACGGCCATAAACGCGATCAGGATGATCAAGTTCAGCAATAATGCCACGACGGCGTTGATGCCGCTCAGCCGGTAATAAACGACCAAGAAAATCCAAACGGCGATAAGGCTGGCGATGGATGCCTGAACGCCTTCACGAATGGAATCAGCGCCAAGCGAAGGACCGATGGTGCGTTCTTCGAGATACTTGATGGACGCGGGCAGCGCGCCGGCGTTCAGAATCTCTGACAGATCCTCGGCGCTCTGTTGCGTGAAATTCCCTTCGATTTCGCCCTGATCGTCAATTCGTCCGTTAATCACGGGATCGCTCTGGACTTGGTTGTCGAGAACAATGGCCATATGGCGGCCGATGTCAGACGCCGTGAATGGACCGAAGCGCTTAGCTGCCTCATTGGAGAGCGAAAAATTGACCTGGTAAAAGCCGGGCTGGTTGCCGTCCGGTCCCGGCGTCGCGTGCCTCAGGTCCGCTCCCGTCACAATCGGAGAACGATTCAGCAGATACCAACCCACAGCGCCCGATTGGCCGGTCGCAGTATCCACTTTCCCCGGAACGAGCTGGCTGTCCAGCGGCAACACGCCGCCATGCGCGGCCAGAGCCGCCGCCTCGGAGGGATACGGATTGTCGTCCAGGACGAGCTGCAACTTCAACTGGCCGCCCGCCTGAATGATTTGCTTAGCGCGCGTGGGATCGCCTTCGCCCGGAAGTTCGACCAGGATCTCATCTTGTCCACGGCCGGTGTGTGCAACGTTGGGCTCTTTCAGGCCCAAACCGGTGATGCGGCGGCGGATGGTCTCGAGCGACTGGTCCATGGTTTGCTGATCGATGTCGGAAATTACCGTACTTTTCATGGTAAGCAGAAAGCCATTCTGCTCGCCGGCAGCCTCAGAAATCGTAAAGTCGGGAAATTGATTCTGCACCAAGGCTTGCAAAGCTCCGGTGGATGCCGGCGCGACGTTGCGGATCAGGATTTGCGTGTTGTTGAGTTCGCGAACTTCGCCGGTGGTGATGTTCTGCTTGTGAAGCTGATCCTGGAGCGCGTCGAAGATCTGATCGGTGTGAGTGGCGACCGCTTCTTGCACCTGCACCTGCAAAACAAGATGGCTGCCACCGCGCAGGTCGAGGCCGAGCTGCATACGATTCGAGAAATTACTCGCTACCTGGCCCCAGGAAGTAGGAAACGACGGAACGCCGAACAGGGCGTAGAAACAGATCAACACCACGATCAGGATGAAAAGCGCTTTCCACTTGAGATTGGAATCCATTGAGGGCGGCTAACTCTCCTTCGCTTCGGGCTGTAGCCCGGCAATGGCGCTGCGCGCGACGCGAATCTTCACTTGCTCGGCGATGCGAAGCTGGACGGACTCATTATCGAGCCCCATCACTGTGCCGTAAATTCCGCCGTTGGTGATGACCTTGTCGCCGTTCTTCAACGCAGAGATCATGGCCGCGAGCTTCTTTTGGCGGCGCTGCGCGGGAAGAATCATCAGGACGTACAAGATGATCAGAATCAGAATGAACGGGAGGATAGCGACCAGGCCGCTTGCGGACTGCTGCGCCACCAAAGAAACGTCAAACAAAGGGCCGTGGGACATCAATTCAATTTACTCCTCGGCAACCGCGAATATCCCTCAGAGATTAGAAAAACGATGAGACAGAAACGCTGCTCCCGAGAATGCCGTTCACGCCTGTCCGACAATGACTGGCTCAATGGGACGATGCCGAGCTAGTCGGAGACACTCGTTTCAAGACGAGCCTGAAGCTCTGAACTGAATCCCAGGAGGTTCCCAAAACGGATAGACTTGCGGATTTCGGCCATCATGTCAAGGTAAAAGTAAACGTTATGCAGGGTGTTCAGGGTTGCTCCCAGAATTTCGTGCGACGCAAACAGATGCCGCAAATACGCGCGCGAATAGCGGCGGCATGTGGGGCATGCGCAATCCGGAGAGATCGGGCGCGGATCGTTCGCATAACGCGCGTTCTTAATGAGCAGGCGGCCTTGCCATGTGAATAGGCAGCCGTGGCGCGCGCTGCGAGTGGGCAAGACGCAATCCATCATGTCCACGCCGCGCGCGACGTAGTCAGGGATCTGCTCGGGACGGCCGACGCCCATCAGGTAGCGGGGCTTATCGGGCGGCAAGCGAGAGGCCACTTCGGCGGTGATTTCGCAAGTGACTTCGTGAGGTTCGCCAACGGCAAGGCCGCCGATGGCGTATCCGGGGAAATCCAGCGCGACCATCTCGCCGGCACACTTGCGCCGAAGTTCGCGATGCGCGCCGCCTTGCACAATGCCGCACATCATCTGGCGCTGCGCATCACCGTGCTCGTTGAAGTAAGCGATCGAGCGCTTGGCCCATGCGAGCGTGCGCGCAGCGGCGGCGCTGGCGCGGGGTTGGTCCGTCGAAGACTCGATGCATTCGTCAAGCACCATAACGATGTCCGAGCCCAGCGCAATCTGCACTTCCAGCGCTTTCTCCGGCGATAAAAAATGCGACGAGCCATCAACGTGCGAGCGGAACGCGACGCCGTCGTCGGTGACCTTGCGCAAATCAGCCAAGCTAAAAACTTGATAGCCGCCGGAATCGGTAAGAATCGGATGCGGCCAGGACATGAACTTGTGCAGGCCGCCCATTTCACGGATCAGTTCCGCGCCGGGACGCAGAAAAAGATGATAGGTGTTGGCGAGAATGATTTGCGCGCCGATGGACTCGAGAGATTCCTGGGTGAGTCCCTTGACGCTGCCGAGCGTCCCCACGGGCATGAACGCCGGCGTTTCGATCACGCCGTGCGGAGTTTCCAGGCGGCCCAGGCGCGCGCCGCTCGGGTCGGTGTGCAGAACTTCAAAACGAAACGGCATCCGCCGAGTGTATCAGGAGACCATCGCGACCAAGCCAGTCCTAATCAGAATGAAGACCAGCCAAACTCCCACAACCCAAGCGAGGGCCACACCCATGCTGAGCTTCTTCGGCCGCGCCACGGAATAACCAAATGCCAGTAGGCCAATCACCCAAAAAGTGAACACATCGAGCGACGTGCATAGGGTTTGCAGCCACAAGGGCGCCTTATTGCTAAGCAGCGCGCCGACGTTGGATGCAACCAGGTTCTGAAGATTGACGGTGTCCGGGGCCTTGAGGAACATGACGAGTAGGCCTAAAAGACCCGCAATGACGAACGGCAGCCAAGCATGACTCACAATGCCAAACGATGTTTTCAAATCGATTGCCGCGCTCGACGTCGCGTTGAATATGCCCATGAATATCGCCGCAATCACCAGCACAATGAGAGGAAAAATAACCACTCCGAATGCGTAGCCGACGATGGGCGCAGCTTTGACCTGTATTTCGATCATGTGTTCGCGTTGCTCGGGCTTCATCTGGGCCATGCGCTGCGCCGTCGAGCGGTTCTGCTCGTTTTGTTTCTCCATGAACGCCCGCCAGCCGACGTGGTGGCCAAAGGCCGTGGTCACCGACACATTGAGAACGATGAAGATCAAAATGGGCAGCAGCCAGCCCGGTTTGCGGGCGATGTCCTGGAAGGTGGCGCGAGGACTGACAATCGCGCCGATCACGCGCGCGAATGCGCCCATGGATTGCGGAGCTTCGGGAACCGCAGCAGCCGTGGCAGCCATAATCGTTCCTCCCGCGAACGATTCGTATTCGCTCGCACCCATCCACTACGCGTGAGAAGGCGAAAAGTTTCTCCGCGGAGTCTAGCGCAAATCCGAGCGTTGGAATAGCGCTCTCACACCGGGAGCTTGGGAACAGCGGCGAGGAGGCTTTGCGTATACGGATGGGCCGGTGTGGAGAGAACGCGACCGGCGGGACCACTTTCGACAAAGCGGCCAGCCTGCATAACCGCAACCCGGGATGCGAGCTGCGCAACGACAGGCAAGTTGTGCGAAATCAGCAGCAACGTGAGAGAGAATGCGCGCTGGAGGCGCTCCAGCAATTCGAGGATCTGCGCGCCGATAGAAACATCCAGAGAAGAGACCGGCTCGTCGGCAATGATGAGTTCGGGACGCAGAATCAGGGCGCGGGCGACGCCGATGCGCTGGCGCTGCCCACCGGAGAATTCGTGAGGATAACGCTGCAGAATTTCCGCGCCCAGGCCAACCGCTTCGAGCGCCTCGGCAACGCGGGCGCGAAGTTCCGTTCGCCCAAGCTCCGGTTCGTGAATTTCGAGCGGCTCGCCCACGATGGCCTCCACGCGCATGCGCGGGTCGAGCGAGGCCATCGGATCCTGGAAAACCATTTGCATGCGGCGGCGAATCTTGCGCGTCTGCGCGCCGTTCGCGGCGAGCCAATCTTCACCCGCGAAGCGGATTTCGCCGGAGTCCGGTTCGACCAGGCGCAGGAGTATGCGCGCGAGCGTCGTTTTTCCGCAGCCAGATTCACCAACAATGCCAAATATTTCGCCGCGCTGGACTTCCAGACTGACGCCATCGACGGCTTGGGCGCGGCTCTTGGAGCTTTCCCAGGCAGCGCCGGATACGACAAAGGCTTTGCGCAAATTGCGGGCTTCGAGGAGAGGTTCCGAGCCGTTCACTGCTTTTCGGCCGTGAGATACAGCGCGGTATGGACCAATTCAATGTCCGGGCGCCCGTCCGGAAAAGCGTTCGAGCCGCCTTGCGGCGGCTCGTCAAAGAATTTCGCCCGCAGGCCGGCAGTATCGTTGGGCATGGAAGCTTCCAGAAGATTTCGCGTGGCTTCGTATTCCGTGTCGCCGCGCTTCGAGCCCGCCGTGCGCATCCACTGATCCAATGTGCGGGGGTGCTCGATGATTTCGCGGGAGTGAATACCCAGGCCGAAAGAAGCGAGCAATCGCTCGAATTCGCTCAGCGGCAGAGTACGCGTGTGCGAGGGGTCACGCGCGATTTCGATGTCGTTGCATGCTCTCGCTGCCGCCGGATTCTCAGAGACAATCATATCCAGCATGCCAAACCTTCCGCCGCGCTTCAGAAGGCGCGCAACTTCTCCCAGGCCTGCTGCGGCGTCTGGGAGATGGTGAATGCTGTAGCTAGTGACAACTATATCGAAGGAGTCGTCGCGGAATGGCATTTGCAGAACATTGCCGCGAATGGCGCAAAAATTCGTCAGCCTCCGCTCGACAGCTTCGCGGCGTGCGCGCTCCAGCATCGCCGGCGTCAGGTCCAAACCGCCGATCCAGCGCACATGCGGCGCGAAAATGCGCGCCAAGGTGCCGGGACCGCAGGCAACATCGAGCGCGCGTTCCGAACCGCCGGGCGCGACCAGCCGCAACAAACGCTCGGCCTCGAAGACACGCTGGTTCAAGACATAATCGGCAAAGACGCCCGCGGTGCGTGTGAAACGGTCGCGAACGAGCGCCATTTGCTCGTGCTGGTTGATCGACTCGGATGATAAGGTCATGGGACGAGGATACAACGGGCAAGATGGCCGTGTGAAGCTTCGCGCAAATCAGGCACGGCGGCGTCGCATTCTTGGCGGTGGTATTCGCAACGTGGAGCGAAAGAGCAGCCGGGCGGCAAATCGCCGAGCCGCGGAACGACTCCAGGAATCGGAACGAACTTCTTTCCTTCGAGGCGCGGCGCCGCGCGAAGCAGTCCGGCGGTGTAGGGATGGCTCGGGTGCGCAAGAACTTCAAGCGTTGGCCCCATCTCGACGATCCGGCCCGCGTACATCACCGCGACCCGGCGGGCGATCTGCGCCACCACGCCCAGATCGTGGGTGATGAATAGCAGCGCGAGATGCAATTCCTGGCAGAGCCGGATGAGTAGCTCGATGATTTGCTTTTGCACGGTGACGTCGAGCGCGGTGGTCGGCTCATCGGCGATGAGCAGGCGCGGCCGCATGGAAAGCGCCATGGCAATCATGGCGCGCTGGCGCAAGCCTCCCGAAAGCTGATGGGGAAATTGGCGCGCGCGGACGCCAGGCTGTGGCACAGCGGCAAGTTCGAGCGATTCGATGACGCGGCGGCGAGTCTCGGCGCGCGGGAGTCGCGGCTCGTGCACGCGGATGGCTTCCTCGATTTGCGCGCCGATGCGCATCACGGGATCGAGCGCGGTCATCGGCTCCTGGAAAATCATGGCGATTTCGCGGCCGCGCAGCTCGCGCATACCATCCCCTGCCATCGCCGCCAAGTTGACTCGCGCCGCGAGCCCATCGCGCGAAATTCCCAGCCATGCCCGGCCGCCGCGACGCGCGCCGTGCGGCTCCAGGCCCATCATTCCGAGCGACAGCATGGTCTTGCCGCAGCCGGATTCGCCCACCAGGCCCAGCACTTCGCCTTCCTCGATCTCAAGCGACACTTCATTCACAGGCCGCACCCAGCCTTCGGGCGTCGGCAGCTCCACCATGAAATTCACGAGTTCGAGAAGCGCGGCCATGAGGCTATGATAATCGTATGGCGTAAGCCGGCGCGAATTTTGGCTTAGGAATTTTCCATGGCGCAAATGAAATGTCCGAAGTGCGGCGCGGCGACGCTTCCCGCGATGGGCCGCTTCTATTGCGCGCGCTGCGGATGGAATCGCGACGCAGCCGAGCGGCGGCTGGTCCGCGTGCAGTGGCTCGTGCCGGCGCTGATCGTGATTTTCGATGTGATGGGAATCATTGCGCTGGGAATGGAACGGCATAACTGGCCCGGCGCCGTTCTTTTTGCGACGCTGCCCACGCTTCTGCTGGGTTTCGTGTACGCAGGAGCAAGGCAGGGGCTGACGAAATTGCGCGCATCCACAGGAACGGCGGCAAGCGGCAATGATACGCCCTCACTTGCAGCGGTTGCAGAAACCAGCAGCGGCAGGGAAAAATCCGGGCGGTACGATTTTCTTGCTTCTCTGCCTCTGCCCCGACCCGTACGGCTGAATCGCCGCGGAAAACGCGTGGTGAATTTGCTTCTGCTGTTTGTGTTTGGCATGGAAGCATTCCTGGCGTGGACGCTTCACGGCGTATGGTATCGCGATCCATTGATGCCGCAATCGCGCGGGCCGGAAATTTTCCTCGTTGCATTCATGGCGTTGATTGCGAGCCTGCCATTTTTCATGCGACGTGGAATGGTGCGCGATCTGAAACTGATGCAAAACGGCGCGCTGGCGATGGCCCGCGTGACCGAGCAGCGGGAGTTCAGGAATGCTTCGGCGGTCACTTATGAATTCCAGGACGGCACAGGAAAAATCGTGTCCGCTTCGGCGAACGATCTGACGCGGACGTTCTCGACCGGAATGACCATCCCCGTCTTTTACGACTCGCAGAACGCCAAGCGCAACGTCGCCGCCTGCGCATCGTTTTTAGAAGTTGTGGATCCGAGCGACGAATAAACCGCGAGACGGGGATCAGAATTCGTTGGCGCTGCCTTCGAGGAACGCGCGCAGCTTGCGCGAACGCGAAGGATGGCGCAGCTTGCGCAGAGCTTTCGCTTCGATCTGGCGGATACGTTCGCGGGTGACGGCGAACGACTGGCCGACTTCTTCCAGGGTGTGCTCGCTGCCGTCGTCGAGACCAAAGCGCATCTTGATGACTTTCTCTTCGCGCGGCGTCAGCGTTTTCAACACGGAAGAAGTTTGTTCCTTCAAACTCAAATTGATGACCGCGTCGGACGGAGAAACCACAGCCTTGTCTTCGATGAAATCGCCCAGATGCGAATCTTCCTCTTCGCCAATGGGTGTTTCCAGAGAAATGGGCTCCTGAGCAATTTTCAAAATCTTGCGCACCTTGGACACAGGAATGTCCATGCGCTTGGCGATTTCTTCCGAGGTGGGCTCGCGGCCGAGCTCCTGCACCAGCTGGCGGCTGGTGCGCACAAGCTTGTTGATGGTCTCGATCATGTGCACAGGGATGCGAATGGTGCGCGCCTGATCGGCAATGGCGCGCGTGATGGCTTGGCGAATCCACCAAGTCGCGTACGTGGAAAACTTGTAGCCGCGGCGCCATTCGAATTTGTCGACGGCTTTCATCAGGCCGATGTTGCCTTCCTGGATCAGGTCGAGGAACTGCAAGCCGCGGTTGGTGTATTTTTTGGCGATGGAAACGACCAGGCGAAGGTTGGCTTCGATCAGTTCTTTCTTGGCCTGCTCCGCTTCAATTTCTCCGCGAACAATAATCTGCAGAGTGCGCTTGAGCTCCTGCGGACTGACCTCGCTGGAAATTTCAATTTCGCGGAGCTCGGTGCGGCGGTCCTTCAGGTCGCGCCGGGCTTCGGCGAGAACATCGCCCTTGGACGCGTCGACGCGGCGCTCGAGCTTGGTGGTTTCGCGTTCCAGAGTGTGCACGCGCTCGACGGTCTGGCGAATTTTGTCGATCAGGCGCTTGCGCTCAAACGGGTTGAATTCGATTTCGCGGACGCGATTGGACATCTCGATACGCGTGCGTGAAAGCGTGTAGCGCGCGCGCAAATACGGACGCCGCTTGGATTTCGGAGTGCGCTCGAGCTTCTGCGCCTGCTTGAGAGCCGCGAGGTACAGCTTGGCGACGCGGTCAATTTGCTTGAGGGTCTGCTTCGTTTTGTTGGCGACTTTTTCTTCCGTCAGCTCTTCATCGTCGAATTGGACGATTTCCTTGATGGAACGAGCGCCGGTACGGAGATCGTCTCCAATGGCTAAGATTTCCTTGAGAACAACCGGGGAGCGCGTGATGGTTTTCAGAACGAGGTTCTGGCCGCGCTCAATGCGCTTGGCGATGGTGACTTCGCCTTCGCGTGTCAGCAGGGGCACAGTGCCCATTTCCCGCAAGTACATGCGGACGGGATCGTTAGTTTTTTCGAGCGCGCCGGGAGTCAGATCGAGATCGACTTCCTCGGTGGCCGCGGAGGATGGTTCTTCCTTGGCGGGCTCGGCGGTTTCTCCCGCTTCGCCAGCCGCCAGAGCGGCCTTGGCGCTCGACAAGTCTTCATACACGTCGATGCCGTAGCGCTCGAACGTGGAGAGAAGATCGTCGATTTCCTCGGAGGAATGGACTTCCGCCGGAAGAATATCGTTCACCTCATCATAGAGAAGGTAACCGCGTTCCTTGCCCATATTGATGAGCTGACGAACCTGATCGTATTTTTCCTCAATCGCCAACGGCACGTTCGACTCCTCGGATGCGGCGCAGGGCCGCACGAAAGCTCAATTCAAAATCGCACGCTCAAGCGGAAATGACATTCCGAGCGACGAGATATCTAGCAATGATGACGGATAAAGTCGATGGCTTCGCCCGACGAAGGCGAATTAATGATTTCGTTCCTGCACCCAAATGGTCCAAATCTCACCGCACAACCGGCACTCACAGTATGAGATGCAAGAAGCGGGTAGTCCGTTTCGCCCCAAACCTTGCTAGCATAGCGTTGAAGGCAAGGAAACGTCAATTGCGTTGTTGGCCGCTCTGCCCGATTGCAGAAAATAGCTACTTGCCAGGGAGTTGCGAGGTGTCGCCTTCAAAATACCGGCAGCGAGCCTTGGCATGGGTCAAGGACGATTCGCCCCATCTATGATTGGTTGATGGCCCTTCAGTCGCGCCAGTTCCTTCCTTAGATGCATGAACTGGCCTTGAAGATCCAAGCCTTTTTCACCGGGGGCAAGGGCCGCAATGCGGCGGCCCAGCTCGGTCAGTTTTTCTTCCATCCTGCCGCATTCCAGCTCGATCAGGCACGACTCGGCTTCTTCCCACCTGGGTTCCTGCGCCGCCTCAAAAAGGATTTCGAAAAGCAGGGCGCGGTCGCGTTCGGGAAGGGACTCGGCCAAGGAAGCGGGGTCGGGGCGCGCGCCGGTTTGCACGGATTCGATGAGCGTTTCAAAAATTCGCTCGGTCTCAAGACCCTTGTGGCATTGCGTTTCCGTGATGCGCAATGCGAGCTGCTGGCGAAAGCCTTCGGCCTCGACCAGCATTTGCATCAGGCGGCGCTCGACGGGGCGCACAGCGGCACGCACAAGCTCCGGTTTGGTTTTCACTTCGCTGCGGCGTTCGGAGACCGCGCGGCGAAGAGCTTCGCGCAAAACCGGTTCTTCGACGCGAAGTTCCGATGAGATCTTGGAAGCGATTTCGGAGCGCATAAGGCTGCTGGGAAT
>JBAQYT010000194.1:0-39233 GCA_049787175.1 Candidatus Acidiferrales bacterium | reverse complement strand
TCGCATCGTCGCTCGGAATGACAATGCTCTGCATACCGCATCAACCGCAGACAGGGCGTATGAAAAAGTGACTTGGATGGGGAGTTGGATTAGAATGCCGGCAGCATTTAGGACCTCCGCGCGTTCCCCGCGAGCGGACAGCCTCAAAAAGCGTGAATCTCTGCGAAGGGCCGGACATCGAAGGGTAGATGAACATGTTCCAATTGGTATCGGCGGAATGGGTGGCCGAGCGGCTGGAGTCGCCGGAATTTCTGGTGATCGATCCTCGTTCGGTGTTGCGGTATATGTCCGGGCATCCGAAGAATGCGGTGAATTTTCCGGTAGCGAAGCAACGCGACGCGGAAGGGCGTTTGCTACGCGCGGAGGAACTGGCGCGGCGGCTGGGAAATATAGGACTCGACGCAAAACATACGCCAGTGATTTACGACAACGCGGATGGGCGCAACGCGGCGTTTCTGGCATGGATACTGGCGTATCTGGGGCGGACGGACGTGCACGTTATGGAGACTTTTTGGGAGCAGTGGGTGGCGGAAGGACGCGAGGCGTTTTACCGGCCGGTGCCGGCGACAGCGCGGAAATTTGAGGCGAAAGTGAGGCCGGAATTGCGCGCGATGACGCCGGACGTACAGAAAAACGCGGCACGGCTGGTGGATTTGCGCACGGCGGACGAATTTTCGGGAAAGGCGGAGATCGATGCGCGCCCGGGGCGGATTCCGGGCGCGGTGAATCTAAGCTGCGACCAGATTGGCGCGAGCGGGAAAATTTTGAGCGCACCGGAGCGGATCGAGGAATTATTTACGTCGCGCGGCGTGACGCAAGGAACAAATGCGATTGCGTATTGCCGCACGGGTGTGCGAGCGGCGCTGGGATTTTTGGCGCTGGCGCAGCTGGGCTACAACGTGGCGCTCTATGACGGGTCATATACGGAATGGAGCGGCAGCGGCTTGCCGGTCGAAAGCGATTTCAAAAAGAGTGAAAAGGGAGAAGGCGCACATGTCTGAGAAAAAACTATTCCCGGTGTCGGTGGTGGGAAGCTGGCCGCGGCCCGCATGGCTGATTCAGGCGCTGCGGAAACGGCAGTCGGGCGAAGGAACGGAGCAGGAATTCCAAGCGGTGGCGGATCGCGCGGTGGTGGAATGTTTGGACGCGCAGGAACAGGCCGGCGTGGACATTCCGACGGACGGAGAGCAGCGGCGCGACAATTTTTATTCGTTCGTGGTGGAAAAGCTGGGCGGGATGCGGCTGATGAAGGTTTCGGAGCTGATGGATTACATGAAAGACCGCGCGCGATATGAGGAGGTGCTGCGCGCGCTGGATGTGCCGGCGTTTGCGATCAAGAGCCCGATCGTGGTGGGGCGGCTGACGGAAAAAAATGGATTGGCGCAGGATGAAGTGGACTTCGCGAAAAAGCATACGAAGAGGCCGTTGAAAGTGCCGCTGCCGGGACCGTACATGCTGACGCGGTCGAGCTGGTTCGAGGGGCTGTCGGATAAAGTTTACGGCGCGCCGGAAGAGCTGGCCAAGGACGTGGTGAAGATTTTGCGTAAGGAAGTGCTGGCGCTGAAGGCCAAGGGCGTGGAGTTCATACAATTCGACGAGCCGATCCTGAGTCAGATTGTTTACGGAGCGGAGAGCACGGAAACGTTTATGTGCGCGGCATTGCCGAACCGCCGCGATCCGTCGGATGAACTGGAATTGGCGGTGCGGCTGATGAACGAGACGACGGAGGGAATCGACGGGGTGCGGTTTGGCGTGCACGTTTGCCGGGGAAATTGGAGCCGAAAGGAAGAAGTGCTGCTCAAGGGAAATTACGGGCCGATGCTGCCGTATTTGATGCGCATGAATATTCATCAATTGGTGCTGGAGTTTGCGACGCCGCGCGCGGGCGAACTGGAAGTGTTCAAGGAATACAAGAACGAAAAAGAAATTGGATTAGGAGTTGTGAATCCGCGTACAGATGAGATTGAAAAGCCGGAGCAGATTGTGGCGCGGGTGAAGGAGCTGGCGAAGTTCTACGATCCGGCGAAGATTTTCCTGAACCCGGATTGCGGATTCGGGACGTTCGCGGAGCGAAACGTCAACACGGCAGAGATTGCGACGCAGAAGATGGCGGCGATTGGGGAGGCGGCAAAACAGCTGAGGCGGGAGTTCCAGGGAAAAGCAGTGGCGCTTTAAAGACATTGGTCAGTGATCAGGTAAGACGGGAATACTTCGTCCGGGTAAAACGTACTCCGGGGGAGAATGGCGGCCGCAGTAACTTTGGAAAGAGGAGAAAAGAAATGGCGGATACGAAAATGTCGGAAGAAAAACTGAATGGGCTACGCCCCGAGAAGCTGAATGAAATCCTCTGCTCGATGAAACAGCCGGAAGTGTTGAAAGGCATCAGCGGGCCGTGGAAGTCGCGGGTGGTGTGGCAGGACGGATTTCGCGCGAAGGCGTACATGCGCACGCACGCATCTGAGATGGACGAACCCGGAGGGTTGGACGCGACGGACCTGGCGGCGAGCGCGCACGAGCAGCTGCTGTCGGCGATTGGCGCGTGCATGACGGTGGGATTCGTGCTGAACGCGACCAAGCGAGGCGTGAAGATTCACGACTTGGAGATCGCACTCGAAGGGAATTTCGACAATATATTAAAGTGGGCGGGGCTGGATGATTCAGGCAATCCGGGATATCGCGGAATCAAGGCCAAGGCGTTCGTGCGCGCGGATGCAGATGAGAAGACGCTGAAGGAGATTTGGAAGCTGGCAGTGGATGGCTCGCCAGTGACGCAGTCGGTTGTGCGCGGGACGCCGGTGACGACAGAATTTGAAATGGTGGGGTAAGGGACCTGGGCCACTGGACGAATGGAACGAAAAACTGAGGAGCAAAAAATGAAAAGAGCAGCGGGACTGCTGGTGGTGGCCGTGGCTTTGTTCGCTGTCGCAGTGAGCGCTCAGGCACAACAGACGACGCCGATGAGGAAAGCTGCCGGGGCGCCGACGATTTCGTCAGTGCTGCAAGGGCAACTGGGCCTCGTGGAAAGCCAAGTGGTGGCCGCTGCGGAAGCCATGCCCGCTGACAAATATTCTTTCGCGCCTCCATCGACCGACGGCAAGTACAGTGGAGTGCGGACTTTCGCGCAGGAAGTGAAGCACGTCGCAACCGCCAATTATTACTTCTTCGATGCAATTCTCGGCCAACCGACTCCGGCGAGCATTGCCAGCAACAAGCAGAACAATGGCCCTGATTCCATTCAGACCAAGGAGCAAATCCTCAAGTATCTCAAAGACTCCTATGCGCTTGGTCATCGCGCGATCGCTACAATTACGCCCAGGAATGCCACAGCTATTGTGAGCAAACCGCCGGTGTCGTTCCTGAACACAAGGCTGGCGCTGGCGAGCTTCGCTTGCACGCACGCGTTCGATCATTACGGGCAAATGGAGGAGTATTTGCGGATGAACGGAATTACTCCTCCGGCGAGCCAGGGCCAGCCGCCGGCGAATCCGTCGGGCAAGTAAGCTTTGAAGATAAAACCGCTAGAGAAACACGGTCGGGGCTGAAGCCCCACCCTGCAACGATAGGCCAAAAACCACAAAGTCACAAACATCTGCGGACGGGACGCGGACCACGGATCGCCCAAGGGTGCGGAGAGCTAGGGGGTGTATTTGTGGAAGACTTTGCGGCGGATGTCAGGCCAGAATTCCTTCAGTTCGTTGGATGCGCCATCCCACATGATGAGCATGCCCCAGGTACCGAGATTGCGGGAGACGGTGCGGTCTTCCACTGGATGGTAAATATTGGAAGCGGCGGTGGCGGCGGCATTGCCGATGATTTCCGAATAATTGAAGCTGACGTTTCCGGAATCGGTGAAGGTCACGAAGAGGCGGCTGACGGAATAGGCCACACGGCGGGTAAAGCGGCCTTTTTTCATTTCATAGTAGCGCGGATCTTCGCGCAGGATGGTGGGGAAAACAGCGACGGTCATGTAGGTGCCTATGCCGTTGTCACCGAACTCCTCTCCAAAGCGCTCTCCGTAGGCGCCCCATCCTTGACCCCATGATTTCGGAGAATCATTGGCTTGGTCTACGGCGGCAAGAAATCCGACGAAGGGAACAGTGAAAGGGTCAAAAACTCCAGCCGTAGCGAGACTGAATTTCTCGTGGGTGGTGAGCGGTGGAAGCTTCATGGCGTCTTCGACCACGTAGTTGGGCATCGCGTCGAAGAAGCGGTCGTTGACGGTCCCGGTTTCCTTTTCGACTTCGCTTTCCTTCTTCTTCCTTTCTTGCTCACTTTTGGCTGTTTGCGACTGGGGAGTTTGCTGAGCGGATGAAGAGGGAGGTGATTGTTGCTGCTGCGGCGGCTCCTGCAGAGCGGTGGTTGCGGAAGCCAGAGTCAGGGGCGCAATGAAAAGCAGAAAGAACGAAAGGATTGGTCCGTAGTGTCGCTGGCTCATGGTCATCGATTGGTCTCTATACGTGCGCTTTACTCGGCTCGCGCTACCTTCCGTTAGGGCGTGCCAGGATTGGCCGGTTCGTGTCTATGGGACTTCGGCGTCAACTTAGGAATGACGAATTCTTGCAGGATATTGTCAGCGGCGGTTGCGGCTACTCCCACGGCCGTGACTTCAAAAGTCAATCCCACACCATTGCGATTTTGCGGCGGATAGTAGAGGTTTGCGATGCCGCCTGAGGCGAGGTTTCCAAGGATACTGGAGTAACTGGGCTGCCAATGTCCGTTGTCGCCTTTACAGATGACCGCGTTGGCGACCGCATACATAATCCGCGATCGCTTAGTGCCCGTTCCCTTATAGAAATAACGCGGGTCTTGTTTGAGGATCGCCGGCAATATGACGCTTCCGAAGAGCGTGCCGGTAGCGAAGTCCGCATAGGAGGCGCCGTAGCGCTTGGCATAACCTTGCGCGCCTTGGCCATATCCACTGAAGTCATTATCGGCCTGCTGAAGTCCGGCAATGGCCCCGATCAGTGCAAAGGTAACTGGATCCACCGCGTCTTTCCAGGAAAGCTCGAACTTTTGTTTTGAGTTTAGAGGAGCGGCATCGGGGACGTAGGTGACATAAAAATTGGGAACGATGCCGAGCACACGCTGCTGCTCTTCTTTCTTGATCTGGCGTTCGGCGATAACCGCTTGCGGTTGGACGCGCACAACGGTGTTCACGGTGGCAAGGACCAGAGTGAACGCCGGGACAATGAAGCTCTGGCCAGAAGCCAGAGTGCCGGAAAAGTTTTGGTTCGAGAATGGCGGCGCGGTGAGGTTCAATTGGAACGGACCCGGAGGAATATCGGTGAAGGAGAATTCTCCGTTGTCGCCGGTTAGAACCTGCTGCTTCGAGGATGGATTTTCGCACGTGAGTGTGACCTGGACTCCGACGACAGGGTTTTGCTGGGCATCCGAGACGGTCCCATAGATGTTTCCCGGCAATTGCTGACCGGGCGTAGGCGCGGACGGCGACGGCTGCTGCTGTTGTGCGAGAGCCGGGTAGGCAAAGCAACAGGAGGCCGCAACGAATGCGGCGAGAACGAACGTGAGTGCCCCACGACTCAAGAAGAGCTTTCTTGTGTCGGCGGTACACCGGGAAGCAGAAACGACCGGCGGTTTTTTCCCACGCGGTTTGTCAGGCATAGGGAGTTAACGTCCAGAGCATGATCGTCAGCATGGTCATGGGGCTTAAACTACCACGCAAAATAACTTAAAACTCATTCGAAACAGATGATAGTGGCGGTTAGAAGGTTTCTTTGCGGTCTTGGAGACGGGGGTATGGGTCGAAATATAGGCAGAGCTATAAGATGGGGGCGCGAGCAGCGCGAATAAAGAGGAAACGATAGGCGCGTGGAGTGGCTGGGTCATGGTCATCGATCATCTCGAAATAATTGTCACAAGTCCCCGCCAAAAAACCTAGAGCTTATGCGGACGCGGTTTCCAAAAGCGTTTGCTGTATGGCGTTGGAAGGAAAGGTGCGGAAAGGCGCTCTTGCATGGACACAATTTGGCGCAGGGGGGTATACTCCCGAATCGTTTGTTTCATGGGTGTGTGTCTCATGGGCTTGATTTTCGCGCACGCCTCCGAAGGCGTGTGCGCAGATATGCGCGCGGAAACTTTCGCGGCCGGGTTTGCGTACTGGAAGGGGACGTTCCACAGAGGAGAGATTTGATGAAGAAAACAATTTTGGCCGTGATGACGTTGCTGCTGGCGGGAATTTGCTATGCGCAATCAGAACCGGGGCCGCTGCTGCTGCAGCAGCCTACGATGACCAAGACGCAAATTGTGTTTGCGTATGGCGGCGAGCTGTGGAGCGTGGGCCGAAACGGCGGCGACGCCATCCGGCTGACGACGGGCGTGGGGATTCAGTCGGACCCGCATTTTTCGCCGGACGGCAAATGGGTGGCGTTTACAGGCGATTACGGCGGGAATCCAGATGTGTACGTAGTGTCCGCGGACGGCGGAGTGCCACGGCGGCTGACCTATCATCCGGCGCCGGACGAAGTGATGGGATGGACGCCGGACGGCAAGAACATACTCTTCGCTTCGAGCCGCGACAGTTTTGCAGGTGGAGCGGGCAACCTGTATACCGTTCCCGTGGCGGGGGGATTGCCGGAGAAACTGCCGTTTCCGCTGGCGTTCGAGGGTTCGTATTCGCCGAACGCGGAGGAAATCGCGTACCGGCCCGTGGCGTTTCCGTGGGGCACGTGGTCGCATTATCGCGGCGGGACGGAATCGAAAATCTGGATAGCGAAGATGTCGGATTCGAGCTATGAGGAAATTCCGCGCGGAGACTGGAATGAATTCGACCCCATGTGGGTAGGGGACAAGATTTACTTTTTGTCGGATGAAAAGGGACCGTTCACGCTCTACGAGTACGATACGGCGACGAAAAAAGAGATGGAAGTGATTCCGAACGACGGGTTGCCGATCAAGGAAGCGTCGGCGGGGCCGGATGGGATCATCTATTCGCAGTTCGGGTCGATTCATATTTACGATCCGGCGAGCCACCACGAGCACGCGGTGACGATTCGCGTGGCGGGTGATTTTCCGCAAGTGATGGGGCATTTCGACAGCGTGGAGAAGGACATTCTCTCCGCAGGGATTTCGCCGACCGGGGTGAGAGCGGTTTTCGAGGCGCACGGTGAAATTCTGACCGTGCCGGCAGAACACGGAGACGTTCGGAACATTACCAATTCGCCAGCAGTGGCGGACCGGACGCCAGCGTGGTCGCCGGACGGCAATTCGATCGCGTACTTTTCCGACGAGTCGGGCGAATATGCACTACACATCAAAAATCAAAACGGCATGGGCGATGTGAAAAAGGTCAGCCTGGGCGAGCCGCCGTCGTATTTCTATGATCCGAAGTGGTCGCCGGATAGCAAGAAGATCGCGTACACGGACAAGCGGCTGAACATCTGGTACGTGGATTTGGACAAGGGCGCGCCGGTGAAGATTGATACGGACGTATTTGAAACACCGGAGCGGACACTCGACCCGTCGTGGTCGCCGGACAGTGAATGGATCGCCTACACCAAGCTGATGGAAAATCACATGCGGGCGGTGTTCGTGTATTCGCTGGAAACAGGGAAAAGCACGCAGATCACGGATGGGATGAGCGACGCGCGCTCGGCGGTGTGGGACAAGAACGGCAAATGGCTTTACTTCACGGCGAGCACGAACGCCGGACCGACGACGGCGTGGCTGGATATGTCGAGCTATGACCACACCGTGACACGGAGCGTTTACGTCGCGGTGCTGGCCAAAGATTTGCCGTCTCCGCTGGCGCCGGAGAGCGACGAAGAAAAAGCAGCGAAAAAGCCAGACACGACTGGCGCGGGGACAGAAAAAGGCAAGAAGGAAGAAACGCCGAAGGTTACGATCGACTTCGAGAATATCGACCAGCGCATTTTGGCATTGCCGATTCCCGAGAAAAACTACGTGGGAATTATAGCGGGGAAAACAGGCGAGCTTTTCGTTGCGGAAATGCCGCCGGGGCAGAAAGGAGTCTTTGGGGAGCAAGCAGGAATCGACATCACGAAGTTCGACATGAAAACCCGCAAGACAACTCCGGTGATTTCGGGCGTTCAGGATTTCGACATCTCCTTTGATGGCGAAAAACTGCTTTATTCGCAGCAGGGGCACTGGGGAATCGCAGCGACTGCGGCGCCTGTGAAACCTGGCGAAGGCGTGCTGAACATGGCCAACATGAAGGTGTGGGTGGACCCCAAGGCGGAGTGGAAACAGATGTTTCACGAGGTTTGGCGGATTGAGCGGGACTTCTTCTACGCGTCAAATTACCACGGACTAAATTTGGAAAAGGCCGAAGCGGAATATGCCAAGTATTTGCCAGGGCTGGCGAGCCGCGAAGATGAGAACTTCCTGTTCAATCAAATGCTTAGCGACTTGAACGTGGGGCACATGTTCGTCCGCGGTGGAGCAGTTCCGGTGGTGCCGCCGGTGAGTGTGGGCCTGCTGGGCGCGGACTACACGGTCGAGAACGGGAGATACCGGATCAAGAAGGTCTACTACGGCGAGAACTGGAATCCGGACTTACATGCGCCGCTGACGCAGCCCGGTGTGAACGTAGCGGCGGGCGAATACATTCTGGCGGTGGACGGGCGGGAACTGCAAGGTTCGGACAACATTTACAGCTATTTCCTCGGCAAGACCAATCAACAGGTGGTCCTAAAGGTGGGGCCGAACGCGGACGGAAGCGGTTCGCGCGAGGTAACCGTGGTTCCGATTGCGAATGAGGGAAATTTGCGGCATCGCGAGTGGATCAATCACAACATGGAGACGGTGACGAAGTTGAGCGATGGAAAGCTGGCGTACGTGTACCTGCCGAACACGGCCGGGGCCGGGTACACCAACTTCAATCGCTATTACATGGCGCAGGTCGGAAGACAGGGCGCCGTGATGGATGAACGGTTCAACGGCGGCGGCTCGATTGCGAACTACATCATCGAAATCATGCAGCGGAAACTGACCAGCTACTGGTACACGCGGCAGGGCGAGATTTTTACTTCGCCGCTGGATGCGATCTTTGGGCCGAAGGTAATGATCACCAATCAATTCTCCGGTTCGGGCGGCGACTGGATGCCGTGGGCATTTAAGCACGTGGGATTGGGACCGACCATCGGCGAAAGAACGTGGGGTGGGTTAGTGGGAATCTATGGGTATCCGGTGTTGATTGATGGCGGGTTCGTGACCGCGCCGCGCGTGGCGTTCTTCAATCCGAACAGCACGTGGGACGTGGAAAATCACGGCGTGCCGCCGGATATCGAGGTGATCCTGGATCCGAAGGCGTGGCGCGAAGGGCATGACGTGCAACTCGAGAAGGCGATTTCGGTGGCGATGGAGGAACTAAAGAAGAATCCGCTACCGACGCCGAAGGTGCCCCCGTTCCCAAATTATTCGAAGGACGCACACTGAGGTTTTGAGGCTGGAGATTAGACGCTGACGATTGGAAAAGGCAAAAATGGGCGGTGGAGTGTTCCACCGCCGGCGGGATACGGGCCGCTGCCGTTCTCGAATGGCGTGATGGCCGGCGATACGTTCTATACGAGCGGGCACATTGGGCTGGACGCGGCGACGAAAAAAGTGCCCGCAGACGCGGAGCAGGAAGCGCGGCTGATGCTGGACGCGTTCCGCGAGACTCTTTCGCGCGCGAAGCTGACGATGGAAGATCTGGTTTTCGTGCAGGTATTTTGCCCGGATGTTTCTCTCTTCGAAAATTTCAACGCGATCTACCGGACGTATTTTCCGGAAGAATTTCCGGCGCGGGCGTTTATTGGATCCGGGCCGCTGCTGTTCGGGGCGCGATTTGAGATTCAAGGCATTGCGATGAAGCGGCCGAACAACCACAAGCGACAGCGGCCGTAAGTCCCAACCTTTAAGAGCCGATCCATAAAACGAAAAGGAACACTTCGCGCGGATAAAGTGCGCATACGGAGTTTGGTTCACGCTCGGCTTTGAAGCACCGACCAAAATGTCTTTTTGCGCGTGCGGTAGAGGCTGGCACCTTCCTAACGGGTTCCCGTAACATTTGAGGCGTTCTGAGAAGTTGAGCGAGATGAACCATGCGCATTGAAAACGCCGACGCGCCGGAATTTCTGGGGACGGTGCGGAAACTTTTCCGCGAATACGAGGCGAGTATCAAGGTCGATCTGTGCTTTCAGGGATTCGAGAAGGAGCTGGCCGAGCTTCCCGGAGAATACGCGCGGCCAAGCGGACGATTGCTGGTGGCGTTCGACGGCGATGAGGTCGCAGGATGCGGGGCGCTGCGGCGGTTGGAAGATGATGTTTGCGAGATGAAACGGCTGTACGTCAGGCCGGAGCATCAAGGGAAAGCGCTCGGAGCGGGGCTGGCAAACGCGCTGATCGAACAGGCGAGAGAGGCCGATTACGCGCGAATGCGGTTGGACACAATGCCGTCGATGGCGCGAGCGATCTCCATGTACCGGTCACTGGGATTCCAAGAGATTGCCCCCTATCGATTCAATCCTGTGCCGGGTGCGCTGTTTTTTGAGTTGGCGCTCGCTGAAGCGAAGTTTTCTCCCAAGCTATAGCGAGGGAAGGTTCGAGCGCGGCGAATTTTCCGCGGCGACTTCCAACGACGCTACCGTGTCGCCGGAAACAGGCAGGCATCCCAAAAGGAACGCCGCGAGGCCCGCTATGAGGCCTCCGCTGATGATGACCGCCTCCCAGACCAAGCCGACGGCGGCGGTCTTGACGGCGGGCGCGCCGAACGGGACGAGCAGGACGACGAGGGTGGCTTCACGAACGCCGATGCCGCCCTGCGTGATGGGAATGACGGCGGAGAGTTTGGCGAAGGGCCACGCAAAAAGCCAAGCGCGGAACAGGAGATGCAGGCCGGTTGAATCAGCGACGCGCGATGTTAACCAGATGAAGCTTCCCTGAACGATCAATCCGAGGCAAAGAGCTGCAGCGACGTAGTGAGGCTTGCGGCGCATAGAACGCGCCGCACGGCGCAACCGGACGATGCGGCGGCGCAACGCGAACGATATTCTTCGCGCAGGAAACCACAAGATAGCCGGAGCGATCAGCGCAAGGAATACGACGAGTGCAACGCCCGCGATTATAAAAATGCGGCGCGCCTGGGCCGGGAGCGTTCCGGGCACAAGCACGACGCCGAGAACGATGAGCAGCGCGAGAGCGGCAAAGTCGAGAATACGGTCAAGAAGGCCTCCCATGAAGATTGCCTCTCTGCTTTGGCCGCCGCGAAGAGCGAGGGCCCCGCGAACTACGTCGCCGCCAACAATGGACGGCAGAAAAAGGGTGCTGAAAAGACCGGAGAAGTAGCAACGAACCGCTTGCCGAAAGGCAAGACGAGCGCCGGCCAAGTTGACCATCATGCGCCACTTATTGACTGCGATGAGGTGGGTGGCTAAATACCCGGCGATCACCAAGAACCACAGATAGAGAGGCAGGCGGCGCAGCGTGCGCCAAACTTCGGCGAGGGGCAGGAAGTGAAAGAGGATGAGAAGGGCAAGAGCGCTGCCGCAGATTCGCAGAATGGCGCGAAGCCAGGGGCGGCCGGTGAGGATGTTCTTCCAGGCTTTCGGGAACATGGGCATTTGCCAAACTCAGCGGCCATTATGCCTGCATTCGCAACTGAATGTGGCTTGGAGCTGAGCGAAGTGCTTGCGCCACAAGGCGTTCGGAATTAAGGTACTGGCTCGGCTAGTAAGGTGAAATGGGGGAGCCTGTGACCAGGAAGAAGATTCGCGTGGTGCAATACGGAGTTGGACCAATCGGCGCATCGATTGTGCGTCTAATGAGACAGAAAGCTGCGCTGGAGATCGTGGGTGCGATTGATTCCGATCCAGCGAAGGCAGGGCGCGATTTGGGCGAGGTGGTGGGGGCACAGGACGCGCCGTGGGGGATTGTGATATCGGCGGATGCAGCAACCGCGCTGGGCGGACAAGTGGACGTGGTGATGCATTGCACGTCGTCGTACTTGAAGGACGTGACCGGGCAATTGCTGGCATGCATCGAGGCGGGATGCTGCGTGGTGTCGACATGCGAGGAACTGGCGTATCCGTTCCGGAAGCATCCGGAGCTTTCGGCAAGGCTGGATGAGGCGGCGAAAGAAGAAGGAGTAGCGCTGGTGGGGACGGGCGTAAATCCAGGATTTGTGATGGACAAGCTGGTGCTGACGCTGGCGACGGTGGCGCAGCGAGTGGACTCGGCGCGGAGCGTGCGGATCGTAGACGCGTCGAAACGGCGGCTGCCGTTGCAGAAGAAAATTGGGGCGGGAATGACGCCGGAAGAGTTTCGCGAAAGAGTCGCCGCAGGAGTGATCAAGCATCATGGGTTGCCGGAATCGGTGGCGATGGTCGGCGATGCGCTTGGTTTTGAACTAGACCAGATCACGGAAACGATTCAGCCAGTAATTGCAGAAGAGAACGTGAAAACGGAATTTCTGGAAGTGCAGGCAGGGCAAGTGGCGGGAGTTCACCAGGTTGCGCGCGGGATTGGCGGAGGCGCTGAAAAAGTCTTCATGGAATTGAGGATGTATGTGGGCGCGAAAGAACCGGCAGATACCGTGACGCTGATTGGCGAGCCGAACATCAGTCTGACGGTGCCAGGAGGAACGCACGGCGACATCGCGACGGCGGCGGTGGCGGTGAATGCGATCCCCACAATTCTGGCGGCGGTGGCAGGGTTACGCACGGCGCGGGAATTGCCATTCGGGTATTTCGCGCCGAATGCGCTGCCGTAAGAACCCTCAGTTTTTCTTCCAGTAGGAAGCGATGGCGGCGTAGTCCACGTCTGATTTTGCGGCGGCTTTGACGGCAGAATAGGCTTGATAGGCCGCCGCGCCCGCAGGAAGTTCGATTCCATTTTCCTTAGCGAGCTCCATGGCCAAGCGAATGTCTTTGTGCATCAGGCGCAAAGGGAAGCTCGGAGTGAAATCGCGCTTGAGGATTACAGAAGCCTTCACGTCGAGGACCGGCGCGCGGCCCATGCTGGATTGCAGAACTTCAATGAGTTTGGCGGGTTCGACGCCGGAGCTGGTGACGAGCTCGAGGCCTTCGGCGAGAGCCTGGACTTCGAGGGCCAGAATTAAATTCATGGCGAGTTTGACGGTCTGGCCCGCGCCGTTTGGTCCAAGAAGAAAGAAGCGTTTGCCGACAGACTGAAGGACAGGTTCAACGCGGTCGAGCACTTCTTTTTTGCCGCCGACCATGAAGACCAGCTCTCCTTTTTCGGCGCCCCAGGTGCCACCGGTGACGGGCGCGTCGAGAAAATCGACGGATTGGTCAGCACATGCTTTGGATATGCGGCGGGCGAGGGCCGGAGAAACGGTGCTGGAATCGATGAGCACGCTGCCTTTTTTCAGAGCAGACAAAGCACCCTGCTTTCCCCAAAGGACTTCTTCGAGCGCCGGCGGATCGCTGACAATGGTAAGCAAGACATCGACTTGAGATGCGAGGTCTTGGGGGGAATTGGCGACGGAAGCGCCCTGCGCTGCCAACTTTTGAGATTTCTCGGTGGTGCGATTCCAGACGGTGAGCGCAAATCCAGCTTTGAGTAAGTTCGCGCCCATCGGCGCGCCCATGAGTCCGAGTCCAATGAGTCCCACGCGTGGCTTCATGCCATCCTCCTGGCCATTCTGTTGATTTTAGCAGGAATGAATATAACGGCTGAAAGATGCAGAGAAAACGAAATTGTTGAGGAGATGGAAAAAGCTCCCGAACGTTGGAACTTAGGAAGCTGCGGCAGGTTGCGGCTGATAGAGAACTTCGCGGATGCGCAGCACGGAGGAATAGGGAATGGCGATGCGCAAGGTGCTTTGACGGCCAGACTGAAAAAAACGGTCTTCGAGGTGAATGTGCTCGCCGGAGTCGCTCGCCAGTGTCGCGGTAATGCAGATGTGGATGTCGGCGGCGCGATAACTCACTTCTACACGTTTACCGACTAGGCAAGCAAACGACGACATGGAGCGAGCGTAGAGGGGCGGGAGAACCGGGTCAATAGTACGAACGGAAAGGCTGTGGAAATCTTGCGCGGCGCGAACCAATCACGCGAGGACGCTGAATTCGACGCGGTTGCGGAAGGAATCGATGCGCTCAGCGCGGACGCGGATGCGGTCGCCGAGATGGAATTCACGGCGGCCGCCTTGATTTTTGCGGGAGCGGAAGGATTCGGCAACGATGGCATGGTCGCTTTCGCGATAGCGGAAGCGAGCGCCGAAGGTTTCTTCGAGGCGGTCGACGGGGACGAGACCTTCCACGAAGACGTCGAAAAGCTCAACGAAGAAGCCAAACTTCTGGACAGAGATAATCAGGGCGTCGTATTCCTCGCCGAGACGGCCTTCCATGTATTGCACGGTCTTCCAGTCCATCAGTTCGCGCTCAGCACCGTCGGCACGGCGTTCGGCTTCGGAAGTCTCGACAGAAATTTCCTGCAATTCGGATTCGCGATAAGGACCTTTAGTGGCGGAGGGATTTTCGAGCGCCCATTTCAGGATGCGATGGACGATGAGGTCCGGGTAGCGGCGAATGGGCGAAGTGAAATGGGTGTATTGATCAGCGGCGAGAGCGAAATGGCCCAGAGGCTCGGCGGCGTAGCGAGCCTGTTTCAAGGAACGGAGCATGAGGTAGGAGAGAATGCGCTCTTCGGGTTTGCCAGCGATTTTTGCGGTGAGGCGCTGATAGTGCTGCGGGCGGATGGCGATGTCGCCAGCAGGGAGAGCGACGTGCATGGGGCGCAGGCGGCTGCTCCGTTCACGGCCAGCGGGACGCGCGCTGCCATGGCGGACGGCGATGCGGCGCTCGGAGAGATCTTCCACGCCGAAGGAGTAGCCGAAGGCGCGAGCGAGTTCCTCAAATTCCAGAACCTTCTTGGCATCGGGCTTTTCGTGAACGCGATGGAGCGAGGCGATTCCGCGGCGCTCCAGATAGGAAGCGACGGCTTCGTTGGCGGCGAGCATGAATTCTTCGATGATGCGATGGGCGATGTTGCGCACGCTGCGGGAGATACCGACCATGCGGCCCATTTCGTCGAAATCGATGACTCGTTCTGGCAAGTCGAAATCGATGGAGCCGCGGGCGGCGCGGCGGGCATTAAGGGCGAGAGCCAGGATTTTCATGCGGCGAAAATGCTCGGCGAGAGAAGCATAACGCGCGGTCATTTCGACGTCGCCTTCGAGGACTTTGTGGACGTTGGTGTAGGTCATGCGCTCGGCGGAACGAATCACGCCGGGAGTAAATTCGGCTTCGAGAATTTTGCCGCCAGCGTCGAGTTGGAGAATGGCGCTCATGACCAAGCGATCGACGCGCGGATTGAGAGAGCAAATTCCATTGGAGAGCTCTTCGGGCAGCATGGGAACGGCGCGGTCGGGGAAATAAACGGAGGTGCCGCGGAGACGGGCTTCGCGGTCGAGCTCGGCGCCGCGGCGAACGTAATGAGCGACGTCGGCGATATGCACCTGAAGCTCGAAGCCGCCGCCCGGGCGGGGCGCGACATGGACGGCGTCATCGAAATCCTTGGCGGTTTCTCCATCTATGGTAACGATGGGAAGGTCGCGAAAATCGCGGCGGCCAGAAAGGTCTTCGGGGCGTACTTGCTGAGGAATGGCGCGCGCTTGCGCCAGAACTTCGTCGGTAAAAATATGCGGGAGATGGTGTTTGCGAATGACGATTTCCACGTCCACGCCCATTTCGCCGTGGCGGCCGAGAATTTCAACGACGCGGCCTGCGGGAGCCACACCTCCGCGCGGATAGCGAGTGAGCTCGACGTCGACGACGGCGCCGTCCAGTTCAGGCAAACGCAAGCGGCGGCTAGCGCGGGGAGGCTCGGCGGAATCAAGCTGGAGCTTTGCGCGCAGGGCCGAAGTGAGCTCATCGCCGGGCGGGATAATGATTTCGTGGGCGATGCGTGTTTCGTAAGGCAGCACGACATTGCCGTGCGGGCCATAACGAAAAAGTCCGACGACGGTAGGATGTGCGCGCGAAGTGACTTTTTCGATGCGGCCCTCGAAGCGGCCGTCGGGATGACAGCGAGCGATGCAGGCGAGAACACGGTCGCCGTGCATGGCGTCGCCCATGCCGTCCGCGCCGATGAAAAGATCGCCATCCATGCGGGGAATGGGCTGGTCGGGAACGACGAAGCCGTAGCCGTCGCGATGGGCCACAAGGCGGCCGGCGACCAGATTGGCATCTCGGCGAGGATGACGAGCTTCACGCGCGGGCGCGGCAGGGGCAGGAGGCTGCGCGGACGGCTTGCGGTCCGCGCGTTTGCCGGTTAGGCGGAAGCGGTTATGCGACTCGTCAACGTCACCGCTGCGTTTTAGACGGGAGAGCAATTTGGGCAAAAAGCGGCGCCCCCCGTGATGGAGATTCAGGGCGGCGGCGATTTCGCGAATGCTCTGCGGGCGAGCAGCGCTGGAAAGGTGAGCTAAGAGACCTGCTTCGTCAATTTCTTCTGGACGCGAAGACGGCCGGTTTTGATCGGAGTGCCGGTCTTTTTTCTTCATGAACTTTGCTTCATAAAAGGGGCATTGGCAAAATATTGATGGTTAGGCGGCAACATTGACGCCAATATTTCCATTTCATTGTATGGCCCAGCGGCGAAAATCGCCCGCAACTTTTTTCAGGGAGCGGGGTTTGATTCGACGTTAAATCCGTTACCTGCCCCCAAGCGGGAACGGGACTCACACCCCAGGGACATAGGAGGCGGTTCGACGAGGATCGCCTCCTAGTTATTTTAGCGAGGCACCGCAGGAGAGCCGCGCCTGCGCGTCAAGGGAATTTCTTGTTTTCGCTTACCCGGGCGCGGCGATCTTGACTACTCTGGGACGTGGCAACGAAGATCCATGATATCGACCCCGGGCCGGGCACACCGAAGATTGTCCGCATGATTGTGGAAATTCCGAAAAATTCCCGGAACAAGTACAGGTCGCAGCGGGATCAAAAGGTTCTGGCGGTGCCATCCGCTGTACGAAGGAATCCGTACGGCGAAGCAGCTCTTTCCCCACTTCGGCGGGAGATTGAGCATTTCTTCACGATTTATAAGGAACTTGAACATAAAGAAGACGAGAATCCTGGGCTGGAGCAGCACGGCGGAGGCGCACAAGATCATTATGGCCAGCCGGAAACGCTACCTGGAAGAACAGGGTAAGAATTAACCTGGCCTGTCCCGCGAACTGTCCTTTGGAACAAATAACGCTTTAGAATCGACTCTGCCTACGGCCGATAGAATGGCCCAATATTCCGCTATTCTTAGCAGTGCATGCTTCCTCTTTTCTACATCCTCGTGTTGCAGCAGATCGCCCAAGGGTTAATTTCTCTCTGGGACGGCTGGAAATGGCTGCTGATGGTTCGGCGGCGGCTGGGGACGCATTCCGGTTTCTACGCGCCGCGCGTGGCGGTGATCTGTCCTTGCAAAGGGTCGGAGCAAGGCCTGGAAGGAAACCTGGCGGCGCTATTGAATTTCGATTATCCAAATTACGAAACGTTTTTCGTTCTGGCCAGCGCGCTGGACCCGGCACGGACGGTCATCGATCGAGTATCTTCGTCGAAGCAAGAGCGCATGCACGTGGTGATCGCCGGCTCGCCGAAAGAGCGCGGCGAAAAAGTGAACAATTTGAGGGCGGCGGTTCACGAAGCCGGAGCGAAATTCGACGTTTTGGTGTTCGTCGATTCGGATTCGCGGCTCGGACGCGCGTGGCTTTCGCACATCGTTGCGCCGCTGGCGGATGGCAGTCTGGGCGCGGCGACGACCTATCGCTGGTACTTTCCCAATAAAGGCGGATTCGCAAGCAGTCTGCTTTCCGCATGGAACGCCGCGATTGCAACACAACTCGGCGAACACGGACGAAATTTTTGCTGGGGCGGCGGCACGGCGATCCGGCGAGAAATGTTTGAGCGGGCCGCAGTGTTGGAAGCGTGGGAGGGGGCGGTCAGCGACGACTGGGCGCTGACCAACGCGCTGGAACGCAAGGGACTGCGAATTCTTTTTGTGCCGGAATGCCTGGCACCCACGGTCGGGGACGTTACTCCCGAGCAGCTCGTGGAATTCACGAATCGGCAACTGATCCTAACGCGCGTTTACTCTCCGCGGCGCTGGGGATTAGCCGGGCTGGCGCATTTTTCTTACTGCTTCACGCTGGTGTATGCGGCGTTCGCGGTTTTCGCGCAAATGTTCGGCGGGTTTTCGTGGACAGGAATGTTTCTGCTGGCGCTTCTGATCGTGCTGCTGTCGGCGGCAAAGGGAGCGCTGCGGGCCATCGCGGTGCAGGACATTCTGCGCGAGTGGCGGGCCAAATGCGACGAAGCGAGCTGGGCCTGGATCGTGCTGGCGCCCATCGTGCCCGGTTTGTTTTTCTGGAACTTCTTTATCTCGGCGTTTGAACGGCGAATTCGCTGGCGCGGCATCCGCTACGAGCTGGTCTCGGACACGCAAACCCGGGTGCTATCGCATTAATCGATTAGCATACCTCCCTGCTTACTGCACTGCTCACACCGAAAGAACGGCCTTCAATGCCCCATGCTGCTGAGAAATGGATAGTGCTCGGCCGCAGCCATGAAGAAGAGCATAGGAAAGGACAACCAGAACGCAGTGCGAGAGGCGAAGTTTGAAAACTGAAGCATCTTCGCGGCCTTTTCCGGAATAGGCGTTCCGTTTTCGACGCTTGCGCGGGTCCATTGAATCATGCGCTTCTGCACGCGCCAGACAATGCCCCAAGCGTTCAGCAGCATGATCAATCCCAAGCCTCCGCCGATGCTGATGGACAAATGAGCGTTGGATACGCCGGGGCCGGCATTCCATTCCAGTATGACCCATGAAGCTGCGATCACGACCACTGCGATCAAAATCGCGCGCAGCAAGCCATTGGCGAGCGGGCCGCCGAACGGCATCTGCAGCGCGTAAATAATTGCGTAGGCGACAAGCCACACGAGGAACCATTCGCCGAGCCAGCGTCCGAGAAGGCCCGGTTGGCCGGAATTTTGCGCGTCGATCTGCAGCAAAATCGTGTAATAGCGCAAGCCGACGAGGACGGTCACGAGTGCGCTCCAGCGAAACCAGAGCATCGCGCGGGACATGAACACGGGATAGACTTTGCGGCGGGTTGCATCTTCGAGCGCCTTCATCGCCGGCATGCCAACCAGGTTGAAAAAATAGAGCAAGCCAATCCAAATGATTCCCGCAACGATGTGAATCCAGCGCAGCACGATTTCTTCATTGGCGATTGCGTTTTGCGGGAAGCTGAAATGCGGCTGCGCCGTGACAAGATGAGAGATGAAGCTGCCTACCGTGATCATTTTTCCTCCGCATGATTCGTAAGTTTCTTACGCTCGATAGAAACGCCGACGTGCGCCCGCTGGATGGCATCCGGGCATTCATTATCGCGAGATACTTGCGCTTGGGAGGAGGCACGCAGTTGGGTGAGGGCCCAGTCGGCGTGCTCCGCAAGGATGGCATCGTTTGAGCGCGCCAATTCCTCGAGACGCGAAACAATGTGGTGATACGAACGGAGCTCGCAGGCAATGCGTGAATTGCCGATGGCTACGCAGGCGTTGCGGAGCAGGCCGCGCCACTTGGCGCGTTTGACCGGACTGGCACGAAAAATGTGGCGAAATTCGTCTTCGGCAAGCGAAACGAGCCATTCGAGCGCCGGCATGAAAAGCGAAGGGTCTTCCGCAGGGACTGCGGCGTTCACCGGAGCGGGCGTGTCCGCGGCGATTTTGCGCGGGAGAAATTCGGCGAGGGGCGTCGCGGGAGATTTGCGGTTCCACGGACAAACGTCCTGGCAAATGTCGCAGCCGAAAACCATGGAGCCCATGGCAGGGCGGAATTCCTCGGGAATCGCGCCGCGCAATTCGATAGTGAGATAGGAAATGCAGCGGCGCGCGTCGAGCACATACGGCGCGACGAAAGCATCCGTCGGGCAAGCGTCGATGCATCGGGTGCACGTGCCGCACAAATCCGGCGGCGGCGCGCGGCGATCCGCGAGCGTTGGAGCAAGGTCCAAATCCGTAAGGATCACACCAAGAAAAAGCCAGGAGCCGAGCTGCTGGTTGATTAAGCAGGTATTCTTTGCGAGCCAGCCGAGACCGGCGTGTTTGGCAGCGAGGCGCTCGAGGACCGGGCCGGTATCGACGTAGACGCGCGCTTGAAAATCCCGATGTAGCTCGGCGCGAAGCCAGGACGCGAGCTGCTCGAGCTTGGGTTTCAGCACGTCATGGTAGTCATCGCCCCAGGCGTAGCGAGAAATCCATGCGCGCGAGACACTGAACACGCTTTCCGCATCGTGGTCGCGTGACTGATTCGCAACGGCTGCGGTGGAATACGGCAGCGGCGTGTTGTAGTTCATCGCGCAGACAATGATTGAGCGCGCTCCAGGCATGACGCCGGAGACACTATGACGGCGGGCATCGTGCAAGTAGCGCATTTCGCCGGCGTAGCCGCGCGCGAGCCACTCCGGCAAGTATCCAGGTGCATCGTCATTTCCCGCTCGCGCCACGCCGCAGAGATCGAAACCGATAGCGCGGGCTTGTTCTGCCAGCCGAGCGGTGATGGCGGCGTCAAGCATGACGCTATGATGCACCAGTTTCTGGGGGCTTGGCTGCGCTATCTCTGCGCCTCGAGGAATTAGACGCTTGCGCTGGCATGGGCGCTTGAGCATTGATACAATCGCGAGCCATGGCAAACTGGCGGCAGATTCAGGGACGCATTCGCAGGGCGCGCACGAGCGCGGACCCGGCGGGCAAGCTGAACGAATTGTTCCAGAAGACGCGCGACGCGATGGTGGCGTTCGAGGCCGGCGCGCTGGAAGAAAAATCCGGGCGGAGCGACGAAGCGGTTCGCTGGTACACGATTGCCGCGCAGCGTTTTCGCCGCACGGACTGGCGGCAAAAGGCTGCGGAGGCGCTGACGCGGTTGGGCGCGCCGGTGCCGGAGGAAATGTCTCCGGCGGCGCGAGCTTCGCAGGCCAGCGGAGAAGACGGCGAGAATGCGGCCGGCGTGGCGGCGGACACGACACCATTCAACGTTGAAAGCGCGGATGCGGGTGAAGCGGCGCCGGGCGAGATCGTTTCCGAAGCGCAAGGAGCGGGCGCGCCAAAGGCTGTGTCCACGGTGCGCCCGGCCGGCGAACGCACGGGCCGCAGGCGCGGAAGGCGGGGAGGGCGACGTCACCGGCGCGGAGGGGCTCGCGACGTTCCCACAAAAGCTGGCGCAGGGCACGCGCATACGGCGACGCATCACCAGCAGCACCACGCACAACCCAGCGGGGTGGGCAGCGAGGAAGAAACAATGTCGACGGAAAGCGTTCCTGCCGCGGAAGGAATCGCATCGGCAGCGGCGCGATTCGTTCCTGAGCCGACCGGGCCTTTTGTGGAACGCACTACTTATATTCGGGCGGGCGATCCAGCGCTTGCTTCGCGCTTTGCGCAGCTGGAATCCCTGCTTCGGCGGCTGATTTCCGCGCCGCTGCATCGCATGGACGAAGTGGAGGATGCGCCGGCCGGACCCGGCGTGTTCCTGCTTTCCGATTCCGACCTGATGACGAATTACTACATCGAGGCCTGCAAAACACTGCGCATCGGCGCCAGCCAACTGGCTCGCGCAGGCCGGGCTGGACGCGGGGCCCGCACGGAGGGCAAGACTTCGCTACGCAGCCAAATGGCCGAGCATCTGGAAATCAACGATACGCAGGTGACGGACTATCTGCGCAAACACTGCGTGGTGCGGTGGCTGCAACTTGACGAAGATGCTTCGCACGTGGCGCATTTTGCCATCGCGCTGCTGCGTCCTGCACTGAACGTCGAATAGCATACTTTCACATAAGGCCTAACGGCTCGTGCCGCGAAGGCCTTTTTCAGTCTCGCACACCCGGGTCCTTTGCCGAAGAGTGGCTCCCCGGACATCCCCATTGACTGCCGAAACCCGCCGTTTAACCCCCATGGCAACCGTTTGGATGTTTGGGCTGGACGAAACCGGTTTTGGCCTGCAAACTATGGAGCGGTAAAGATTTAGGGGGGAGCTGTCTGTACGGGACAGTCCGTATAGACTTGCCCTGGCGTCTTTCGCTAAATTTAGATCGTTGAATATAGTCCAGCTCTGTGTGAACTGAGGAAAGAGAGGTTCGCGAACAATGTCATTAACAGTTCGTAACCGCATTTGGAAATCCGTAGACTGGGCGCTTTGCAAGAGCGCCGGCATCACATTCGACACGATTCAGTTTTTTAATAAATACAATCCGAATCCTTCCTTCACTCCAAAGTGGTCCGACAAGCCGATGCTGAAGTCTTGGGAGAAAAGCAAGCCCACGCTGGGCTGGCCGCGTACCACGGACTCACTCTGTCCCGGATGCGTGAAGGACGCTCGCGAAGCCATCATCAATGGCAAGAAGGACTGGACCGACCTGGTTCACGAAAAGGTGGGCGAGATCAAAGCGCAGATCATTGAGCGGGACGGCCAAGTCTGGATGGTAAAAGAGTGCCCCATCCACGGCAAGTGCGAAGACCTGATGGCCATTGACTCAAAGTTCCTGGAGTGGATTGAGAAGAACTTCCCCGGGCGCGACATCCCCGCGCACAACGATGAAGATTTGCACAAGCATGGCTCGAGCACGGTGCGCTACGGCCGCGGAGCAGTGCTGACCGTGGACCTGACCAACCGCTGCAACATGATGTGCGATCCGTGCTTCATGGACGCTAATCAGGTTGGCTACGTGCACGAGCTGAGCTGGGAGGAAGTTCAGGAAATCCTCGATAACGCGCTAAAGATCAAGCCGCGCCGACAGATGTCCGTGCAATTCTCCGGCGGCGAGCCGACCATGAGCCCATACTTCCTTGACGCGGTGCGTCACGCGCGCAAGATTGGGTACAACAGCGTGCAAGCGGCCACGAATGGCATCGAGTTCGCCAAGAGCAAGGAATTCAGCAAGAAGGCGTTCGAGGCAGGCCTGCGTTATGCGTACCTGCAATTTGATGGAATTGGCAACGATGCGAACAGCCATCGCCAGGTGGGTAATTTGTTCGACGTCAAGCTGCGTGCGATCGAAAACATGCACGAAGCAGGCATCGAAATCGTGCTAGTCACCACCATCGTCAACAACGTGAACAACGATCAGGTGGGACCGATCGTCAGGTTTGCGATGGAGAATCCCAAGAAAATCGCCTTTGTCTCTTTTCAGCCCGTTTCGTTTACGGGCCGCGACGAAGACATCACGCCGGAACGGCGTATGCGGCAGCGATATACGCTTTCGCATCTGGCGAAGGATGTCAGCGAGCAGGTGGGAAAGATTCAGCCGACGCGCGACTGGTTCCCGCTATCGTTTATTGCACCTTTTTCAAACTTTGCGGACCATGTCCACGGGCCGGATGCCATGTGGGGCTCGCTCTCTTGCGGCTGCCATCCGAACTGCGGTGTGGGCACAGCGTTGATGGTGCATAAGGAAACCAAAGAGTGGGCGCCGATTTCGCGCTTCTTGAACGCGACGCAACTGGTGAAAGATCTCAATGGCATCACCGACGCGGCGCGTGGCAAGAAGTTTTCGGCGTTCATGCTGGCGCTGGCGATGCTGAGGAACTATAGCCCGTTTGAGGCGCCGCCCAATCTGCGCATAAAGGATATTTTGAAGAAGTTCGACAAGACCTGGGCCGTCTCAAAGAACTCAGATAAGAAGTACGGCAAGACCAATCCGGAACGCACTTACGATGACGCCATGAAGCGCCGCGCGGAGGATCCGTGGAACATGCTGTTTATCGCAGGCATGTGGTTCCAGGACCTTTTCAACTATGATTTCCGGCGCACGGAGATGTGCATCATTCCGTACGCGACGCAGCAGGGCGAGATTTCGTTCTGCGCGTACAACACGGGCATCGGCTGGCGGAAGATCATCGAGAACATGCACAAGAACGCGACTGTCGCGCAGTGGTATAAGGAGCACGGCAGGCACGAAATCTACGCCAAGGGCAAGAAGGTCAACCTGGAGCACTACGAACACTCGCTCAATGTTGACGCCTCGGATGCGGCGCGCGTGCGGCATCTGGAGCACGACATTCCTCTTACCGCCGCTGAGGAAGATCGCGCCCGGCGCCGCCAGGCCATGGAAGAGGCGGCCAAAGTTCGCGCGATTTACGAGGAGTTGGTCCTCAAGCGACCCAAAGAGGAAGTGGTGCAGATTGGCTCGCTGACGGCAATGAAGACCGCCGTTCCCGGGACCATTGCCAAGCCCGTACAGATCGAGGGCGCCAATGGAAACGGTAACGGGCACGGCAACGGCTCGAACGGCCACTCAAATGGCAATGGGGCGGCAAAGCCGGAAGTTGCAGAACCGGTTGCCGGCGACTAATCGTTTCAACTTAAATGAACGTTGTAAGGCGGCCTCGGTGATGAACCGGGGCCGTTTTTTTTTGAGGGAATGGGCGAAGGAAGTCTGTGCTGATGTGCTCTGACCTCACTTTGTTCTTTTCATTATAGAATCGCGGCGTGAGTGAGACGCGAGCGCTGCGAATTGCCCTTCCGGGAGGCAACGGGCAGGTCGGCAACATTCTGGCGCGTTATTTCCACGCACAGGGCCATTCGGTCACGGTGCTCGCGCGCAAACCTTACGCAGCGCCGTGGCGCGTCGTTCCGTGGGATGGCGTCAGCCTGGGCGAGTGGACTCGCGAACTGGAAAATGCGGACGTGGTTATCAATCTTGCCGGACGCAACGTCAACTGCCGGTACACCGCCGCGCATCGGCGCGAGATTATGGATTCGCGAGTGCGATCGACGCGCGTGCTCGGCGAGGCTATCGAGCGGCTTTCGGCGCCGCCACGGCTGTGGCTGAATTCGAGCACGGCGACGATTTACCGCCACGCGTTCGACCGTCCGATGGACGAGGCCACCGGCGAAATCGGCGGGAACGAAGCGGATGCGCCGCGTTCGTGGGGCTTCAGCATTCAAGTTGCCAGTGCATGGGAAGAAGCATTTTTCTCGGCGGACACCCTACGCACGCGCAAGATTGCTCTGCGCAGCTCGGTGATTTTGAGTCCAGATCGGGGAGGCATCTTCGACGTACTGCTGCGGCTGGTGCGTTTCGGCCTCGGGGGCGCATCCGGATCGGGAAAGCAATTCGTTTCCTGGATTCACGATGCGGATTTCATCCGCGCCATCGAGTTCCTGATCGCGCATGAAGAACTGAGCGGCATCGTCAACGTCGCGGCACCGAATCCGCTGCCGAATTGCGATTTCATGCGCGAGCTGCGCAAGGCTTGGGGTACCCACATCGGACTACCCGCGTCAAAATGGATGCTCGAACTCGGAGCGGTTTTCCTGCGTACAGAAACAGAGCTCGTCCTAAAAAGCCGCCGCGTGGTCCCTGGGCGCCTTCTTGCGAGCGGCTTTGAGTTCCAATTCCCCGACTGGCCCGCCGCCGCGCGCGACCTCGTGCGTCGCTGGCGCGAGTCAGTCACATCGCCCGGCCTAATACCATTGGGGCGTTCTCTGTAAAGGCGGCTTTCACCCTCCGGCACCTCTAGCCGAACTAGCGCACCGAACAGTCGATATGATAATTTCAGGCGCGATGGCGCATCTTCAGCGCCCTGACCTGGGAGCGTTCCATGAAAACTCGTTTGGCAATCGCCTGTTGCGCGTTTCTGCCGATGTTTGCTGGCGTCGGCCTTCTTCCTACCTTCGCGCAGAACAATGCACCTGCGTCCGCTTCGCAGAAGAAGCAAATGACGCCCGAAGACATTATCTACGCGAACTTCGCGGGGCAAGTGAGCATCTCGCCCGATAGCAAGTGGGCCGTGTGGGTCAAGGTGTCTCCCGATAAGGAAAAAGACGGCTACGGAACTAACCTTATGCTCTCGAGCCTGACTTCCGACAAGGAAATCGAGCTCACACGAGGCGACGACAATATGGGCTCGCCGCGCTGGTCTCCGGACGGAAGCAAGATCGCTTTCGTGAGTTCACGCGCGCTTCCCAAAGACAAACAAAAGCCCGATGCTGCGCACAAGCAGCTTTGGATGATCAGTCCGTTTGGAGGGGAAGCATGGCCGGTCACGACATTCGACAGGGGCATTCAGGAATTCGAGTGGTCTGGCAACGATACAATTATCTTTTCCGCAGAAGAAGAGCCGACACTGTACGAAAATGAAACGAAAGAGCGCAAAGATGATACCAACGTGATCGATGACGCGACGCACACCGCGCCGGTACGCCTCTTTGCCCTCAACGTCAAGGATGGAAGCGTCACGCGCGTCACTCACAATAACGATTGGATCGATTCCTTCGACGTTTCGCGCGACGGCAAATCCGCGGTGACGATCAATTCTCGCGAGCTGAGCTACGCCTGGGATCAAAAAACTCCTGCGTCAGTCAACATCGTGAACATTACCACGGGTGAAAGCAGGCAGATTCTGGCCGATGGAAAAATTCGCGTGCAGGAGGCACGCTGGGCGCTCGATAATTCCGGGATTTACTTAATCGCGCCGTTTTTCTCCGATCCGCGCTTCGATTACGGCTCCATCGAAAAGGCGTACTTTTACGAGCCGTCCGCCGATCGCGTTATGCCGGTCGACCTTGCCTGGGAAAACGGACTGGGCTTCAGCTTTGAGGTCACGAACGATGGATTCTTCGCGTTGCTGGCTGACGGCGTGCGGCTCAAACTTGCACGTTATAAAAAAAATGGAGATTCCTGGACGCATCTGTGGCTCACCGGCGAGCATGCTGCGCAGATTTTTGGGATTACGGCAAGTGAGGACGGCACGACGCTCGTCTACGAACATTCCGCGCCAAATGAGCCGCCGCAACTGTATCGCGCGCATGTCGCCGATGGAGCGCTCACGGATGTGGCGCAGGTGACGCACCTGAATCCGCAACTGAAAGATAAATTGCTGGCGCGCGCCGAGGTGTATCAGTGGAAAGGCGCAAATAACGAAACCGTTGACGGGTTACTCTACTATCCGAACGACTATCAGCCAGGGAAGAAATATCCGCTGCTGCTGGCGATTCACGGCGGTCCCGCGGGCGCGGATCTGGACAGTTGGGACGAAAACTGGGCCTATCCTACGGATCTTTACACGGAGCGCGGCGCGTTTGTGTTCAAGCCGAATTATCACGGCAGTTCAAATTACGGACTGGAATGGGTGAGCTCAATCTGCTGCGGCAAATATTATTCGCTGGATGTGGAGGACATTCAAAAAGGAGTGGATTCGCTCATCAGCAAGGGGATGGTGGATCCGGATCGCGTCGCCAGCATGGGATGGTCGAACGGCGCGATCCTCACGATCAAGCTCACGACGGTGGATCCGCAGCGATACAAAGCAGCGGCGGCCGGTGCGGGCGAAGTGGAATGGATCAGCGACTGGGCCAATGTGGATTTTGGCCAATCATTTGACACGTATTATTTTGGCGCATCCATGCCGGATAACCCGGAATTGTATTTGAAAATGTCGCCGTTGTTGGACTTGGGCAAAGTGCGCACGCCCACGCTGATCTTTCAAGGCACGGCGGATCGAAACGTGCCTCCGGATGAAGGCTGGACGTATTACCGCACGCTTTATTATTACGACAAAGCACCGGTGAAGCTGGACCTCTTTCCGGGCGAGCCCCACGGTCCGCAAAAGCTTTCGCATCAATTGCGCAAAGTGAACGACGAGCTGGCCTGGTTCAACAAATATTTTTTCAACACTGCGCCGGTGGAGAACGAAGCGTTTAAAAAAGGGTCGCCGCTCGATGACGCACTGCGTTTGCGCTCGGTAAAAAAATCCGAGGGGCTTTATGGCGACAGCGTGAAAGGCGTTCTCATTCCGGAGGTGGTGAAACACGGCGAATTGGAGATCGGGCGCTTCGAAGTGACGCGGGCGCAATTTGCCGCGTTCGATAAGAATTACCGCTATGATGGCGGTACCGGGAATTTCCCTGCGAACGGAATTACGTTTGAGCAAGCGAAGGATTATTGCAATTGGCTGAGCAAAATCACGGGCGCTTCCTATCGTTTGCCGAATGAAAACGAGGTCGCGCCGCTGTTTAAGGAAAATGCGCACGGAAACGAGAACACTCTGGACTACTGGGCCGGGTACACACTCAATCCGGATGATGCACAGCGGCTCGAAGAAAGAATCAAAGATTTGCCCGGAAATGCGCCCCTTCTAAAACCCGTGGGAAGTTTCGCGGCGGAAGGAGGCGAGGATGAAGAGTTGATGTTTGACCTCGGCGGCAGTGTCGCCGAGTGGGCGGTAAAGAGCGATGGCTCCGGCGAAGCTCTCGGCGGAAGCGCGGATCGTGCGGCGGACCCGAAGGCGCGCTACGGCCCTGCGGACGCACAGTATACAGGGTTGCGCGTCGTGCGGACGCAGACACCCTAGGGAGAAGCCGGCCCCTTGTACAGGTATACGGATGGATACAGCTGAGGCGAAAAGAAGCTACAAAACTCCGTAGAACGAGATAATTGAGGAAGTCCGCACCCTTCGCGGACAGAGACCGCAACTCGTTCGAGTTGCGAGACACGGAGAATCGAGAATGCGCCCAGCCTATAAGTTTGTTCCGGTTGCTATACTTGTTTCGTTGTTTATTGTTGTAGGCTTTTATCCTTCGGTTTGTTCGGCACAGGAGAACGCAAGCGCGGCGACGGTCGCGACGGCTGCCTCGGGCTCGACTTCCGCGCCAGCCTCTTCCATCTCTGCGTCTTCCCCAGATGATGCACTGGTGGCAGCGGTCGTAGCTGCAGCTCCGGGGCCGAACGAATCCAGTTCACTGACGCTAGGAATGCCGCCGGCGGCACCTCCACCTCCAAACGGAGATCGAGCCGCGAAGTTTGGCATTGGCGCAAAAGTTTCGCTGCTAGGAATCGGCATTGAGGCGGCGACCCCGCTTTCAAGGCGAATCAACCTGCGTGGCGGATTTAATTTTCTGAATTACAACCGCGACTTCAACAACGACGGCATCCACTATGACGGGCAGCTGAGTTTACGTTCCGGTGAAGCGCATTTGGACTGGTATCCGTTGGGCGGGTTCCACATCAGCCCGGGCGTGCTTTTTTACAACGGGAACAAAGTAACGGGAAATGCGTCGGTACCCCCGGGCCAGACGTTTACGCTGGGCGGAACGCAGTACGAAAGCGATCCGACGGGCGCGAACCCTGTCACCGGCAGTGGACAATTGACGTTCCCGAAGGCGGCGCCACAGATTCTGGTCGGGTTCGGGAACATGCTGCCGCGGAACGGAAGACATTTCGGCTTCAACTTTGAGGTCGGCGGGGAATATCAGGGCTCGCCAACGGTAGGGTTGAACCTGCAGGGGACCGCATGCAACACGGCAACAGCGACATGTGCGAATGCGGCGACCGATCCGGGTATACAGTCGAGCATTCAGGCACAGGAAAAAAAGATCAACCATGATTTGGCGCCGTTCAAATTTTTCCCCCAGGTTTCATTGGGCTTCGGAATCAATTTCTAGGCCCACGTTCCAGACGCACGCGACAACAGTAAAAAAAGAGCCGTCATTCAACGTGAGCTTCATCGCATGAGTGACGGCTATTTTATTTTGTCCCCAAGCCATTCACGCCTCGCGATTCGTTCGCGGATGCGATTAGTAGATCATGCCACCGGGCTGTGTTGAGCTAAGCACGCCTGCCTTTACAGACAGAGTGTATGAAATGCCGGAACCGTTCCAGCGAATCGCGTTGAATTTTTCACCGGCAACGAGCTTGCGGACTGAAATTTTGTCGAACGTGAGCGGAACGCCGGGGCGGCAGGCGCTTGGCTTATAGGCCGCTGCAAAAAAATGGACGGCGGCGGCGCCAGCGACAACGCCGTTTCCATCCGCATCCAACAGAAATGCGGTGTGCTGGTCGATTCCAATGGCGTGAATTTTCCTGGCATCACTCGCTTCAAGAATGCGGGCCATGAAGACGAGGAGGCGGCCGAGACGGTCGCGCGCGTGAAAGTGACTGTCCGTGATGACGTCCTGGAGCGCGGGAATATGCAGAAAATCGCGAACGACGACGACCTGTGGATCAAACGGATTGGCGAGAGCAGCGAGCGAATGGAGATCGGGACCATCCGAGGCATCGTGTTGAGCGGAGTAAGCAAACTGGCCGAGGATGGCAAGGCCGGCGCTGGTACCTCCGATAGGAATGCCATTTTGAATTGCGTCGTTCACGGCGCGCTGGACAGGAGTGCCACTCCAGAAATTGATGTAGTTTGCCTGATCTCCGCCGGCAATGAAGATGGCGGAAGCGGCGCGAATAGTTTGGACAACGAAGGGATCGTTCGCTGCGCTGCGATTCGGAATGATGAGCGTGGCGACGGAATTTACGTGGCAAAGAGACTGGATGTAAGGATTGTAAGCGTCCGTGCCGCTGGCGCGGATAATCAGGAAATCGCCGCCGCCGGAGCGCTGGCAAAGCCAAGTGAAGGCATCATCCAAATCCTGGCCACCACCAATGAGTGCGTAGCCGGGACGGGCGGATGCGTGAATGTTGTTGGGACTTCCGATGCGAATGTAACGGTAAGGCGGCGCGTCCGTGGCGCGCGCCGCACGAAGCGGCGAGGAAACCGAAGCCGTAGCACCAATTAATGCGCCGATTAGTCCAACGACAAACGTCCGATTCGCGAAACGCAAGACAGACACACGCAAGGAACAGTGCACGAAAAATTCACGCCACCGGATGGACGGGCGACGACAGGTGTAACGTCCGCGCGATGTAGCGATACAGAATCCAGGCAATGATTGCGCCTCCCAGCACGATTACCGTATACCAGAAATAGACGCGCTGAAACGAATAGAAGAAGCTTGAAGGCATCTCCTCAAGAACCTCAAACCTAAGCAAGGATCGGTACACATCGCCCGGATTCGAGCCCGCGAGGTAGTTCTGAAACGCCGTCTGGTATGGAAAATAGTCAAAATACATGACGACGACGGACGCAAACAGAAGAACGGCTCCCATGATGCCCGTTTGAGCGAACAGAGATCCCGATCGCAGCGTTTTGCCGAAAGGCGATAGGCGCCGTGCGGCAAAATACGCGCAGCAGGACAGAATAAGCAGCAGTGACAGGGCAATACCTAATAGAGAGCATTGCAACACGTAAGCCCGGCGAACGCTAAGCTCCAAGTTGGCTTGGCTGTGTTTGGCGCGAATGGCGGACGCGGTTCGTTGCGCCAGAGCGGCTTGAAAGGCGAGAAGGCTCGCGGTGGAGGAATTGCCGGATTTTTGCAGTAAGGCCTGGAGGCGCGCACTGGCGCTCGATTCTAGGCCAAATGCGACCAAGCTCTCCAGGTCAGTGTGGCCATGAAGCTGAATCAGCTGTGCGAGGTGCGTCACCTTCCAGTAATTCGCTTCTGCGTGGCTGAAATCACCCTTGGCTTCGAGATCCTCTCCCGACTTCAGCAGAAAATCGTTGGCGTAGAGATTGAAATTGACGAAATCCGGAAACCCGTACCCCATGAGTCCACGGAACATGTGGCTGGGGGCACCGAGATCCTGACGCTGCGCCACAGCGCGGTCGAGATCGACCTTTCGCGAAAAGTAGGAGTCGTAGTTGCTGGCCGAGAAGGCTTTGGCCATGGCGTCAAGCCAATGGGGACTGTTGGCGAGCATGGCCCGGTCCGCTTCCGAATTCCAACCGAGAGCTTTTGGTGGCCGGTAGTATGAGGCATCGAGCGAATAGACAGCGGCGTTCGTCGGATCCCAGGCCTGCAAGCGTGCGAGCCAGTGTTCGTCAACCGGGTTGACGCTCTCGGGCGAAAACATCCGGTCAGCAGACAAGAGCGGGTAGTAGATCCAAGTGAGACGCGGATCCCAAGCGACGGCTTCGTCGGCGAACTTATCTCGTTGCGCGCGATGTTGTGTGTCATAGCGCATCTGCATGGCGACGAAGGCCAGCGTCTGCGCGTCGTGATTCGCCTCTGCTTTAGCACCCAGGCTGCGCATCTCACCAAACCAAGCTGAATCCGAGAGACGCCAGCTTCCAGCGGTTACTTTCAGGGCTTGCCGGAACGTGGGCGCAAAAAGAAACAGCAGAGAAGCAACGGCGAACGCGATTAAAAATGTCTTGACGGTTTTTGTCATGGTGACCTCGGCTGCACCGGCGAAAAACTCCCGGTCAGAAGAATCAGAAGCATGTTTGCGCGGCGAAAAAAACGAAAGGCAAAGCTGTTTGAGGGCTGTTCCTAAGCAGCCCGCAGCCCAGGAGAGTGTATCGAACGTGCCTTCGACGTGCTCCAGCTCGGCGGACATGGCTGCAGCCCATTCGCGCGATTCCGCGGGCGAGATGAGAAGCGCGAGGGCTATCAGGCGGCGTGCGGCGTTTTTTGCGAAGGCGTCGCTCATCAGCCTCTCGCAGTTCCGTAGGCGCTGCGACTTAAGACGCGCGCCGCGTTGGGCGCAAGGCTAGTGTGCGCGAACCGTAGGCCGTCGGGCGTCAGGCGGTACATGTGGCGCGGCGGTCTGCCCGAAACATCGGGCGCGGTCCAGCGAGTTTCCAGCCAGCCGCGTTTGTTCAAACGCATGAGAATGGGATACAGAGTGCCGGATTTGAGAGTGGTGGCCCGGCTGAGGTCGTAACCATAGCGCCACTCGCGCGGTTGCGCGAGGAAGGATGCCAGCAGGCAAAGGGTTTGGCGCGACATGCGAACAGGACGAAGCATGGGATAAGCCTACATATATAGAGAAAAGCGTCAAGGACGCAGGCGCGCTACGTTTCCGTAAAGAGCAACAGCGAACCAAAGAGGCGCGGGCGGCAGTTAGTGGCAGCCGCAGGTGCGGGGAGTGCAGCCGCACGCGGAGGATGCCTCAGCGGAGTTGCTTGACGAGGCTGAGGCTACGCCGTTGCCGCTGTGCGCGGCGAAGGTCGAGAATTGGATGGTCGAATGGCAACTGCCGCACTTGGGGCATTCGGGCTGGCCGTTCTTCACGGTGACGATGCGCTCGTAGCGCGATTTGCACTCGTCACAAACATACTCGTAGATGGGCATGGCGGCGTTCCCCCGATTGCTCATTATACCTGAAGTTCTAACGGCGATGACGCGCTTCGCATGAGCAGCGTTTGCAGTTACACTGGCGGGCATGGCGAAGGTCTATGCCGGGACTTCCGGGTGGTCTTACGCGAGCTGGAAACCGGCTTTCTATCCAGCGAAGCTGGCATCGGCGAAATTCCTCAGCTACTACGGGACGCGGCTGAATTCGGTGGAGGTGAACTACACGTTCCGGCGATTTCCCACGGAGAAGCTGCTAGAAGGCTGGATTGCCGCGACGCCGGCGGACTTCAAATTCGCGCTAAAGGCGCACCAGATGATTACGCACATCAAACGGCTGCGCGGCACTGGGGACTCGCTGACACGATTCTTCTCGACGTTGAGGACGCTGGAGGACGCAAACAAACTGGGGCCGATCCTGTTCCAGTTGCCGCCAAACCTGAAATGCGATGTGACGCTTTTGGACGAGTTTCTGGAAGAGCTGCCGCCTGGGCTGCGCAGCGCGTTCGAATTCCGAGACGCATCGTGGTTTTGCGAGGAAGTGTACGCCACGTTACGGGCAAAGAACGCGGCCCTATGCGAGGCGGAGAGCGAAAAACTGGAAACGCCAACCGTGCAAACAGCGGGATTCGCTTATCTGCGCCTGCGTAAGGAGGAGTACTCCTCCAGGGAGCTGGCGCAAATAGGGTCGAGGGTCGCCGAAACAGCGGGTGGCGGTGAGGTCTTCGTGTACTTCAAACATGAAGAAACGCCAGAAGGGGCGCTTTGCGCCGAGGGCTTGCTTAGTACTTCGCCGCGGTGACTTCAGCGTTTGGAGCTCTGCGACGCGCCTACAGCGTTTGCGGTATTTTATAGTAAGCGTAATTGAAACAATGAGATAGAGGCGATTTACGAATTGATAGTTACAGGGCGGCGGGCTACGGTTTTAGTACTTCTGTACTGAATTTTCGCTCCGCAAAAAGTGACTTCGCTCCTATTCACGTTCTGGCAGGCGTGGCTCAGAATGGAAGCTATGTCATACACAAACGTAGTCATCGGGCAAACTTGGGTAAATCGGAATTGGTGGTGCGTAGACTGTCGGGTGCCGACGGACCTCGACCACCATGGGCGTTGCGGGACCTGCGGTTCAGATGCCGTGGACATGATGAGCAGGCCAAACAGACTGGGAACAGTTACGCCGATGCAACCGGGGAGCATCGTGTTGGACGATCTCTCTCAATACGTCCGCGTGGCTTAAACGCACAAACCAGCCCATCCGCCTTGCCAAGCAGGGCTTTAACCGTGGAGATACACGTGTGCGCGAACTGTTGCTGCACGTGTTGTCGTGAGGATACGAGACAGGGCAGGCCGCTACGCCCGCTTTAGCGACTTTTCGGCGGTGGCGCGATCGCTGACCGGCCTCTTACGATCCGCAGGATTCCAGTCGTCCGGCGGAAAGGCGATATGCCAGAAATAGTCGGCCGCCCGCATGAACTCGACTCCTGCCTGCGTTTTTCCTCCCTCAGACTGGCCCACGTAGACAACGCGGCATTCCACTTCCTGAGTGCTCTTGATGTTGATGATTGTGAGTTTCTGGCCGCGTTCCAGTGCTCCGCTGAGGCGCAACAAGCAACCCTGCGCGTTCACCGATTCCGTGACGGTTTGTTCCTCGTACGGCTGGCCACTGCGCTGAAATTTAACAAGCACAGGAATGGAAATGTAAACACGCTTGCTGCGGCGGGTTTCGCGCTTCCCTTCCGGCGGGTTTATATCCGCGAGCGAGGCGACCGTTTCCGACTGTTCCACACCAATTTCTTTCGCCGGGGCAGACACTACCCGGCCGAGCAATTTGTCCCAAGCCATGGATGCCCCCCAACGGATGATGCCCTGCTTTTGGGAATGCAATCAAAGTTTCCGAGAGGGCGTATCTATTCAGTCATCGTTTGGTGCGGCCGATTTTAGAAGCGCTGCGGCCACGAACCCGAGGCGGGAATCGCGTGACCTTATTTCACGAGCGGTGATAGAGTCAGCCCGGAATCCTGCTGAGCGGCGATTTAAGTTTCACGAAACGGTTCGCGCTCAATGAAAAATCCCAACAATACAGAAACTGCCAGCACTCGGGACAGGAGCGCCTCCGGGCTGGCAGCGCGGCTCGGCCTTTTCGACGCGACTATGATCGTTATGGGCGGAATCATTGGCTCAGGGATTTTCATCAACCCATACGTGGTGGCGCAGCAAGTGCACACGCCAGCGCTGATTCTCGGCGCATGGGTGATTGGCGGAGTAATCGCTCTCGGGGGAGCGTTCATTTGGGCAGAGCTCGCGGCGACCATGCCGCGCGTTGGCGGGCAGTATGCGTACTTGCGCGAGGCGTACCATCCGGCGATTGCGTTCCTGTACGGCTGGGTGCTGCTACTGGTGATTCAGACGGGAGGAATGGCAGCGGTCGCGGTGACGTTCGCGAAATACTTCCTGGAATTGACCGCGCTGCATGTAAGCGATGGGGTTGTTGCCACACTGGCGCTCGGCATACTGACGGCGATCAATTGCCTAGGCGTTCGCGCGGGCAGCACGGTGCAAAGCGCGTTGATGGTGTTGAAGATCGTGGCGATTGCGGCGCTGGTCTTTTGCGGCGCTGCGTTTCTTGTACATCATTCACAGCTACTTTCCGCGACGAAGGGCGCGGCACCGAACGAGGGCTATCGGCTCACGGACCGGCCGGTTTCGTTTGGTTTGTTGACGGCGATGGGCGCGGCACTCGTGCCAGTGCTGTTCTCCTACGGTGGATGGCAAACGGCAAACTTCGTCGCCGAAGAGATTCGTGAGCCGCGGAAGAATTTGCCGCGGGCGTTGGTTATTGGGGTAATCGGCGTGATTCTGCTTTATCTTTCGGTGAACTTCGTTTGTGTTTACGTCCTCGGACCGACGGGTCTAGCGGGAACCATGACGCCGGCGTCGGCGGTGATGCGCGCTGTACTGGGCTCGAAAGGCGCGGCGCTGATCGCCGTGGGCATTACGATTTCCGCGCTGGGGTTTCTCAGCCAGTCGATATTGACGGCGCCGCGCGTCTATTTTGCGATGGCCGAGGACGGGCTCTTTTTTCGCTCGGTTGGATGGCTTGATCCGCGGCACCGCGTTCCAGTGGTGGCCATTGCGCTGCAGGGAGTCGCTGCCGTTATCATCGCGCTTTCGGGACGTTACGACCAGATTCTGAGCTATGTGGTTTCGATGGATTTTCTTTTCTTCGGCCTGACGGCGACGTGCATCTTCGTCTTTCGGCGTACGGGGAAAACGGCACGGAGCGCGGAAAGCAGCGGTTTAGCGCGCATGCCCGGACATCCCGTCACCACATTTGTATTTGTTGCAGCATGCTGGCTGGTGGTGATCAACACGATTTTCACATATCCTGGTAACACGGCCGTGGGATTCGGAATCTTGTTTGCCGGGATCCCGGTGTATTTTTTCTGGAGCGGGCAAAAAAAGAGAAGGAGCGGCACAACGTGACGAGTTCCAGCCGAGATATCCGTTCGGCGTATTTGGAGTGGGCTAAGCAGCGCTCGCAAGCGACGTACAATTTGGCAACGAGCGGGCTCGACGGCTTCCCTCTGGCGAAGCTGCCGGTGAAAATTGAGAATTTGGAAATTTCTATCGGAGGAAGCTACGGCTATCCGCCGCTGCAGGAGCGGCTAGCGCATAAGAACGGCGTGACTCCGGAATGCGTGGTGGCCGCAAATGGAACATCGATGGCGAATCACTTGGCGATGGCCGCGCTACTGGATCGCGGCGATGAGGTGCTGATCGAGCAGCCCTCTTACGAACCTCTGCTTACCGTTGCCGAATACCTGGGTGCAAGCGTTCGCCGATTTCCGCGGCATTTCGAGGCCGGATTCGAGCTGGACCCGCGGGAAGTGGAGCGGCATATGACGGCGCGGACGCGCCTTGTGGTGGTCACGAACTTGCACAATCCGACCGGCGCACGCACGTCGGACTCCCGTCTGCGGCTAATCGGAGAAATCGCACAAAGCCACGGCGCGCATGTTTTGGTGGATGAAGTCTATCTGGACGCTTGTTTTGATCCTGAGGCGCGCTCGGCATTCCATCTGGGAAGCAACTTTGTTATCACGAGCAGTTTGACCAAAGCGTTTGGGCTGTCGGGGCTGCGCTGCGGGTGGGTGCTTGCGCCTCGGCCGCTGGCTGAGCGCATGTGGCGCATCAATGATCTGTTCGGAGTGATTCCCGCGCATGCGGCGGAGCTGCTGAGCGTCATCGCGCTCGATCATTTGAAAGAGATCGAAGAGTACGCGCGCACGCGATTGCAAACGAACCGGCCCCTTCTTCAGCGATTCCTCAGCTCGCGCAAAGACATCATCGCCATTCGCGCGGACGCCGGAACGATTGCGTTTCCGCAGCTCATCTCCGGAGATGTGGACACACTCTGCCAGCTCTTGCGCGAGAAATATGACACCACGGTCGTGCCGGGGCGTTTTTTCGAAATGCCGAGCCATTTCCGCATCGGCATTGGCGGAAAACCGGAGCTGCTCGAGGAAGGGCTGAAGCGCCTAGGCAAAGCGCTGGACGAAATCGCTAACTGAAGTTGCTATACCCGTTGCAAAGCCTTCGTCGAACGGCGGTCATCGACAAGCCGCAAAGGCTCCTTGGGCCGGAGCAAGCGAATGAAGGCTTGCGCGCCCTGCGAGAGCGGTTGATTGCGCCGGAAGATCAAAAACAGGTCGCGCCGCAGGCGCATCTCGCGGACATGTACTTCGGCCAGCTCGCCGCTCTCCACTTCCATTCGGACACACATGCGCGGAACGATGGCCACGCCCATGCCCATTTTCACGAAACGCTTGATGCTTTCAATGGTGGGAAGTTCCACGCCGATGCGCAGCGGCACGTGATGTTTGGCGAAGAGTTGGATGACACGCTGACGGTACGGCGAAGCAACGATATGGGCGACAAAATCCTCACGGCCAAGCTCGTGAATCGAAACGCTGTGCTGGCGGGCTAGGCGATGGCGCGGGTGAACGACGAACGCGAGAGAGTCGTGAAGAAATTCGACGGAGGCTAGGGTTTCATCCGGCGGCCGATAGGAGGCTACGCCCAAATCCAATCGGTAGTTCAAGATTTCCCGCGGGATGTCCCGCGAATATACGCGATGAATGGCGATCTCAATCTTGGGATACTTGCGGCGGAAGCGCACCAGCGCGGGAAGCAGAGCATGGATCGAGCTTTCGTTGACACCGAGTGAAAGACGTCCGCGACGGAGACCGGCGAGATCTTCGAGGCTTCGTTTCGCTTCGGCGCGGAGGTTGAGCATACGCTCTGCGTATTCCACGAGCAGCGCGCCAGCTTCGGTGAGTTTGCCGGCGCCGGTGCCCCGAACCAGCAGGGGCTGGCCGACCCAGTCCTCAAGCTTGCGCACGGCGATGCTCACCGCCGGCTGGGTGCGATAGAGCCTTTCCGCAGCTCGCGAAAAGCTGCGCTCGCGCGCGACAGTAAGAAATACCTGCAAAGAACCGAGGTCCATAGCGCCCTTCTTCAATGACACGCCCTATAAGGGATGGTTATAGTATATAGAAATATTATAAATTGGACGAATGCTTCCTCCGGCGCTCTACTGGTGCGGGTACTTACAGGGGGAGCCATGGACATCGTTCGTTTCTTCGACACTACACTGCGTGATGGCGAGCAGTCGCCGGGCTTTTCGATGACGCGCGAAGAGAAGCTGGCTCTGGCGAGCAAGCTCGAAGCGCTTGGTGTGGACGTGATTGAGGCGGGCTTTCCGGTGGCGTCTGCGGGGGAGCTGGAAGCGGTTCGGGCAGTTGCCGCAACGATTCGCGGCACGCGGGTCGCAGCCCTGGCGCGGGCGCGGCGCGAAGACGTCGAAGCGGCGCTGATGGCCCTGGAGCCCGCGGCGATGCCGCGGCTGCACGTGTTTCTGGCGACGTCCGATCTTCACCTACAAGCCAAACTGCGCATGACGCGGCGCGAGGCGCTCGAAGCCATCAGCCGGTGGGTGCGGCACGGCAAAGAGCACTGCGCGGAGGTGGAATTTTCCGCCGAGGACGCGAGCCGCAGCGATATTCGCTTTTTGCTCGAAGCGATGGAGACAGCGGCAGAAGCAGGCGCAACGATTCTCAACTTGCCAGACACTGTGGGCTTCAGCACGCCGGAGGAATACGGGGCGATGTTTCACCGGGCAGGAGCCATCTGGGCCGCAACGAAGAGATCATCTTAAGTGCGCATTGCCACAATGATTTGGGACTTGCGGTAGCCAATTCGCTGGCTGCCGTTCGTGCCGGCGCGCGACAGGTGGAGTGCACAATCAA
>JBAQYT010000167.1:0-2916 GCA_049787175.1 Candidatus Acidiferrales bacterium | reverse complement strand
TGTAGCTGCGGTTGTCGTCAGCGATCAGCATGCCGTCGGAGTGGCACTCCGGGAAAACGCTGGTTTGCCGGAAGGGAATCGGGGGCCGAATGCCGCCGCATTCGCAGACCACGCACAGGCGGCGTTCCGTTGTGCAATTGCTATGGGAACAGTGGTAGAGGATCATTCGACGGCCGCACTTCGGACAATTTTGCTCGGGAAGCATGGGCACCTATCTTTTCTGTTTTTCGACGAAAACGCAAGCCCGCGTTTCTGTACACGTTGCGAACGCTTTTCCGCTCTGCGCGCCCGCATTCACTCCACCAAGCCACAGACGCTCCGAACTGCTTACTTTTGCGCATTTTTCCTTGACAATATAGTTATAACATGGTACACATAGAACGCGCGCTGAATATCGGTCGCGCTGCGGGCCACCGCTTCGGTGGCCTTTGCATTTTAGGGGGGCGTTCCGTGGAGGGTCGCGTCGCAGGTTTTGTAATCGGGACATGCAAATCGGCATCGGCGTCAAAATCAGGCTTAACTTTCAGAAAACACAGGCTTAATCCTCATAAAATTCTAATCGGTACACAAAACATCAGTCCACTTTGCGTAACTGACATAAAACAAAGGAGAAAACATTTTCTAATCGGGACTGAAAACGCATTTTTTGCTACGCGCCGCTTCGTCAATTCTAACCCCTCGTACATAGGCCGCCTGCTCCATCGATCCCTCGCTCTATTGCCTGCCGTGGCACTCCCGTCCCGCAAATGGTTGCGCGACTTAGGCGGCGTATGGTAGTTTGCAACGCATTGCGGCATGAGCGCGGCGCCGCACGAGCGAACCCATTGCCAGCGGAAGTCCTGAAAGTCTCAATCGACGCGCCTGAATCCCACGCCATCCATTACGCTGCCAGCCTGATTCAGCGCGGGCGCGTGGTGGGCATTCCCACGGACACCTTTTACGGCCTTTCCGCCGACCCCTACAATTTGTCCGCCATCGAGCGCGTTTTTCAGGTGAAGGGCCGCGCGGAGACCAAAGCGCTGCCGATTCTGGTCAACTCCGTTGAGCAGGCCGTGGTTCTGACGCGGGATTTGCCGGAGCATTTTTTTGATTTGGCGCAGAAGTTCTGGCCGGGGGGCCTGACGATTGTGGTGGAAGCGACCCACCGGCTTCCGCTCAAAGTAACGGGCAACAGCGGGCGCGTGGCGCTGCGCTGGCCGAAGTCCCTCGTGGCCTGCGAGCTGATTGAATGCTTCGGCGGTCCGCTGACCGGAACCAGCGCGAATTTGTCGGGATTTCCGGCGTGCAGCAACGCGGCGGCGCTGGTGAAGCAACTGGGCGACCGGCTTCCGCTGATTTTGGATGGCGGCGACACCGGCGCGACCCTCTCGTCGACGATCGTGGCGCTGCGCGGCGACGATTGGTCGATTATCCGCGAGGGCGCGGTCCCCGAAGCCGAAATCCGCAAAGTGATTGAGGGTTGAGACTGGGACGACCTCATGACCAGTCACGAATATTCGATGGGTGTATTGCGCGGGTGGCACGGCGTCCTGCTCGGGCTAGTGGCTACGTTAGTATTCCTAGGGTGTGGTCGGCAGGATTTGGGATCGGGCCTCGGAATCGTCATCCCAAGACGGGAAAATCCACGGCCCTGGCCTAGCAGTGAGCAGGTTGTTGGACCGCGTGTCGGTGTTGTCAGTTCCGCGTTCTGGTTTCTTCTGTCGCTGGCTTCGACTGTCTGCGTCATCTGGCTTGGTGTTGGGGCGAGAATTTGGTGGGGAGTGTTGCTGGGTGCGGCGTTTTTTTGTTCAGAGATTTGGCTGATTCAGCGCTGGTGGCGGCGCGTGCTCTCTCCCTAAGCAACGAGTGTAAATTTCACGGCTGGGACAATTTCGCATATTGCAAAAAGTCGAAGTCGCCGCCGGGAGAGAGTTGAATGTTCGAGATGCGGCGGCGATGCACGCAAACGTTGTCGTAATACCACAGATTGATGTACGGCTCGTCCTCGGCGGCGATTTTTTGAATCTGCGAGAGAATTTCCTTCCGTTTCGCGCGGTCCGCGGTGACGCGCGCCTGCTCCAGTAGAACGTCCAATTGCGAATTGCGATAGTGGCCGCGATTGGCGCCCGCCGGCGGAAATTTCGCGCTACTGAAAACATATTCGAAAATATCCGGGTCGAGGTTCGCGCCGAGCCAGCGCAGAGTGTAGAGCTGGAAGCTGCCGCGGGTGATGTCCGCGTAAAACGTGGCAAATTCCAGCGAATGCAAATCGAGCTGCACGCCAACCTGATGCCACTGGTCCTGCAACGCGGCGGCGAGGAGGCGCGTGGATTCGTCGGTGGAAGTCTTGAGTTCGAGATGGAAGCGAATGCCGCCGGCGCCGCGAGGGAAGCCGGCGGCGTCGAGAAGAGCATTGGCGCGCGCGGGATCGTAATCGTAATGAGCGACGTTTCCGTCGTACGCCCAGTGATTCGGTGGCAAGAGGCTCTCGGCCGGGCGCGCTTGGCCGCGCAAGAGGTATTTGATCAACGACCGGCGATCGGTGGCGTACGCGAGCGCCTGTCGCACCTCGCGATGCTTGAGAATCGCATCGTCGAAGTTGAAGGCGATGTAGCCGAGCGCCGTGCCGGGCGCGCGAGTGACTTCGAGGTTCGCGTCGCGGGCAAGGCCGCCGACCATGTCGGGGGTGAGCGAATTGTATTCCAGGTCGCCGGAGCCTTTGCGCAGTTCGAGCGCGCGCACCAGCGCGTCGGGAACAATGCGAAAGCGAATGGATGCAAGCGTTGGCGCGCCAGCGAAGTAAGCGGGATTGCGTTCCACGAGGATTTCTTCGTCGGTGACCAGACTGACCAAGCGAAAAGGGCCAGTGCCGACGGGATGCTGAGCAAAATCAGGCCCAGCATTCTGCGGTACGACGCCGACCGCCTGGCGCGTGAG
>JBAQYT010000163.1:0-5983 GCA_049787175.1 Candidatus Acidiferrales bacterium | reverse complement strand
GCTCTGATCGTCAGGAATGACATGCTTTCTTACCGAGAAAGCGGTAATTCTCCCCATAGTTCTTCCATAATTTCTAAAGTGGACGCGCGTCTCATACCAATTGTCGAGGCCAGCCCCAGAACAGGTTATCCCCAACTCTTGCGGCAATTCGTTGGAATCCAGCAGAATCCTGGCCCGCTCTATACTAACGAGCGACTCAGCGGCTTCGCCAGCGGCGTTAGCGGCCTTCCTAGTTTCCCAAGCCTGCCATCCAATAAATCCGGCTGTGATAGCAGTGACGATTACAAGTATCCACTGCGCGGGTGTATCCCCAGATGGAGGCTCGTTCTCACTGGACTGATTATCACCTTTAGTTTTGTCGTTCTTAGCAAGTGGGACGAGCGCAACTGGGGAGTTCCGCTGTTCCTTTGCTGCTATATTGGAGGGGTACTCTTTGGCCTTGCTCCGTGGGGCAAGACAAATTACCACGGCCAGCACTATTGCGGCGATAAGGGCTGGTTTCATCTCTTCGTAATTGTACCCCACAAATATCTATTGACAAGCTCTAATTATTGGGGTACAGTAATGGGCATAGGGAGAGCAGATATGCCAAACGTACTCAGCACAGACAAGCAAGTCGCAGTAATCAGCGCACTAACGGAAGGTTCTGGGATTCGCCAGATTGAACGCATTACGGGTGTTCACCGCGACACGATTATGCGGCTTGGCGTGCGAGTCGGAAAAGGCTGCGCGGGCCTACTAGACCGCAAGATGCGTAACCTCTGCTGCAATCACCTGCAATTCGATGAAGTCTGGGGATTCATCGGCAAGAAAGAGCGGCATTGCACGCCGGAAGATAGCCCAGAAGTGGGCGACGTTTGGACGTTCTGCGCGATTGATTCGGACACGAAAATCGTCCCGTCATTCAGAGTAGGAAAGCGCGATGCGGCCACAGCGAATGCTTTTGTTGCGGACGTGGCTTCGCGGATGCGTAACCGCGTACAGATTTCGAGTGACGCCCTCAGGGCCTATGTGGACGCGGTAGAGATGGCCTTTGGCGCGAATGTGGATTTCGCCCAGATCGTCAAGACCTACGTGCATGAGGAATCGCAGACAGCCGAGCGGAAGTACAGCGCACCAGAGTTTGTAATCGAGGAAAAGAAAGCCGTCACTGGATTCCCCGATATGCGCCTAGCTTCTACTAGCCACATTGAGCGGCTGAATGGCACAACGCGTCTTCACATGCGCCGATTGACCCGTCTTACCTATGCATTCAGCAAGAAGCGCGAAAACTTTGAGGCAGCGGTCGCCCTCCACTTCGCTTACTACAATTTTGTTAAACGTCACAACTCACTGCGCTGCACGCCAGCGATGGCAGCGGGGATTGAGCGTGACTTCTGGACGGTCGGAGATTTAGTGGAGGTGGCAGCATGACATTCGAGAAAAAGTGTTTCATCACGCCAAACGATATTCTCGCAGTGCGTTTCAAATGCGTAGATTGCAAGGCTACTCGAACTATTCCAATCGACAAACTAGGAAATGCCGCTGTCCATCAATTGATGATTCAAGCGTGCCCGCATTGCCACAAAGATTCTAACTTTCCTCTGGGCACTGCTGAGTTGCAGCACTTCCACGAATTCAACCTCATCCTGTCGCGCTTGAGCGAAATTCTAAAGGGAAGGAACGTAGAATACGGCTTCGAGATTTCCGTTCCAGAAGATGCCATCTAACTACATTGCGGAATTGCGCGACGTGATTCGCCGCTTACACGGTGTCGAGTCGAAGCACGTTGAGAGCGTGCCTGTGAAAGAAGTGTTCAAAGGCAAGACGGTTTGGGATGGGGTTGTCGAAGTCTTTGACCTAATTGGTCATCCGAAAGCGCCAAAGGTCTACGCATGGGCGCACGATACGGGCAATCCCAAGCAGCCGCGACGCCATGTAACCGTGCTGCATATCCCGCCCGTAGTCTCACCCGTTCTGGCCGTGCGTGCGGCCATTGTACAGGAGCACAGACTTGCCCAAGAAAGCTAAAGCAGGACGCCCCAAACTCCCCAAGGGAGAGGCGAAAGCAGGAACCTTACGCGTGCGCGTCACGCCTGATGAATTGCGGGCCATCGAGGGGGAAGCCAAGGCCAATAAGCAGACCGTATCAGAGTGGATTCGGAGCACGCTCAATGCCGCGATTAAGTAAACAAGGCGTCAAATTAGGACACTACCAAACCGAGATGTGAATGCGCCCAACCACAAACGCGGCGATGGCTCGCTGCGCCCAAATCAATCCGCAATGATTTGTGCATCAGCGGCAGGAGTACGCACGATGAAACGCAAGCGGTTGCGAGTTTCGATTCGGTAGGCGCCAGCGAACCATTGTGGCGCGCTTTTGGAGCTAATCATGACCGAAGGTTTCTGGAGAATGAGCGATGTGCGGCCAACACGCACAATGGCGTTCCCATCCGTGTCCAAGCTTATTCCTGTAGCGCCTGCAAGCTCGAGCACGATGTGATCGGCATCGGCCCCAGGGCAAAGATTCAACTGAAATCCAATTTGCTGCTGATCGCCGCGGAAGACTACATCAGTGCCGGGATAGATTCCACGATAGGCGACAGCGGTATAGTAAGGATGAGCTTGCAATCGCTTTTGCGCATTAGGCGGGCCGATACTGGCCGGCAGGTTCGAATCTACAAATCGCATGCGCAGCAAGTTGGCATAGGCTTGCACAACGATCGGTTTTCCGCGAGTTACTTCGCCTGAAGGCGTCTCTTCGCCGTGCAGAACAACATCGGCCTCGTCACTCGATAGGAAGAGACTGTAGGATGCTGCGCGGGCAGAATACTTGATGGGGCTGCCGGAGAGGTTCTTGCTCGCTTCAAAGTGAAGGGGTGACGCCAGCGCACGCGAGGAGACTTGCTGGACCACTTGGGCCGAAGCACGAGGCGCGCTAAAGGTGCCAATCCCGGCCCAAACGATGGCAACAGCAATTGCCATTGGCTTCCTACGCGTGCGTTGCATCCCGTCCAGCTCCCCCGTTTTCATTCTTTCCGGCCGCCCATGCCCTCCGGCAGCTCTGGTTTGCACGCAGCCTAAATGCAATTTTTTGCAACTTAAGAGACGAAGAAATCTCTTCTGCTTCTGAATCGCGTCGAAAGAGATTCCATATCGCTCGTGCCTTCTTCTCCTTGCCGTTGAGCGCGATAGTCATTGAGCAAGTGGGGGGCCGATTGCGCGGTGCAATTGCCGGGGGTGAAGACCGCCATACCACCTGCGGAATGAGAATCATGGCTGTGGTTGGGTCTGTCGGAAACCCCTCGTTCGCGGCGCCGGTTACCGATACTGCAAGGTGATGCGCTGCCGGACTCGTCGCGTGCGCCAAGCCAAGTAAACTGGGTGCAATCCCACTGAGGAGTACAGGCGAAGTGCGATGAGTCGTACGATGCAAACACGGAAATCGTGGCGATGAGCGCTCGGACCGAAATTGCGCCTGCTTCCGCGCCGAGCACGTGGATTTACGGGCCGTGGACGGATTTGATTTTCGGCTGCGGTGCGTGGTCCGCCCCTCTGCTTTTGGTTGCGGCGCTGCTCGGCACTTCTCATTTTCATACCTGGACGGTTGCGTTTTATCTTCTGGCCATCGTCTTCAATTATCCGCACTTCATGGCGACCATCTATCGCGCGTACCGCACCAAGGAAGAATTCGTCAAATATCGCGTCTTCACCCTGCATTTGACGGTGCTGCTGGTCCTGACCGGCCTGCTCGCGCATGCCTGGTTTCCCCTCGTTCCCTGGGTTTTCACTCTCTATATATGTTGGAGCCCATGGCACTATTCGAGGCAGAATTTCGGCCTGCTGATGATGTTCCTGCGGCGCAACGGCGCCACGGTAAACCCCGCTGAACGCCGTTTGCTGCACTATGCCTTCGTTGCGTCTTACATCATGCTGTTGATCAGCTTCCAGACCGGCGTTTCAGGCGATCCGCTCGTCCTGTCGCTCGGCCTTCCCGCCAAACTCGCTCATCCGGCCGAACTCGTGACGGCCAGCGCATTCCTCGTGTTGAGCGCGGCTGCATTTTTGCGTCTTGCGAAAACGGGATTGCGCGCTCTGGCCGCGCCGCTCACGCTGCTTCTCTCGCAATTCCTTTGGTTCCTGGTGCCGATTCTTCTTTCCCTGGCCATGCGCATTCAGATTCCGCAGAGCCGCTACAGCAGTGGCATCCTCGCGGTGCTGCATTCGGCGCAATATTTGTGGATCACCAGCTTCTACGCCCAACGTGAGGCGCGCGCGGCTGGTCGCGGATGGAGCCGCGCCGCCTATTTCGGCACGCTGCTCGCGGGAGGAATCGCACTTTTCATTCCCGGCCCGTGGATCGTCAGCTACGTGTTTCACTATGATTTTGCGGTCAGCTTCTTGATTTTCACTGCGCTCGTCAATATTCATCACTTCATTCTGGACGGCGCGATCTGGAAATTGCGCGACTCGCGCATCGCCACGCTACTCACGGCCCGTGTAGGACGTGCCGCTCTGGCGAAAACCCCGCAAAGCGCTTCCGCTGCAACGACTGGCGGCATAGGCAGCATATGGCAATGGCTCACCGGCAGGACGTCTTCAGCGCGTGTGTTTCGCATCGCCGCAGCCGCGCTGCTCATCGCCTGGGGGGCAATGGATCAAGTCCATTATTTTCTCGGAGGGGACGACGGCAATCTTACCCATCTTGTCCGGGCCGCCTCGCTCAATCCGTACGACAGCTCTGTACAAATGAAAATTGCGCGCGTGGAGTCGCAGGAAGGGAATTTTTCCCAGGCGGAACAAGCGTTGACCCGGGCCGTCTCCGTGAATCCTGCAAATCCCGCCCCGCAGAAGGCCCGTGCTCGAGTGTTGATCGAGGAACATCGCTACCCCGAAGCGATCGAGGAATACCGGCAACTCCTCGCGATTTCTCCGCGTGATCCCGATGCGCTCGTCAACTACGGCTTACTGATGATGCAGAAAGGCGATGCCAGCGAAGCGGTTAATGCGTGGCAAGAAGCGGTGGCGGCCGACCCGGAGCAAACGAATGCGCAGATTTATTTAGCGCAAGAACTGGATCGCGAAGGAAATGCTTCTGCTGCGAGCGAGCACTATGAGGAATTCTTGCAGTTGGTGGCCGCGCAGCGGAATCGCGAACAAACATCACCTGCCGAGATTGTATCCGCAATGCTCGCGCTCGCCGACGACAACGCGCGGTTGAATCGTACCGCGCAAGCCACCCAGGCTTATCAATCGGCAGCGACACTGGCGGAGAAGGCCGGCGACAGCAAGCTCGAAAGCCTCGCATGGGCGCATCTCGCCGAACTGCAGGAAGCGACCAGCGATGCCGAGGCGGCTACTGCTTCGTATCAGCGAAGCCTCCTTCTCGACGCGAAATCCGGCGACACGCTGGCGGAGGCAGCAGATTGGTTCAACTATGGGCAATTCCTCCGGCGCAGCAAAGCATCCGTCGAATTGGCTTTTGCCTGTCTTCTCCGAGCAGAAGACCTGCTGCGGCCCTCCGGCGGCGAGCAATACCAAACCGTGTCGAGAGTGCGGCGGCAACTGGAGCAGCAGATCGGCAACAGGTCTGCAATGGTTCGAAAGAAGCTCTCCACGTATCTACTGCAGGCCTCATCCTTCGGGTCCACTAAGAACTAGGTCTCTGTCGAAAATCTAAATACCGAATTTTGCCGAATGGCCGCAAACATTTGGTTGAAAAACCAGAGGACCTTCTAGCTGATTGCGGATGAGGCTAGAGAGCGTCTGCCCTTTGCGCAAAGGTCAACGCACCTAAAACAGTATCAGCGCTAAGCGCATATGTCTTAGAATCAGGGTGAAGAACGCGCCCGTAGCTCAGTTGGAAAGAGCGTCTGCCTTCTAAGCAGAGGGTCGGGAGTTCGAGTCTCCCCGGGCGCGCCACTTTACTTAGAAGCTTATTTTCAATCCCTTCCAAAACAATCCGCGCTTTCATTTCGAACTAGAAAAGTCCTGACAATGACCA
>JBAQYT010000153.1:0-19386 GCA_049787175.1 Candidatus Acidiferrales bacterium | reverse complement strand
TGCGGCGATGGAACATCTTGTTCATTCATGCCGCGCCGGCCGAGGCGTTTTCGAAGCGCGTGACCCATCCTGAGCGCGGCGAGCTGACGTTCAAAGTGCTGGTGGAAACGATGGGCGGCCACGATTTAAATCACGTGAAGCAACTCGAAGCGATTGCCGCCCGGCACTAAGTTAAGACTCTGCTCATCCTCCAAGACGCTATTCCGCGCAAGTCCGCCTGATTTTTTGCTAAGCTGAGAATATTCGCTGAACACCGTGATTCGACGTGATTCGTGGCGCATCGAATGGGCGTTAAGAAAAGAGGTTTTGCGAGGGTGAGTCTGAGCGGCAGAGGGACAGAAGTGGCATCGAAAACTGCAAGCGGCGAAAACGCAGAAGGCCTCGAACGGCCGATGGGCAAGAGCCTGGTGGACCTTATTGGCAATACGCCGCTTCTGCGGCTGGGTGCCGTTGGCGCGACGTTTCCCCATGTGGAGTTTTATGCCAAAGCGGAATGGTTCAATCCGGGCGGCTCGGTGAAGGATCGCGCGGCGCTGGCGATGATTCGCGAAGGAGAAAGAAGCGGCGCTCTGCGCGCGGGGAAAACCATTCTGGATGCGACAAGCGGCAATACGGGCATTGCGCTGGCAATGATCGGCGCGGCGCTCGGATATCGAGTCACGCTGTGCGTTCCATCGTCGGCTTCGCAGGAGCGATTGCGCACGATTCGCGCGTTGGGCGCGGAATTGATTTTGACGCCGGGCGGAGATGGGTCGGATGGCGCAATCCGGAGAGCGCGGCAGGCGTTTGAGGAAAATCCCGGAAAATATTTTTATCCGGATCAGTACAGCAATCCCGCGAATCCGCGCGCGCATTATGATACGACGGGGCTAGAGATTTGGCGGCAGACGCAGGGCCGCGTGACGCATTTTGTCGCCGGATTGGGCACGAGCGGAACGTTTATGGGCGTTACGCGGAGGCTCAAGGAGTTCAATCCCGCGATTCTCGCGATTAGCGTGCAGCCCGACGAGGCTTTTCACGGGCTTGAGGGACTGAAGCACATGGCCAGCGCGATGGTGCCGGCGATTTATGATGTTTCGCTGGCGGACGCGGATATGGCGATGCGCACGGAAGATGCGTTTGCGATGGTACGGCGGCTGGCGTGCGAGGAGGGAATTTTGGCCGGCGTCAGTTCGGGAGCGGCTTTATACGCGTGCCTCCGAGTGGCGGAAAAAATTCCGCTAGAGCAGAAGGCCGTGGTGGTGACGATTTTCCCGGATTCCGGCGACCGCTATTTGAGCGAGAGATTCTGGGACGAGGAGAATAGAGACTGATGCTTCGCATCGGCGAGACATTCATCGACAAAATTCATGAGCATGGCGCTCGCGATTACCCGAACGAATGCTGCGGAGCGTTGTTAGGCCGCGACGCGGGAGCCGAACGCACGGTCTTGGGGCTGGTTCCGCTGGTGAACCAGCGCGACGATTCACCGCGCAATCGATTTTCAGTCACGCCAGAAGATGTACGGCTGGCGGAGAAGGAAGCGGCGGCAAAAGGATGGGAGCTGATCGGCTGGTACCACTCGCATCCTGACTCGCCGGCTCGTCCCAGCGAATTCGACCGGGAACACGCGTGGCCATGGTACAGCTATATTATTGTTCAGGTGGAACAGGGCGAGCCGCGCGAGATGCGTTCGTGGCGCCTGGATGACGACCGCGCGAAATATCAGGAAGAAAGCATCGAGTTCATCTCGAGCATGCCGCGATAAACGGATTTGAGGCGCTGCAATCCTGTTGCGGTGAAACGCATCTAATTTAGCAGAGCTGACAAGGAGAGAAATAGATGGCCGTGAAAGTGATGATCCCCACGCCGCTGCGCCAATACGCGGAAAAACGCGAAAGCGTCGATTTGGAAGCGAAGACGGTCGCGGAAGCGCTGAGTTCTCTGACGTCGCAGTTTGGCGATCTGAAGAAGCATTTGTACTCCGATGATGGGAAGCTGCGCAGCTTCGTGAATGTTTATGTGAACGACGAGGATATTCGCTACTTGCAGAAGGAAAAAACCGCTGTGCAGCAGGGCGACACGATCAGCATTGTGCCGTCGATCGCCGGCGGGACGGAATAATCGCAGAGGAAAAGGGAATGGCAACGCAAGTGAAAGAATCGGCCGCGAACGTGCCAGCCACGGCGCTCACGAACGAAGAAGTGCTGCGCTATAGCCGCCACCTGATCATGCCGGAAGTGGGCATGGAGGGGCAGCTCAAGCTGAAAAAGGCGAAGGTGCTGCTGGTGGGCTCAGGAGGACTGGGCGCGCCGCTGGGTTTGTATCTGGCGGCGGCGGGCGTGGGTCGGCTGGGCATTGTGGATTTCGACGTCGTCGATTTTACGAATTTGCAGCGGCAAGTGATTTTCGGCACGAGCGACGTCGGGCGCAAAAAGCTCACGGCGGCGCGCGAACGCCTGCTCAATCTGAATCCCGAAATACAAATCGACGCCTACGAAACTCGCCTGACGAGCGACAACGCGCTCGATATTCTGCGCGATTACGACATCGTGGCCGACGGAACGGACAATTTCCCAACGCGCTATCTGGTGAATGACGCTTGCGTACTGCTTGGTAAGCCCAACGTGTATGGCTCGATTTTCCGCTTCGAAGGGCAGGCGAGCATTTTTGGCTATCCCGGAGGGCCATGCTATCGCTGCTTGTATCCAGAGCCGCCTCCGCCGGGGTTGGTGCCGTCGTGCGCGGAAGGCGGAGTGCTGGGCGTATTACCGGGAATCATCGGCTGCATTCAGGCCATGGAAACGCTGAAACTGATTCTCGGAAGTGGCGAGCCGCTGATTGGGCGTTTGCTGCTTTTTGATGCGCTGAAAATGCGCTTCCGCGAATTGAAGCTGCGCAGGAATCCGGATTGCCCGGTGTGCGGCGAACATCGCACCATTACCAAGCTGATTGACTATGCGGAATTTTGCGGCATTCGCGGTGAAGAAACGGAGACAAAACCATTGGACATTCCTGAAATTACGCCGAAGCAATTGAAGGCGCGGCTCGACCGCGGCGATGACATTTACATTCTCGATGTGCGCGAGCCGCATGAATACCAAATCTGCAACCTCCAGGGGCATTTGATTCCGCTCGGCGATCTGCCGAAGCGCATGAGCGAACTCGACAGCTCTCGCGAAATCGTGGCACACTGCCGCAGCGGCAAGCGTTCCGCGGACGCCGTGCAGTTCTTGACGAATGCGGGCTTCCGCAAGATTTGGAATTTGAAAGGCGGAATCCTGGCGTGGTCGGATGAAGTTGACCCTTCGATGCCGAAATATTGAGAGAGCATTGCGGCAAGAGCTTGGCAATCGCGCCGGCTATGAGTTTGGGAAAGGGATGAAATGGCGGGAACGAAAATCACAATCCGAGACAACGGATCCATCAGAGTCGAAGGTGATTTTGAAATTGTCGACGCGCAGGGAAAAGTATTTGGCCTCGGTGGGCGCACCCAGGTGGCGCTATGCCGCTGCGGACAATCGGCGAATAAGCCATTTTGTGACGGAACTCACAAGCAGTGCGCGTTTGAGAGCGTAATCGTCGCGAGAGACCTGCCGCCCCCGCCGCCACCCCCAAAGATGTAAAAAGGATGGGAAGTGGAGAAACTTTTCCTGCGTTTTCCACAATGGAACAGACGATTCAGTTGGTAACCTTTTGCCTCCGAACCAGATGAGCCGCCAGTCCAGCGAGAGCTCGCCAGTATTGCCACCAATCAACTAAGCAATGTATTTTGTTAAAGTTAATGGCATTCTTGAGCGCCCTCTAAATGGCTAGCCGTTTGCTTAACCTATTCCCGTTGGGGCGGGATTCGTGTGCCCGGGGGCACTTGTGGGGCTAGGGACAGAGGGCATTAAGAACGCAATTCGATCAACGCGTTTTCGGTGGGCCTTCGCATGGGCGCTCATTGCCGGCGTGTTTATGGTGTCCGTGTGGTATCTCCGGCATTCCACTTTTTATGCTGACCCGCTGCTCGAAAGATATATTCAGCTTGCCGGAAGCGTCCTGGCGTTTACGTTTGCGGCCAATGCGCTGGTGCGCTTTCGTGGAATGCACGATCGCATTTCGCTGATACTGGCTTTCGGCTTTGGCCTTGCCGGGCTGATAGAAATGGGCGCCAACCTCACGCCCAATATCACCGGCGTGGCTCACGCTGTTCCGCTCTCCTGGATGGTCAGCCGGACGCTGCTGGCGATGCTGCTGGTGGCGGCCCTGCTTGTTGAAAAGAGCCTGCCGCTTTCCCGCGAGCCGAATCGAGAAATCGCCTGGGCGGTGCTGATCGTCGGATTGATTGCCTATCTGACCAGCGTCGCATTTTTCGCCGTGCCCGCCGCGCCGAAAATTTATCCGCACAGCATCATTCCGCGCCCCTGGGATTTGCTGCCGGCGGCGATTTACCTGGCTGCGACCATCGGATTTTGGAGACGCTTGGATCACGTGGACTCGGCCTTGGACCGCGCCCTGTTCCTTTCGGCGCTTATCAACGTGGCCTGTCACGTGACCATGAGCCAATCGTCGGCACGGTTTGACGCGGCCTCCGCGGCAGCGCAATTCCTCGAGGCGGCCGGCTACGCCATCGTGCTGGCCGGAGCGCTTCTTGATAACGCCAGACTTTTTGACCAAGTGAGCCGTCTGGCCATCAGCGACCCTCTCACGGGATTGGCGAATTATCGCCGCCTCCTCGAAGTGATGGAAACGGAGTTGCAGCGCGCGCAGCGGACGAATCGCGGATTCGCCGTGGTGTTGCTGGATCTGGATGGTTTGAAAAAAATTAACGACAGTTACGGCCACTTGGTCGGCAGCCAGGCGCTGAAGCGGCTCGCGCATGTGCTGCGCATCCACTGCCGGGGGATGGATACGGCGGCGCGTTATGGCGGAGATGAGTTTGCGTTGGTGCTCCCGGAAGCGGAGGAAGCGGTGGCCGTCCAGGTGACGCATCGGATCCGCAAGCGCCTGCTGGAAGATGGACATGAGCCGCGCATTTCCGTCAGCGCGGGCGTCGCGGTCTATCCGCGCGATGGCCTGACCATCGAGAAGCTGTTGAATTCGGCGGACGGAGCACTTTACGCCATGAAGGCAAATCGGGGTGGGGAAGGAATGCGCGGAAGTTCTCGCGTACAGGGGGCAGGGGAATGGCAAGCGCACGGAAAGGAAAATCTGAGGCTGTTCCGATAGAACGATGCGAACCGCGGTTGCCGATGCAAGTCGGCGTGCGCATCTCCGGCAATACGTTTATGCCGGGCCTGGAGACAACGTTCACGGAAAACGTCAGCTCGCGAGGCGCGCGCGTGCGCAGCGTCAGGCGATGGCGCCCCGGCGAAAGCGTCTGCGTGATGTCGCTCGCCGACGGGTTCCGGTCGCTCGCCCGAGTCGCTTATTGCGAGTCCAACCGCGGCATGGGATTTGTGATTGGCGTCGAGTTCCTTGAGCTCGAAGGCCAATGGGTGCTCGGCTCAACGCAGCCGCCGAGTGTGGTCGCTTGATCCAACCGGAACGGCGGCATTTTCGCTACTGCACGAAGCCTACGGTCGGCTCGGGCGTGGGGCCTGGACCTTCCGGAATAGGACCAAACTGCGCTTCATAGCGCGTGATATTTTCGGTGAGAGCGCGCAGCAATCGCTTGGCGTGGGCGGGACTGACGATAACGCTGCTGACCAGTTTCCCTTGCGGCACGCTGGGGAAAATGTAAATGAAGTTCAAAGTGAACTCCTCGGCATTGTGATGAATCATCACCAGATTCGAATATTGCCCCACAAGCTCCTTTTCGTCCGCTTTGATCTGCACTTGCTGCTGTTTGGGCGCCTCGGCCATGGATTCCTCCGTGTGTCGTCTGGCTCACTATAGCAGAAGTAGCGCACACACAAGCGGGCCAGCGTTGGCCTGCGTTTCATCGTGCGAAAGCGTGAAAAACCGAATCATTGACGCCGTTCCTAGTTAAATGTAGTTTAGTCAATTAGTTTATTACGATTAACTATGCCAGGCCCGACCGACAAAACTGACATTTCAGCATATCAACCGGCCCAGCCCACCACGGAGCCTGCCTCCGCCTCGCCGGCCGGCCGGCAATTGATCGGCTTGCTCACCCATGAGGACCTCGACCGCGCACAGGACCGCTGGCGTGTTGCACGTGCGCGATGGAGTGGCCGCCGGTCCGTATCCCTCCGCAGCTTGAACTTGCTTTGGCTGCTGGTGGGACCGGGCGTCCTGGTGTTCCTCGGCGAAAACGACGCGCCGAGCATGCTCTCGTACTCGGCGATCGGGACGCGCTACGGCATCGGATTCTTTCTTCCGTTTGTCGTGCTGACGTTTCTGATGGGCTTCATCGTGCAGGAAATGACTGTTCGTCTGGGCGCGGTGACGCATCGCGGGCACGCGGAACTGATCTTCGACCGCTTCGGGAAATTCTGGGGCTTGTTCTCGATGGGCGACCTGGTGTTTGGGAATTTCTTGACGCTGGTGACGGAATTCATCGGCGTGCGCGCGGGCCTGAGTTTTTTCGGCGTGCGTCCGGGAGTCGCCGTGGGCGGAACACTCCTTCTGGTGCTGGGCGCCATTGCCACGGGGCGCTATTGGACGTGGGAGCGCATCACCCTGGGTCTGGCGGTTTTCAACGGTCTATTCGTTCCGGCGGCGTTGCTGGCGCATCCCAATTGGCATGCCGTGGGACACGCCTTTCTGAGTTGGTCTCCTCTGCCGCAAGGCAACCGATCGGAGATTGTGCTGCTGATGCTCTCCGTGGTGGGCGCCACAGTCACTCCGTGGATGCTTTTCTTTCAGCAGAGCGCGGTGGTCGATAAGGGGATGCAGCCGCGGGACATCTCCGCGGGCCAGCTCGATACTTTGCTGGGAACAGTGTTAGCGGCGGCATTCGCTGTCGCGACGGTTCTCGCCACCGCTCCTCTGTTTCGCCACGGCATCAATGCCGCGGATTTTCAAGGCGCGCGGTTCGCGCAGGCGCTGCAGCCATGGATTGGGCACGTCGGCGCCATGCTCTTTGCACTGGGCATACTGGAAGCGGGAATCGTGGCGGCCATTACCATCTCCACTTCATCGGCCTACGCGTTTGGCGAAGTTCTTGGCACACCGCACAGTTTGAACCGCCCCCTTCGCGAGGCGTGGCCTTTCTATTTGATTCTGGTCGGCTCGGCGTGCGTGGCGGCGGTGCTGGTGCTGATTCCGCGCGCTCCGCTCGAATTCATTGTGCTGACCGTGAACGTGATTGCCGTTTTGGCCATGCCACCGGCGCTGGCGTTCTTGCTTTTGCTCGTCAATGACCGCGAGCTGATGGGCGAACATGCAAACGGCTTCTGGCAGAACTTTGCCGGCGTCACCGTAACGATATTGCTGGTTTGCGCCGGGCTGGGATTTGGAATCGCCACCGTGTTTCCCGGTATTCTGGGCGGGTGAAGCAGCGAGCACGCGCGTGGACTTTTGAAGAAAGGAAATTTCGCATTGGAACCAGATCAATTCGGAGATCAAAGTAGAGAACGGGAGAAACTCTCGCAGCAAGGATTTGATCCTGCTGCGGCGGCGTCCGCGCGGCCGGACCTGAAGGATCCAAACGTAGTGCTGTCGCTGCTGGAAGCGGACCAGGTGGTTGCCGCAAAACAGCGGACGCGGTTCGGGCGCAGGCGGCTGTCTCTTCCCGTGCGATTGATGCTGTGGGGTTTGCGCGTGTACGTCATCATCATGCTGGTGATCGTCGTGATTTCAGTTTTTCGCGCCCTGCGCGGCGGTGGATGAGTGCGCAGCGCAAACAATCCTCGTATGGGCCGCCTTCCAGTATTTGCGAAGCGAACGATCGCGTTCGCCGCGGCCTTTCTCGCTGTGGCGCTTGCGTTGGGCGGTTGCGGAGGATGGAACGTGCCACCGGACGCGAAGAATTGGAAAAATCCAGTGCTGGCAAATGCAGCGACGATTGCGGCAGCGCGAGAGCTCTACACAAATAATTGCCAGAAGTGCCACGGCGTGAGCGGCGACGGGAAAGTCCCGCCGGGCGCGACGTATTTCTACGCGACCAAGCCGACGAATTTCACGAATGCACCCCTCGTCGATTCGATGAGCGACGGCGAGATTTTCTGGAAAATGACCAACGGGCGCAAGCCGATGCCCGCCTTCAAGAATCGGCTCAGTGACGAGCAGCGCTGGGAGTTGGTGAATTTAATCCGGCTGTTCGCGCATCCTGCGAGGGCCGCTGCGCAAAAATAATTCTGAGTTTTATTTGACTTTCGCGAGGGCCTCGGCGACTTCTTTGACGTCCGGGACCTGCAAAATCTCGTAGTTCTTGAACCACGCCACTTTGCCGCCGCGATCGATAATCGCAATGGCGCGTCCGGTGATTCCTTTTTCCGGCAAATAGACGCCGAATTTTTCGGCGACCGCCCCACGCGGGTGGAAATCGGCGAGCAGCGGATAACGGATGCCCATTTTTTCGGCCCAGGCTTTGTGCGACCAGACGCTGTCCACGGAAAGTCCCAGCACCTGCGCGTCAAGCTTCTCGAAGTTCTTCATGTCGTTGACAAAGCAGATGTGTTCATTCGTGCAGACGGGACTCCAATCGAGCGGGTAAAAAACGATCACGACATTTTTCTTGCCCTTGAAGTCGCTGAGCTTCACGTCTTTCTGGTCCTGATCCTTCAGAGTGAATTCCGGAGCCGACGAACCGACAGCGATGGCCATGAGTCCTCCTGAGATTTAATTTCCTGCGCCACTTCTAGAAGTTGGCTGCGATGCGACAGAACACAGCCCATCATAACCGACCGCGCCCATGCGAAACAAATTAGCGGTGCAGCACAAAATACCCCATATACTGCGGTCCATGAATCGTCCTGGCGCCGCTCTTGACCTGCCTCGCACCCTTGGCTTGGCGGACGCTTTGGCCATCGTGATCGGCATTGTCATCGGCGGCGGCATCTTCATTGTTCCTAATCTTGTTGCACGCGAGCTTCACTCCGTTTCTTTGATCCTCACGGCATGGATTGTTGCGGGTGTTGTCTCTTTTTTTGGCGCCCTGGCGTGCGCGGAACTTGGCACTATGCTCCCCGCCTCCGGGGGCCAATATGTTTTTCTTCGTGAAGCGTGGGGTCCGCTCGTGGGTTTCCTGTGCGGGTGGTCGATGTTCCTGGTGGCCCGCACGGCTCAGGTGGCATGGCTTGCTGTGACATTGGTGCTGTACGGCTCTTATTTTGTGCCGTTATCTCCATGGTTATCGAAGCTGGTGGGCCTGGCGGCTATCGCTGTTTTCGCCATCATCAACTACCGCGGCGTCACGCTGGGGGCGGCTGTTCAAAAACTATTCACTTCAGCGAAGGTGCTTGGCCTGCTGATCATTATCGGAAGTGCGTTTTTGTGGCATGGCAAAGTCGTGCAGTTTTCGAGTAGCAGCGCCCACTTTTCCTTCAGCAGCTTTGGCGTGGCGGTCATCGCCTGCGTGTTGGCATACGATGGATGGATTCAGATGACCTTCGTGGCGGGTGAAATCCGCGATCCGCAACGGAATGTTTTTCTTGCTCTTGCGCTGGGCACGGGAGCCTGCATTGCCATTTACTTGCTCGCGAATCTCGCCTATATGCGAGTGCTATCACTCTCGGACATCGCCGCGAGCGAACATGTGGCGGCGAGCGTTGCGGAGCGCGTCCTCGGCCCGATTGGCGGAGGCGCAGTGGCATTGATTATTTTGGTTTCCATCATCGGGACGCTCAATGGTTGCTTTCTAACGAGTCCGCGGCTTTACTTTGCGCAAGCCCGCGACGGGCTGTTCCTCCGGCAATTCGGTGACATTCATCCGCGATTCAAGACGCCTGACTTTGCTATTGCCGCGCAAGCGGTATGGGCTGCTGCTCTTCTTATGAGCGGTTCGTATGAAACTCTTCTTGACTATGCAATGTTTGCATTATGGCTCTCTTACGGCGTCATGGTCGCGGGCGTGATTGTGCTGCGTCGCACGCATCCGCAGGCTCCTGGCGCTTATCGCATGTGGGGTTATCCGGTGACGCCGATATTGTTTCTCGTCTTCACCGCGGCATTCCTGATAAACATGCTGATGACGAGGCCAATTCCCTCGCTTGCTGGTTTGCTCTTGATCGTTTCCGGAATTCCCGTTTACTTCCTATGGGTGCGGAGGCGGCGCGCTGCTTCGGCTGCGGCGTGAATCGAACCGCGTGCCAGCTTCGGTCTGGAGTCTTTCGCGCGGCGAATATATACTCCGTCGATGAGACCTATATCGATTTTTGCTCTTCTTGCTTTTCTTGCTGCGCCTGTTTTCGCGCAGGGGCCGGCTGCAAAGCCTGCCTCCACTACCCAAATGGTGTTGCCGAGCCACGGCGCGATGCTTTATGGCATTTTTTATTTGGCTTCGGGCGACGGGCCGCATCCGACGGCTATTCTGTTTCACGGCTTTCCCGGCTACGAGCAGAACATGGACATCGCGCAGGACCTTCGCGCGCACGGATGGAACGTGCTGGCGATGCACTACCGCGGCTCGTGGGGAGTGAAGGGGAATTTCTCGTTCGAGCACGCGGCCGAAGATTCTGATGCAGAAGTGCGTTTTGTTCTCGACGCGGCCAACGCACAGAAATATGGAGTCGACACGCATCGCGTTATTGTTATTGGGCACAGCATGGGCGGCTTCATGGCTGCATCGGCCGCCGCTCACAATAAAGCGGTCGCCGAGGCGGTTCTGATTTCGGCGTGGAATATCGGCATCCACTATGCGTCACGGCATCCTGCCAGTTCTGCCGCGGCGGCGATTGCAGGCGACGCGAAATTCCTCGCGAGCGACAACAACCTGTTGCCGCTCTCAGGCACTAGCGCGGATGCATTGGCTCGCGAGATTTACGACCATCAGTCCGCGCTGAATATGAACAATCTCGCGGCGGCGATTACGCCTCGGCCCGTTTTGGTCATCACCGCGAACGAGGGGCTTGAACCTTCGGATCACGCGTTCGCCGACGCGGTGCGCAAGGCGGGAGACACTCGCGTCACCGAGCATCACTGGGATACGGATCACAGCTACTCCGGCGTGCGCGCGGAGCTATCGAAGGCGATCGTGGAGTGGACTAAGGCAAATCTGCCGCAATGAAGGCGCGCCGCCATGCATGAACGCCGAGAGCCTGCGTCTGGCGCGGTACGCAAGTAAAGATAGTTCATGTCCCGAATTCCGATTCAGATCGCCTATCCTGAACTTTCCTTTCGCTGGCGCACGGCGAATCTGATCTCGCGTTTAATTCGCATGCCTGCGGAATGCGTGCACTTGGAATCGCATTCGCCGTGGATGGCGACTTTTCTTCCAGACGATCTTTTTCTGCGAGGCAAGAACGTGAAGCTGCGCGAGCCTCGCCGTCCCGACGTTTCTCTGTGCCGCGATTGCTTCGCTAAAGTTTTCGAGAAGGAAGCTTCGCTCTATCCGGGCAGTGTGGTTGCTTTCGAGCCCGACCCGGAATCCGTGACGCAGTATTTTTTCGTTGCGGCCCCGGATTTCGACGCGGCCGGCGTCGAGCCCGCGCTGTCGCATGCTGTTGGAGCGCGGCTCTCTCGCGACGTGGACAACTCAAAATCCTGCCAGGATTGCCAGCGGTCCGCGACCTGGCTTTGGTTTCCACATGGGCGCGTCCCGAACCTGGACGCCGCCGATCAAATCCGCGAAGTCGCCGGTGAGTATTTCTGCGCAATCCACGGTGCGCGGACGGTCTGTCGCGCGCTTACATCCATCGAGCACGTGAACTTGTTTTACGTCAACGCGCCCTACGGCGAGGGTGGCGCTTATTTGTGGATTTGATTTTCTTTTTTGGCGATGCGGGTTGGGCCAGCGGTTCGCGCGTTTTTCGCGGCAGTTTTTCCAGTACCATTTGGTAAGAATCGCGCAGAAGCCGTTCGAGCTCGCTGGAAGTAAGGGCTTCGCGTGTTTCGAGCGCAACCCAGTAATAGCGCGCCAAATAGGGCGCGGGAATAATTCCCGCTCTCTCGGTCAATTCTGCGAACTCCTCCGGAGTGCACTTGAACGAGAGCCACACCGGCGCGGGCTTCAGAACGAGCACGGCGAAAATTTTCCCGCCGATTTTGAAAACGAGATCGTCGCCCCATTGCAGAGACTCCGCCGCGTGGGGCATGGACATGCAGTACTTGCGAACCCAGTCGATATTCACGCGGCCTCTCGCTTCACACCAGTTTTTTCGACGGCAGGGGATACGCGAGTGAGCATAAACGAAAAAGCCGCAGGACGAAACGGCGTCCCGCGGCCCTGAAGTTCCTATCTGCTCAGTTTATTTTTGCGCTACGGCCACGCGCTGCAGGCGTTGGCCCAGTTTTTCGTGCTCCTGGTGGAGTTCCTCCGGCAGACGGCTGCCGAATTTCTCAAAGAACTTGCCTATGGCCTCGTGCTCGTCAGCCCACACGCCGGGATCGACATTCAGAAGCTTCTGCACGGTCTCCGCGGAAATGTCGAGTCCCTTCAAGTCCAGCGCGCCCGAAGCGGGTACATTGCCGATCGGAGTTTCTGTTGCCGGGCCGCGCCCTTCAATGCGTTCCAGCATCCATTTCAGGACGCGCACGTTTTCGCCGTAACCCGGCCAGAGGAATTTCCCATCGTCGCCCTTGCGGAACCAGTTCACGTGAAAAATCTTGGGAGGCTTGGAAACACGCTTGCCCATTTCCAGCCAGTGCCGGAAATAATCGGCCATGTTGTAGCCGCAGAAGGGCAGCATCGCCATGGGGTCGCGCCGCGTGACGCCCACAGCGCCGGTGGCCGCCGCAGTTGTTTCCGAGGCCATTGTGGCCCCCACGAACACGCCATGCTGCCAATCGCGCGCTTCGAACACCAGCGGCGCCACTTTCGCGCGGCGTCCGCCGAAAATAAACGCGGAAATCGGCACGCCTTCGGGATCCTCGAAATGATTGGAAATGGAGGGCGACTGCTTGGCGGGAACCGTGTAGCGGGAATTGGGATGCGCCGCGTTGCCTTTGCTCGGCGTCCACTTCTCGCCTTTCCAGTCGATCATATTGGCGGGCACCGCGCCATCCATTCCTTCCCACCACGGCTCGCCTTCGTTGGTGATGGCCACATTCGTGAAAATCGAATCGTGGTGCAGGGCGGTGATCACGTTGGGATTGGTTTTGCTGTTCGTGCCCGGCGCAACGCCGAAGAAGCCGTTCTCCGGGTTGATGGCGTGCAGCATGCCGTCTTTCCCGGGATGCAGCCACGCGATGTCGTCGCCGATGGTCTTGACGCGATAACCCTCGCCTTCGAGCGCGGATACCATCATCGCCAGGTTCGTCTTGCCGCAGGCGCTTGGGAACGCCGCGCACATATACGTGGTCTTCCCGGACGGATCTTCGAGCCCCAGAATCAGCATGTGCTCGGCCATCCAGCCCTGCTGATGGGCCATCCAGCTCGCGATGCGTAGCGCAAAGCATTTCTTCCCGAGGAGCGCATTGCCGCCATAGCCCGAGCCGACGCTCCAGATCAATTTTTCTTCGGGGAAGTGCAATACCAGCCGGTGCTGCGGGTCCATGTCTCCTAGGGAATGCAGGCCGGGCACAAAATCATCGGAGCCGCCGAGCCGGTCGAGCGCCGCTTTGCCCATTCGCGACATGATGCGCATGCTTGCGACTACATAAGCGCTATCGGTTATCTCCACGCCCACTTTGCTATACGGCGATTTCTCCGGTCCCAGGATGTATGGAATTACGTACATGGTGCGATCTTTCATCGCGCCGCGGAAAAGCGGCTCGGCTTTTTTCTTGGCCTCTTCGGGCGCCATCCAATTGTTGGTGGGGCCGGCGTCGGATTTTTGGCGCGTGCAAATGAACGTGACTCCCTCCGTGCGGGCTACATCGTTAGGATTGCTGCGGTGAAGATAACAATTAGGATAGGTGCGGGAGTTGAGATTCACAAATGAACCATCGCTGAGCATTCCCTCAACGATTTCTTGATATTCGCGGGCTGAGCCATCACACCAGACGATCTCTTTGGGGGTCGTCAGGCGGGAAACTTCCTCAACCCATTTTTCCAACGGAGTGGGCACTTTGGCCTCCTGATTTTGGCTGGCGCGGGGAAGTCGCCCACAACGTCCGGCAGGGCCCTTGCGCGTCGCATTTCGCCTTCAAGTAGTGCAAAGACTACAAAACAAAAGTTTAAGCCTGCCAGAAGTGAAATGCAAGAAACCGAAGTGAGCGGAACGATTTCCGGTGCAGTAAGCGTCAACGCCGTTCGGAACCCGACGGATTCTGGCGAAATGGAGCTTTCGGCGGCAATAAGTAAGCGGAGTCTTGGCACAGCCAGAAGTTCTGCTATAGTCGCGGCTACGTACTGCGGCTTCTGCGAGCGGCCAAGCAGCGGATGTGCCTAGTTCTGCTAGTTTGCGTAGTTTTCCAGGGGAAATCACTCAAGAGAGGTTGGACATATGCGACTGCCAATGAGCGTCAATCTGCCAGCGGCACTTTTTTTATTGGTCGGAGTCTCCCAGGCGCAGCATGGGACTGCGCCCAATACGCAGATCACACCATCTTCGGGCAAGGATATGTGCGCAGTGTTGTCACCCGTTGATTTTACAAAGGCAGGGGTTTCGGTTACAGGCGCAGGCGGACAAAGCAACGACGATTCGACCAATGCATACTGTGAATACCAGGACAAGGACGGAAAGGTCGAACTCGACATATTTTATCCAGCCGGCGACACGGCCGCAGCCGCCATCGGAACAGAGCGCACCGTTTACCGAGAAGTTGGCGGACACTTCCAGCCGGTTTCCGTGCCCGGCACGGATTCCGCGCAGATCAACCTCGCTGTGCCAGGGAAAAAACTATCCGCCAGCATCGTCGTGCGCCGCGGCACGGCGGTTTTCACGCTCAATATTCCGCAGAACGCCAACGCGCGCCAGCAGCTGCTCTCGCTTGCGCAAACAGCGCTCGGCCGTCTGCCGCCGCGCGATAAGTCCGCGAAATAGAAGCTGCACACGGGACGTTTTTCGTCGCCCTCATTGAAGGGGGGTGGCGACTGCGCGCATCTTCTGCGCGTAGCCTTCGAAAGCGGTGCGGCCGCTACGCAACAGCCGGCAGATTGTGAGCGGATATTTGCCCTTGAAGGTTTTTTCAATCTTGACGTAGCCTGCTTCCTCCAACCGCGCCAAATGACTCGAAAGATTTCCCTGCGTCAGCCCGCACTCTCGCTGCAGATAAAGAAAGTCGGCCTCTGCCAGCGCATAGAGCACAGTCATAATTGCCAGCCGCGCCGGCTCGTGAATTACACGGTCGAGCGACGCCAAGTCCTGCAGCGCCGTGCTCATGCCCGCGCCACCGGATTGCGCCGCAAGTAACGAATCAGCGCGATCGCGCCCGCGAGCGCAAGTGCGAATCCTACTCCGGCTTGGAAATAACCGGCCCCCTCCATGTGCGGAGTGCCCATGAAATTCAGCGTATATAGCTGCGCAAGCAGCAGGCCAAATACGACAGCCCAAGACTTTCGAGGATCCTTCCGGGTCGCCCACCAGGCGAGAAGTCCCGCTACGATTCCCGCAACAGCGCACAGCAGATGGCTCGGGATGAACCTGCCCGCGAGAGGCTCTGCCGTGAAAATGGAAAGCAAAAACCACAAACGCCAGCGCAAGTCTTCGGCCACAAGGAGCGGAGTAGTTGCTTCCTTTTCACGCACGCCACTTAGATTGAGCATGACCAGGTCTGCGGGTGCTGAGTTCTCCGTGAAGTAAGGTGGAGCGGCATAGCCCGTGCGTATGTACGTGATTCGCGCCTTCAACCACTCCAGCGTTTCGCGCAGCCGAGCACACAGGACGATGTATATTCCGAACGCCAAAGCGACAAATGTAAGAACCAGCGGTGAGTGCGTATGAGGATGGTAGGCGAGAAGTAGTAACGTGCCCGCGAGGAGCAGGCAAAGTATTCCCGCGAGCAGATTCGGCAGGCCATCAACAAACCAATAGCTCCAGGCGCGACGCTCGGCGTCGAGGACTGGCGAAGAAGAATGTGCGGAGGACATAAGGCCTCCCCCCGAAAGGTCGTCTAGCGCAATCTAGTTTGCAATGCAAACTTAATCGTGTCAAACAGAATTTTTGCCACATGCTCAGTGAAGTTATCCAATCAGTTTGGGAAAAACCGTGGATGCTATACTGCCACCGTGTATGCGCAGAAGCTAAGGGTCGAAGTAGTGGTCAACGGCGAACGCAAGCCATGCCCTTTGGACTGGCTCGACGCCTTTTGCATGCGCAATTTCACCGGTTCTGCGGAGTTTGACGACACTTTGCCCGTCGCGGAGGGCCGGATGGAGGCCAGTCTGAAGGTCAATCCGGAACGATTTGCGACCGCTTTTGGCGAGTGGCTAACTAAGCGCGGGAAGGCCAATGGCCAGCCCGTCACCGTCGAAATCCACTCCGTGACTTCGAAATCCTAATCACAAGCAAATCAAGCTATTTGGGGTCTGTTAACGCCGCCTCTGCTTCGCTCTCTTCCACGTGGCTCGGACTTCCATCCCTGCGCATACGCAACACCGGCCGTTTCAGCGCCGCCTTGATTTCCGGCAGCGCGGCCCTCGCCGCCGCCACTCCGGCGGCGACGAGCTCCGGCGTCTTCTGAAAATCGTCCCAGTGAATGTCTTTCACCACTGGCTGCAGAATGATGTCGGCGTAACGCAGCCATCGCGGCGGGGTTTGTTCCTGAATAATGGAAAATGCACGCCCAATCACCTCGATCGTGTTTTTGGGCCTTTGATTCGGCTGTCCTGGGTCGAGATGGACGGCAATTACAACGTCGGCGCCCATATGCCGCAGCGATTCGGTGGGCACATGCTCGGTCAGAAAGCCATCGACCAGCATCCGCCCCTCGTGTTCGACAGGTATGAAAAGCCCGGGAAAAGCGCACGATGCGCGCAGCGGAGGCCGCACGTCGCCCTTGGTGAAGCAAACCGTCTGGCCCGTGACCAAATCCGTGGCCACAATGCCGAACGGGATTTTCATCTCTTCGAAGGTGTGGACGCTGGTGAATCTGCGCAGAAATCCTTCCAGACGTTCATTGGTGGCCATGCCCATCCGCGAGATAGTCCAGCGGCCAAAATCGCGGAAGTGCGTCAGCATGCCTTGGCGTTCCAGTTCGTCGAGCGTAGTGCCGGCAGCGTAAGCGGCGCCGACGAGCGCGCCAACGCTTGTCCCGGCAAGCAAGTCCACAGGGATTTCGTTTTCTTCGAGCACGCGCAGAACGCCGATGTGCGCGATTCCGCGCGCGAATCCTCCGCCGAGCGCTACCCCAACAATCGGCCGGCCCTCCGGTTGGCGGTACGCAAACTCACGAATTCCTTTGACCGCCGACCCGATCCACCGTAGAACGTTGCCCACTCGTTAGCCTCTCTCTCTATAGAACATTGTAGCGCGCGCAAAGTTGCAGTGGTTTTCTGGTTGACCACCGGATACCACTTCTGTAACCTCCGAATCGCCACGCGAAGTCCATGACCATTCGCATTGAAAAAGCGTTAATCCTCGGCGCAGGAACGATGGGCGCGCGCATCGCCGCGCATCTGGCGAATGCGGGTGTGCCCTGCGCTTTGCTCGATATGGTTCCGCGCGAGCTGACTCCTGAGGAGACTCGCAAAGGGCTGACCCGTGAATCCCCTGCGTTCAGAAATCGTTTAGCGTTCGCGGGAATCGAAGCGGCGAAAAAATCGCGTCCCGCCGCGTTTTTTGTTCCCGATTTTGCGCGCCTGATCAAGGCCGGAAATTTCGACGACAATCTCGATTGGTGCAAGGACGCTGACTGGATCATTGAAGCCGTCGTCGAAGACCTGGAAATCAAGCGCAATTTGCTCGCGCGCGTCGAAGAGCATCGCCGTCCCGGCACGATTATCACCACGAACACTTCCGGCCTGCCAATTCATCTGGTCGCCGAGGGCCGCTCTGAGGATTTTCAAGCGCACTGGGCGGGCACGCATTTTTTCAATCCGCCGCGCTATATGAAACTCGTCGAACTTATCTTGGGGCCCAAAACAAAGCCAGAGGTTTTGGCCGCACTCGACGAATTCTGCGACCGCCGGCTGGGCAAAGGCGTCGTCGCCGCGAAAGACACGCCAAACTTCATCGCCAATCGCATCGGGACGTTTTCCATGCTCAACGCTGTGCGTTTGATGATGGAAATCGACATGACTGTGGAAGACGTCGACGCTTGCACCGGTCCGGCCATCGGCCAGCCGAAATCCGCGACATTTCGCACCGCGGACCTGGTCGGCCTGGATGTGCTCGCGCACGTGGTCCGCAACATTTACGACAGCGTGCCCGCTGACGAGTCGCGCGAAATTTACAAGTTGCCTCCGCTCATCGAAGAAATGATGAAGCGCGGCTGGCTCGGCGAAAAAACCGGCAGCGGTTTTTACAAGCGGGTGAAAAATTCCAACGGCGAAAGCGAAATCCTTACGCTCGACTGGAAGACGATGGACTATCGTCCGCGTCAAAAAGCGAAATTCGCCTCCATCGAAGCGGGCAAAATGATCGACGACACGCGCGAGCGCCTGCGCTCGTTCGTGAATCCGCTTTTCGACGGCAAAGTGGTGGACAAAGCGGCGCGCTTCATCTGGGGCGCGCTTTCCGAAACGTGCCTCTACGCTGCGCGGCGCGTTCCGGAAATCGCCGACCGCATCGTGGAAGTCGATCGCGCGATGCGCTGGGGATTCGGCTGGGAGCTCGGCCCGTTCGAAATTTGGGACGCTATCGGCGTCGAGCGCATGGCGCAGATGCTCAAAATGCTGGGCAAACCCATGCCGCCGCTGGTGACTTCGCTTTTAGCATCGAGCAAGAAGACATTTTACGAATCCGCGGCCGGGCACACGGGCTACTTCGACCTCGGCGCAGCCGCCTACAAGCCCGTCGAAGAATCGCCGGGCGTCATCATCCTGAAATCTCTGCGCGAACAGTCGAAAGTGGTAGAAGGAAATTCCGGCGCGAGCCTCATCGATCTGGGCGACGGCGTGGTCTGCTGCGAATTCCACGCCAAGATGAACGCCATCGGTGGAGACATCGTCGCCATGCTGCATGCGGGCCTGAAGCGCCTGCAAAGCGATTTCGACGCCATGGTCATCGCCAATCAGGCCGTGAATTTTTCCGTGGGCGCGAACCTGATGCTTCTGCTGGTGAGCGCGCAGGAGCAGGAGTGGGACGACCTTCACTTGGCCGTGCGCCAGTTCCAGAACGTGAACATGGCCGTCAAATACGCGCCGCGTCCCGTCGTGGCCGCGCCGCAGGGCATGGCGCTGGGAGGCGGCTGCGAAATCAGCCTGCACGCCGCGCGCATTCACGCCGCGGCGGAAGCGTATATCGGCTTGGTCGAAACCGGCGTGGGCTTGATTCCCGCGGGCGGCGGCTCCAAGGAAATGATGATTCGCGC
>JBAQYT010000146.1:0-2160 GCA_049787175.1 Candidatus Acidiferrales bacterium | reverse complement strand
CGCAATTGCTGCCCGAGCTGCCGATTCGCGCGCAGCGCCGCGCCCAAGTCGCGGTAAATCTCACCCACGATGCGCGTTTTGGTGGGCGCTGAAACTCCTTGCGGCAGCAGATGACTTACCTGCGCTTCGATTGCACCAATCACTTGGTGCACGGCGGCGCTGTTGGCCGAATGGAAAAACGCGAGCTGTGCCGCGCGGCGGGGATCGGCTGTTTGCGGCGCAACAGGTTGCGCGACCGATTGCGCGGGCGCCGGTGCTGGCGTCGTCGGAATTTGTGCTGACGCGGATTTGTTTGATGCCATGGACGCTGGCGCAGCCGGAGCGGCTGTTGGCACCGATGGTGTAGCGCTACGGTCGAGCCCCGTCTGGGCAGGCAGGCTAACGGCCGAACCTGCGGAGCTTGGCGGCGCGGCGTTTGCGGCAGCGATTTTCGCGCCGTGGGCCTGCATGGCTTGCGCGAGAGCGTGAAACGCGCCCGGCGACAAACCGTGGATGCGCGCGGCGAGCGCGGCCTGATCGCCCGGCTGCGAAGAGAAAAACATGCCGTCGAGCTCGTCGAGCTGGTTTTTTGCGTCCTGCGCGGCAGCGGGCGTCGCAAAGACGGCGCGAAATTGCTGCGCTGCGTCCCAGGCGTCGCGCAATTGTGGATGCGTGTCGAGAACTTGGGCGAGCTCCAGTGGAACTTCGGGCTGAGCAGATGCGTCTTGCGCGTCAAGCTGGCTCGCCGCATCCGGGGAAGGGGCTGAAGACTGGCCTGCATTCGCAGGGGCTTGGGCAGGCTGTGCGGCGGAGTATGGTGGCGCGGAAGCTGCGGCGGGCGCGGCCGCGAACCCGCCCGCATCACTGGAAGAATCTTGCGAGGGACGCGCAACGGCGGTGACGAGTCCCAGAATTTCGTCGTCGCTCGGCTGCTGAAGATGCTGCGCGGACGCGCGCCGCGTCGTCGCGGAACGCGGCTGCATCCCACGCAAAGGAAATCGCGTTGTATTCACGGCCATCAAAGTTCTCCTTAGTGCGTTCCGGTTTTCACCGGAAGCGTGAATTGCAAAATTGTTTGTGCCGAAGCGCTTGCCTGTGAATCCGCGTGCGAAAAACGAGCGTGCCCATCGAACGGCTGTTTCAAAACGGGATAGGTAGCCGATGCGTCACAAAGCGCTTTCGTACCATAGTTCGCGGTGCTACTCTCGAAGGAAGATTGTTTCGTTCTAGGGGAGCAGCAGTTCTTGCCCGCACATGCGATCCTGCCGCATGCCATTCGCGCGGCGGTTCGGTTTCGATGGCTGCGGCGCATGGATACTCTTCGGGGAAACCGGAGTGAGGCTCTGTAATGTCATCGTCCCATCAAGAAAATAACGCTGAAACGCCGAATGCGGTAAGCCATGCGAATCCCACGGATCGCCGCCGGCGGAAGCGCGTGAAAGTGTCCGCGCAAGTGCGCGTGCGCGCCACCGACGTGAACGCCGCCTCCTTTACCGAAGTTGCCACGACGATGGACGTTTCGCGCGACGGCATTCTATTTTCCACTTCGCGCCAGGACTTCAGGAAAGGCATGTCCGTCGGCGTTACGTTCCCCTTCTCGACCGCGCCAAACGCACTGAACACCGAACAACCCGCCGAGGTTGTGCGCGCGCTCGATCTGGGAAATGGACAGGTCGGCGTGGCGATCCAATTCACTCACGCGCAGCAGCGCGCCGCCGCCGCGATTGCGGCGAGCGGGCCTGGCTCGAAGGAGAAATCCAGCGTGCACGGCGCGTCTACCGCGGCAAAAGGCGCGCCACAGCAACGCTCCGCGGCGCGGCCGGTGGTGCTTGTTGTGGAAAGCGATGTGCGCGTGCAGGATCAGTTAAAGGCTTTACTGGCGCCCGAGGGTTACGATGTCTTTGCGGTACGGACTGGCGCCGAGGCGTTGGACATTTTGCGAACCACCGTCCCAGCGTGCTTCATCGCGGAAATCGAAGCGTCGGATACTTCCGGTTACGACCTCTGCCTGATTATCAAGCGCAGCGCGCGGCTGGAAAACGTCCCGGTCGTACTGGTCACGCGAAATGCAACGCCTGCGGATTACGCCGCGAGCCGCGAGTTCGGCGCGGTGGTCTGCATGGCCAAGCCATTCAATCCCGAGCGCATGCTGCAAGTCGTGCGGTTGCTGGCGCCCTCGCC
>JBAQYT010000140.1:0-2701 GCA_049787175.1 Candidatus Acidiferrales bacterium | reverse complement strand
GGGATGCTGTGGCCTTTCTAATGGCCGTAGAGATTTTCCTGGAAATGAGAGCCGCCAACAGTACCCGCCAGGAAAAGATATGAGTGACTAGGACGAGGAGCAATAAGGCCCATTACTTCCCCGCCTTTTCCAGCGCCGCGCGAAACTTCACCGTATCCACGCTGTGCCGCGCAATTTCCTTCGCGCCCAGAAAAACCACCGGCACATCATTCGTGTACAGCTCCTTCAATTCCTTGTCTTCGTCAATGTTCACTTCGCGCAGCGCGCCGCCGAATTCACGCAGGATTGGTGCGATGGCCTCGCGCGCTTCATCGCACAACTTGCACTTCGGCCGCGAATAGAGCGTCACGTCGAGCGGTTTTGCAACCGCGAGCCGCCCCTGCTCGGTGCGCTTGTAAAAATCCGCGCCGCCCGTGGATTCCAGGCAGCCCGCCCGTTCCAACAATTCCACCGCGCCCACCACGGAATCGCGCCGCGCCGGATCGTTGCCGCCCGCGATTTCCAGCAGCGCGTGCAGGTCGAGCGTGTCGCGTCCCAGTTGATCGAACACTTGCAGAATGCTGATGGAAAGCTCGTCCATATGAAATTCACTAAGGCTTGATCGTATAGATTTTCTGAAATGGCCCCATCGCCGGATAGAACGCCCGTGAACGAAAAAGCTCCGTGATTTGCCGGATGTGCCCCAAATCGTGAAACGCCCACTCGTTCAACAATTGTCCCACAGTGATTGGCCCAAACTTCTCGTGCTGGCCTTTGCGCTCCACAATGCTTTCCGGCATATACCGGAGCCAGGAAACGCTGCGGTCGCGCTCGTGGCAAAACGTCTTCAAATGCTCGCGCGCCTTCCCGCCCGTGTATCTTCCCGCTTTGTATTGCGCTTCCTGATCGTAAAATGCGAGCTGTGGCATTTCCGTTTGCACCATCATTTCAATGCGCTCGCGAAACCCAGCTACTTCCACGTCCGCCAGGTGCGCCAGCACTTCGCTGATCGACCAGCGGTCCATGGCGGGCTTCCATTGCAATTGCTCTTCATTCGCCAGCGACACCAGCTTCTCCAGAATGATCGGCGTCTGCTCCAGAACCTCCAAGCCTGGCAACGTAACCTCGTTCATGGCGGATTTCATCCTTCGCCCCTCCGGCGATGCTTCACAATTCCTTTATACCGCAACTCGCCGCGCCGAAGAAACGCCCTCGCGGGTCAGTTTGAACTTTCTTGACCGTGACACAAAGAGTCAAAATTCAACCTGACCCATTTCCGCCCGCAAAGCCCTTCGCCCGCTCCCCGCATCCTACAAAATTGCGAAATCATCGGATGCGCCTTGTCTGGCGCGCACGCGCGTGATACATCCTTGAAGATTCTTGTTCCGGAGGATTCGTGGCACAAATATTGGCGCTTGTGGACGATATTTTCTTTCAGGCGAAAATGCTCGAGACCGCTAAGCACGCCGGCGTGGAAATGAAGTCTTTCAGCTCCGGCGACGCCTTGCTCGCGGAAATCAGTCACGCCACCCCGCGGCTTGTTGTCATTGACCTCAATGCTCGCCAAGCGCCGGTCGAGACCATCGCTTCCCTGCGCGCCGGCAACGCGGCGGTTCCGGTCGTCGCGTTTTTCTCCCACGTGCAGACGGAACTCGCTCAGCGCGCTCGCCAGGCCGGTTGCGCTGATGTGATGCCGCGCTCGAAGTTCACCAAAGACCTCGCCGCCATTTTTTCACGCGCAAAATCATGAACAAGAAATTCCTCGCCCCCATTCTGCTAGCTCTTTTTTTGTGTCCGCGAATGTTCCCCCAGTCACAGCCTGCCGCCGACTCCGACCCGACGCCTGCTCTGACGGCAGCCCTCAGCGCCGCTTGCCGTGAAGACAGCGCCAAATTTTCCGTTTACTTGACCGTCGCAAATTCGGCGGCTTTCAGTAAACTTCCCTCGGACGAGCGCATCTCCCTCATGGAGCGCTTTGTTCTCCTCGACACGCCCGGCCGCCCGTTGCTTTCCACGGGCACGGAAGGCCGCCAGACGCTGCACTGTGAAGCCACCGATGCCACGCAGGAGTTCACTCTCGGCGTTCCGCGTGTCCATGACAATCTCGCGTACGTCGACGTCACTATCGCGACCGGCGAGACGATCCGCGTCGGACTTGTGCGCGAAGATGGCAACTGGAAATTGCTTTCGCTGGGCTTGTTGCTGATTGATATCCCTGCGCTGCAAAAAGAGTGGGACGTTCAGGCGCTCAAGGCCCGCGAACAATCCGCGATCGACGCGCTGCAGGATATCGCCCAGGCCGTCGAGACCTATCAGCGCGCCTTTGGCAAGCTTCCCGAGAGCCTCGCGCAGCTCGGTCCGCCCGCGCAGGGCGGCGTTTCGCCCAGTGCCGCTAAACTCATCGACGCCGCTCTCGCCGCCGGCGCGAACAATGGCTACAAGTTCCGCTACCGCGTGGTCACGCCCGCCGGCTCTGAAAATCCGGGTTTTGAAATTGCCGCGCTTCCGGAGCAATACGGAAAAAGCGGCGACCGTTCATTTCTCCTGGATAAAGACGGCAAAATTCACGCCGCGGACAAGCACGGCGCGCTCGCCACAGCGGATGACCCTCTTGTCACCGAACAGGATGCCGGTACGCCTTAGCCGCTTCCCGCGCCGGATCGTCCTAAAGCCTGATAGAATCTCACCCGTGCGCGCAAGAGCGCTTGCCCCAATCCTTTTG
>JBAQYT010000136.1:0-10903 GCA_049787175.1 Candidatus Acidiferrales bacterium | reverse complement strand
CCCATCGTGGAAAAATAATTCGGACTGATGAACGCCCACAACACGTTTGTGTCTTCATCTGGCCGTACGGTGTAGCCCTCCGGCGTGATGTTGGAACTGTTGTCGTCATTCGCGAACACCTGTTCCTCGGATACCGTCACGGATCGCACGCCGGGCAGCGCGGCAATCGCTTGCCGTGCCTGCTGTCCCAGGGCCAGCGTTTGCGGCGGCTTGTCGCCGTTCAAATCGGGCTCCACGGAGAATTGCAAAATGTTTTCCGTCCTCACGCCGAGATTTGCGTGCTCCAAGTTGCTCAAAGTTCGCGCCAGCAATCCCGCGCCCACCAGCAGCACCGCCGTCAGCGCCACTTGCGCGGTGATCAAAACTTTTCGCAGGCGAATATTCGAGCGCCCCTCCGAAACGCTCGAGCCCTGGTCCTTCAGCGTGGACTGTAAATTCACGCGCGTCGCGCGCAGCGCCGGAGCAAGTCCGAAAAGCACACTGGTCACAATCGTGACCGCCGCGGCAAACCAAAGCACGCGCGGATCCAGCTTCGCGGTCAGCCCCACCATTCCCGTGCCGGACGGAATCGCGCTCACCATCGTGTTCAGGCACCATGACGCGAACGCCACTCCCGCCACTCCGCCCGCGACGCCAATCATCAAGCTTTCCGTCAGTAGTTGCCGCACCAGCCTTCCGCGTCCCGCGCCTAGCGCCAGGCGCACGGCAATTTCGCGCTGCCGCGCTTCGCCGCGCGCCACCAGCAAACTCGCCAGATTCGCGCACGCAATCAGCAGCACCAGCGCAACCATTCCAAGCAAGACCAACAATGGTTCCTCAGCTCCCGGCTGCACCACCTGCCTGCCTTGCGCTCCGTCCATCAATTGCAGCGGCTTATCGAGAAACTGTTTTCTATGCGGGCTCGTGCTGGGAATCTTCAGCAGCTTCATGTCCTCTTCCAGCAGCGGCGCGTAAATCGGTTGCAGCGACGCCTGCGCTTGCGCGCGTGAAACTCCGGGCTTCAGTCTGCCGAGAATCGCGGTCCAGTGGTGTGCGCGATTTCCCAATTCCAGTCCGCTGGTCGGCGCCATTTGCGCCAGCATCGTGATCGGAATAAAAATGTCCGGCAGCGATCCCACCTGCACGCCGTCAAACCCCTTGCGCGCCACGCCAACCACAGTCAGCACCGTTCCATTGACTGTCAGAGGCTTGTCCAAAATGCTGGGGTCCGCGCCAAACTTTCGCGTCCAATATCCGTAGCTCAGCACAGCAACGGGATTCGCGCCCGGCGCCGTTTCATCGTTCGCATCGAAGACGCGGCCCAGCGCGGGAGTCACTTCCAGCGTCTGAAAATAATTCCCGCTCACCAACTCGCCGCTCCCACTCTGCGTCGAGCCGTGGCCCGACACATTGACGTCCACGCCAAAGCACGCGAGGAGGCCCGAAAAAACCGTGCTGCGCGCGCGCAAGTCTTCGTACATCGGGTAAGAAAATACCTGGGCGCCGTCGGTGATGTCGCTCGAGGTGCGGCCCGGATTGGGCCCCGGCGAGCGGAGCACGACGAGCTGGCCGGGATTCGGCACGGGCAGCATGCGCAGGAGCACTTGATCGGTGAAGGAAAAGATGGCGGTGTTCGCGCCGATGCCCAGCGCCAGCGTCAGAATGGCAATCGCCGCGAAGCCCGGCGACTTGGCCAGCATGCGCAACGCGTATTTGATGTCCTGCATCAGTACGGCCATTTTTATGTCTCCTAACGACTCGAAAATCGAAACAATGCGCCAAAATTGGCGATTAGAAATCGCGCTGCCGTTTATTTACAAGCACTTACGAGCACTTCTAATCCCGCGCGTTGGCGATTAGAAATTTCGTCTTATTTTCGCTAACGTTCACTCGGACTCCCGACCGCCTGGCTTGCGTCCGTGCTGCTTCATGTAGCTCGCGTCCCGTCCGCGGCTTTCAGCGGACTGACGCGAGGCATTTCACCCGGAGAGCAACGGCCTCAGGTCAGCCGACAAACGGCGTCGCGCGGACCTGAGCTGCAGCACGTTACTCATAGCGCAGCGCCACCATGGGATCGACTGCCGTCGCGCGGCGCGCCGGAACGTAGCAGGCGGCAAGCGCGACGATGGCCAACAAAACCGCGACGGCAATGTATGTGGCCGGATCCGTCGCGGTCACGCCATACAAACTGGCGGCGAGCAACTGAGTCAACCCCAGCGCCGCGGCGATGCCAATCGCCAAACCAATCGCAGTCAGCTTCGCGCCGTGGCCCATGACCAATTTCAACGCGTCGCTGCGCTGCGCGCCCAGCGCCATGCGAATGCCAATTTCGCGCGTGCGCTGCGTGACCATGTAAGCCATCACGCCGTAGAGGCCCACGGCCGCGAGCACCAGGGCCAGCGCTGCGAACGCGCTAAGCAGAAGCGTTTGCACCGTGCTGTCTTGCATGTTCTCGGCAATGACGTCGTTCATCGTACGCACGTGATAGAGCACCAGAGCGCCGTCAAGATCGCTCAGCGCACGACGCAGCGAGCCCATCACGCCGAGCGGCGCGATTGTTGTTTTCACCGAAACCATCGTGGAGAAGTCCGGAAATTGCAGCACGACCGTAATCGGACTATAAGCCTCCGGCATGACCGATCCGCGGATGGTCGCCTGTTTTTCGTCGCCGACCACGCCAATCACCCTCCACGGCACTCCGCCGCCCGCGTCGGTGTATTCCTTTCCCACTGGGTCCTGGCCGGGCCAAAAGGTCCTCGCCATCGTTTCGTTAATCACCACGGGAATGCTCAGTTCCGGCGGGACTTGCACTTTGCTCATGTCCTTCACGTCTTTGAAAAGCGCGTTAGCCTTTACGGTGACGCTGGCGGCAATTTGCTCGTCTTCCTCGGTGAGAGTGCGGCCCTCAAGCAGCGGGATTTGGAAGACGTGGAAGTAATCGGGCGAAATCCAGTTCATCTCCACCAGTTGATTCGCCAGAGCGGGATTGGTGTTCCCCGGAACTTTGATGTATCCGTTGTCCTGGCCTTCGAGCGCGATCTCGTTCGAAAGCGACGCTTGCGCTACTCCGGGAACTTGCTGGATGCCCGCCAGCAGCTCTTTGCAAAATGTGCTGCGCGCCTCGGCTGTGCTGTACTTCGCCTGAGGCAAATTCAGGCGCATCGTCAGAACATTCCGTGGATTCACGCCGATATTCGCCGAGCGCATATCCGCGAAGCTGCGCAGCAGCAGACCGGCGCCGACCAGAAGAGCCAGGGATACGGCAATTTCCGCGATGATAAGGGAGTTGCGCAGCGTCCGCCCGGCACTCATCGCACTGCCGACCGCATTCGCGCTCGACTTCAGTTCCTCGCTCAGGTCCAAGCGCGAACTATGCAGCGCGGGAGCCAAGCCGAAAAGAATTCCGACAAGCAGGCTGACGCCGATGGTGAAGAGCAGCACGGTCACGTTCACCTGCACCGGATTGATTCGCGGTATCGGCAACGTCTCCGCGTTCTGCAGCAGGCCCACTCCCCAGGACGCACCCAGCGCTCCGAGCGCCGCGCCTCCCAGCGCCAGCAGAACGCTCTCGGTGAGCAATTGCCGCGCGAGCCTCCAGCGTCCCGCGCCCAGCGCCGCACGGACGGCCATTTCGCGCTGTCGAGTGGTGGCGCGCGCGAGGAGCAGGTTGGCGATATTTGCGCAAGCCACCAGCAGCACGAGCGCGACGGCGCCAAACAAAATCAAGAGCTGCCCTCGCGAGTTCCCCACCAGCCGCTCCTTCAGGGGGAAAACCAGCGAATGCTCGATGTCGTCCGCCGAACGGTACTGCTTGCTGATTCGGGTGGAAACGGTGAGCAGATCGGCGCCCGCCTGCGCGATGCTTACACCATCTTTCAACCTGCCAATCGCGCTCGCCCAATGCGAGCCGCGGTTGTGCATCAGATCCGAATTTATATCGATCGGAGTCCAGATGTCCGTGGCGGCGGGATAGTTGAACCACTTTGGCATTACGCCGATTACTTCATACGCTTCGTCGTTCAGCTCAACGGTCTTCCCTACCGCATCGCGCTCGCCGCCGAAATGCCGCTGCCAAAAGCCATAGCTCAGGACCGCAACGCGGTTCTTGCCCGCCGCATCTTCGCCCTTTGCAAACGTTCTGCCTGCGAGGGGCTGAACGCCGAGCGTCGCGAAGAAGTTCGCCTCGGTCTGGCACACGGTCGCCGACTCTGGCTCCCCCGCGCCGCTGGCATTCATCCCTTGCGGGTAACGGATCAGGCTCATCGAAGCGAACGTTGTGTTCTGCTTCTGCCAATCCAGATAATCCGCGCCACTCAGCGGAAAATCTCCCGGCGCGTTCTCCGTCTCACGCAGCGACACCAGCTGCGCGGGATTTTTGAACGGCAGCGGCTCGAGGAGCGCGGAATTGATGACGGAGAAAATCGCGGTGTTCGCGCCAATGCCCAGCGCCAGGGTGATGACCGCGATCGCCGTAAACCCTGGCGACTTACGGAGGATCCGAAGAGCATAGACCAGGTCTTGCCAGAGCGTTTTCATCGGCTACACCCCTCGCGTGTCTGCGAGAACTGTACGCAGATTGCCTTCCGAAGGCCTGCAGGGTAATACACTGATAATTCAGCGCTTAATAGGAAGCTGCCGGTTGACTACTGAGGACGGCTGTCCGCTTACGGGAGCCTATTGCACGTAACCGGACAGTTGAGAGTAGGGTTACCCGCCAAGCTATTCGTACCGCAGCGCGACCATGGGATCCACGCGCATGGCCCGGCGCGCTGGAATGTAACATGCGGCGAGCGCAACCAGCACCACGACCATCGTCACGCAAGCGAACGTGAGCGGATCGAAGGCATGCACGCCGAAGAGTAATCCTGCAATCAGGCGCCCGAGCAGCAACGATGCAGCGACGCCGGCGGCAAGGCCCGCGAGTACCGGCGCCATGCCCTGGCGCAAGATCATCGCGCGCAAATTTCCGAGCTGCGCGCCGAGGGCCAAGCGAATGCCGAGTTCGTGGCGGCGCTGCTCCACGGAATACGCAACGACGCCGAAGATTCCGATCGACGCAAGGAACAGCGCGCACGCGGCGAAGAGCAGCGCGAGAAGCATCTGGAAGCGGCGCGTGTCCACGGATTTTGAGACTAGCGTGGCCATCGGGCGGAGCTCGGTGATGGGAACGTCTGGATCGATGCGGTGAATCGCGTCGCGAACGGCGGAGGCGGCGCCGTTGGGGTCCATCATGGTGCTCACAACGATGGAGCCGCCCCAGGCGACGTGATCGAACGGCCAATCCTGCATATAGACCATCATCACCGGCGACTTATCCATCTGGATGGTGCGAATGTCTCCTACGACACCGATCACTTGAACGAGATGCTGGCTGCCCCAACGCACTGTGCACATCTGTCCGATGGGATTCTGCCCGGGCCAGAGACGCTCGGCGGCTTTCTGCGAGAGGACCACGAGTTTGTGCCCGCGGTCCGCTTGGGTGAAAGTACGGCCGGCAATGACGGGTATGCCCATGGCGGAGAAATAACCGGGGCTCGCGACGCGATAGTCGGCGAGCGGCATCCTGGAAATGTCCGCCTGGTTTGCATCGGCGCGGCCGACGACGGAAACAGAGCCTTCACCCTCAAGCGGCAAGGAGCTGACCCAGCCCGCGGAGCGTACGCCGGGGAGAGCGCGAATCGCAGCGAGCGCCTGATCGTAAAAATGCATGGAGGCAGCGTTGGAAGAGTAATTTGGCGGCGGAAGGTCGACGTCGGCGGCGAGGACGTGTTCGACGGAAAAGCCGGTGTTGACGCGGAGCAGGTGCACGAGGCTCGAGGTGAACAGGCCTGCGAGAATCAAAAGCACGGTGCTGAGGGCGACTTCAAGGCCGATGAGCGAGGAGCGCAGATGGCGCGTGCGGCGGCTTTCGGTGGTGTTGGTGGCGCCGGATTTCAGCGCGTCCTGCGGTTCAGCGTGAGCGACGCGCCACGCGGGCAAGACTCCAAACAGAGTCGCCGTGAAAACGGAAATAATTATCGCGAAGAGAAGCACGCGTCCATCCATGGAAACTTCCGCAAGACGCGGAATTCCGGGCGGAGCAGCGCTCACGATGGCCCGGACGCCGAAAAACGCCAGCACGATGCCGAGCGCTCCGCCGACAATTCCGAGCAACAGGCTTTCCGTGAGCATCTGGCGCACCAGGCGCGCGCGCGAGGCGCCCAGCGCGGTGCGAATGGCGGCTTCGCGCATGCGCCGGGGCACACGCGCTAGCAAGAGGTTCGCCAGATTGACGCAGACGATCAGGAGAACCGCGCCGACCGCGCCGAGCAGAAAAAGCAAGCCTTGGCGCGCGGGGCCGAGGATTTGCGAAGAGAGCGGGATGATTTCACCGCGCAGGTCTAATTTTTCCTTTGCCCGCTTGGCGATCTGCGCCTGAACAACGTTCAGTTCCGCGACGGCTTGCGGGAGGGAAACGCCAGGCTTGAGGCGGGCAATGGCGGCGTAATCGAATTCGCCGAGAAGGTCGCTGTCGGTGGGATCCTCGCCGAGCGGTTTTAGAAAAGCGAGACGCGGACTGAAATTGGTGAGCGCGCCGAGCTCGCTGCTTTGCGGAAAATGAAACGCAGCAGGAAGCACGCCGACAATATCGTACGACCCGCCGTTAAGCGGAATGGCATTGCCAATGATGGACGGATCCCCGTGAAATTCACTGCGCCAAAAGGAATCGGTGAGAATGACAGCATGGTCGTGGCCGCGCGGATCTTCTTCGGGGCGAAAATTCCGGCCGAGCGCCGGATGAACGCCGAGGATGTCGAGCAGCGTGGAAGAGACTTTCAGTCCGGGCAGTTCGACGGCCCCTTCCCGCGCGGTGAAATCCATGGAGGTCTCTTCGGCGAGGCCGATGCTTTCGAAAGAGCGCAGTTGCTTCCGCCAAATGACGAAATCGGGATAATTGGCGGGAAACGATGGATAGAATTTTGTGAGCTGCGGAATGACTTCACGGATGACGCAGAGCTGTTGCGGCTGGCGAAAGGCAAGCGGACGCAGCAGAACGCCATTGACGATGGAAAAGATCGCGGTGTTCGCGCCGATGCCCAGCGCCAGCGTGGCAATCGCGATGGCCGCAAATCCCGGCGCCTTCGCCAGCATGCGCAGCGCGTAACGAACGTCTTGGAGCAACGCGCTCATGCTTCACCTCGAGGAAGCAATCCGTAGGGGCGACCCGAGGGCCGCCCCGGCGAAAGCAGTCATCGCTGGTCCTTGCTTCTCGTTTGCCGGCCTTCGAGCGCCCAGCGGCATTTCGGCTTTCGTATTTCGGCCCATTTCGTCACTCATAGCGCAGCGCCACCATGGGATCGACGCGCATGGCCCGTCGCGCCGGAATGTAACACGCGGCGAACGCCACCACGGCAAGCACCACGGCCGTCGCTCCCAGAATGAGCGGATCGGCGGGTTGCACGCCGTAAAGCAAGTCGCCGAGAAGTCGCGTGAGTCCCAGCGCCCCGGCGATGCCGGCGACGATGCCTCCGAAAGTCCACAGCATGCTCGCGCCGAGCACCAGTTTCAGAACGTCGCGCGGCTGTGCGCCCAAGGCCATGCGAATTCCGATTTCATGCGTGCGTTGAACGACAGAGTAGGCAACGACGCCGGCGATGCCCACGGCGGAAAGCGCCAGCGCCAGGAGCGCGAACGCGGCGAGAAGCAACATGGGGAAGCGGCGCGAGCCCAGTGAATCGCTGACCACTTGCTCCATCGTTTGCACGTTCGATGCTGGATAATCGCTGCTCATTTGGGCCAGCGCCTGCTTCACCGGTTTTTCAAACGCGGCGGGAGCTGAGGCTGTCCGCGCCGTGATGGTCATCACCGGCCACGCGGCCTGTGGGAACGGCCGATAGAAAAACGGCCTCGGTTTTTCGTCCAGGCCATCGTGGCGGAAGTCAGCGACGATCCCCACAATGGTCAACCACGGCCTGTCGGAATTGAACGCGCCGAGTTTTATTCGCGTGCCCACCGGATCTCGCTTCGGCCAGAATTGTCGCGCCATCGCTTGATTGATGACGATTGCGCCCGGCGCGCCGAGCGTATCTTCCTCGGTGAATTCCCTTCCCTCGATGATTGGGATGCCCATGGTCCGGAAAAAACTCGGACATGCAACGCTATAGCCGCCGCCCGGCTCATGTTCAGGGCCAGGATCGGGAGCTCCTTCAATCGAGAAGCCGCGGCCCGCGCTTCCTCCACCCAGCGGCAAATGGCTGATGCCGCTCACGAATACCACGCCGGGAATCGCCCCAACATGCTCCGCGAGCTCTTCACAGAAACGCGTATCCACGGGAGGCCCGTTATAGAGATCTACCTGTGCCGTCGACACATCCATGGTGAGCACATTTTTCGGATTCAACCCAGGGTTCACTCCCAGCAAACGCGCCATGCTGTCGATCATGAGGCCCGCGCCGGCCAGCACGATCAACGCCAGCGCCACCTCCGCGGCAACCAGCGCATGACGCAGGCCGTTTCCGCCCGCGCTGGTGAGGCCGCGCCCGCCGCCTTCCTTCAAAGGATCGTTCAATTGCGCGCGCCGCATGCCCAGCGCGGGCGCAAGCCCGAACAGAATGCCCGTGAAACATGCCAGCAGCAGGGCAAAGAGAAACACGCGTCCATCAATCGTGATGGCGCCAATTTGACGGAACGGCAGAAACTGCAAACTGGCGGGCAGGAAAGGCATCAGCAGGCGCAAACCCACCGACGCAACGATGATTCCAGCGACGCCCCCCAAAAATCCCAGCAAGAGACTTTCCGTAATCAGCTGGCGCACCACGCGCCGGCGGGTCGCGCCCAGCGCACAGCGGATCGCAAGCTCCTTCTGCCGCGCAGCCCCGCGCGCCAGCAGCAAATTGGCCACATTCACGCAAGCGATCAACAGCACAAATCCCACCGCGGCGAGCAGCGCCAGCATGGTTGTCTTCAGATCCTCCATGCCGAACTCACCCAACGGCATCACCGTGGCGCCCATGCCCGGATCGTCCTGCGGGTATTGCTTCGCGAGCCGCTGGCCGATGGCATTCACTTGCGCTTTGGCCTGCTCAAGCGTTACGCCCGGCTTCAGCCGCGCGATGCACACAAAGGAATTTGAGCCGCGGTCTTTGTCGCCTATGGTGTATCCGACGGGCACCCACAATTCGCGGGCATGACTCCAGAATTGAAATTCGAACTTCCGCGGCATGACGCCAACCACGGTAAAGCTCGCTCCGTCGATGCGTATGGCTTTGCCTACGAGAGCCGGATCGCCTGCGAAGCGCCGCTTCCACAATCGGTAGCTCAAAATGACTTCATGGTCTTTACCGGCTATCTCCTCCTCGGGAAGAAAGGTGCGTCCGAGAAGCGGCTTAGCGCCGAGCACGTCGAAAAATTTCGCAGTTACGCGCACGCCGGAGACGCGCTCGGGATCGTTCCCTTCGGACAGGTTATAACCCCTTCCAGCGGAATCGAAGATGGCCAGGCTTTCAAAAACGCCGCTTTGTTTCTCGATATCGAGGATGTTCGGCGCGGAGACGATATTGATATTGTCGGGGCCATCGCCATAGGTTTGCCACACCAGCACGAGCCGGCCGGCATTCGCGTACGGGAGCGGCTTCAGCAGCGTCGCGTTGATGACGGAAAAAATCGCGGTGTTCGCGCCGATGCCCAGCGCCAGCGTGGCAATCGCGATCGCCGCAAATCCCGGCGACTTCGCCAGCATGCGAACTGCGTAACGCAAATCCTGCAGCAGCGTGTTCATCTTTCACCTCGCCCAACTTAAATGTCTTGCATCAACGAACGGATGCCTCACCTTGCTTTGGCCGTTCGTAGGGGCGAGGCTTGCCTCGCCCGGGCGACCCAAGGGTCGCCCCTACAAAGGTTCATTCGTAGCGCAGGGCGACCATGGGATCGACGCGCATGGCCCGGCGCGCCGGAATGTAGCATGCCGCCAGCGAAACTCCCGTGAGCACAATCGCCACGCCGGCAAACGTCAGCGGATCGGTGGCGCTCACGCCAAAAAGCAAGCTCGCCATCAGCCGCGTTAACGCGAATGATGCCCCGATGCCAATCGCGACGCCAATCAGCGCCAGTTTCAGTCCGTGCGCGAGAACCAGACGCATCACCTGCCCCGGCTCCGCGCCGAGGGCCATGCGGATGCCGATTTCGCGCGTGCGCTGCGTGACGGAATACGAAATCACGCCGTAAATTCCCACCACCGCCAGCAGCAATCCCAATGCGCCGAATGCGCCCAGGAGAAAAGTCTGCGAGCGCGGCGCCGCGTTTGAATCCGCAACCAACTGATCCATGGATTCGATATTCTCGACAGGCTGCGATTTATTGAGCGACCAGATGCGCTCCTGAACGGCCGAGACGACCGCGAGCGGATCGGCCTTGGTGCGCAAAACGAGCGAGAGGCCGGTCAAATCGTCCGCTTGGTCATAAGGCGCGAAATAGTAAGGCACCGGCGCATCCTTGGCCGACTGGTCGCGGAAGTTTGCGACTTCGCCGACAATTTCGCCCCACTTCGGGCTGTTTTTCGCGCCGCGGCCCTTCGCGAGCCTTTTTCCCACGGGATTCGCACCGCCGAAGTATTCGCGCGCGAAAGCTTCGTTCACGATGTAAACGTCGGGCGCGCCGCTCTTGTCCGTATCGGTGAAATCGCGGCCTGCAAGGAGCGGAACACCGAGCGCCTGAAAATAGCCGGGCGTGGAACGATTGGCCTCCGCCGTCGGGGAGGAATCCTGCGGAGTCGTTTCGGTTAGGAATGTGGATTCACCTTTGAAGCCGGAGAGCGGAGCATAAGAAGATGCGCCGGCATTTTCGACGCCCGGAATGCTCCGCGTTTCGGCGAGAATCTGGCGTGCATAGGAGACGGCTTCATCGGGCTTGGTGAATTTTCCCGGCGCGAAGTTGATCCTCATCGTGA
>JBAQYT010000120.1:0-9210 GCA_049787175.1 Candidatus Acidiferrales bacterium | reverse complement strand
GAAAGTCCGCATTCGCGGCCACTTCCTTCGAGACATCGATCACGCATGCCGGCGCAAGAAATTTCTCCGCGGCAATCGTGTCGGTCGTATTTTTCGGATAGTCCTTGCCGGTCACCCAATGCACGGGTGCATCGAAGTGCGTTCCTGTGTGTTCGCCACACGCGAAATTATTCCAATACCATCCGGGACCGCGCGAATCGTAGTGCGAGATTTCCTCGAGTCGAAACGGCCAAGATTTGCCGAATTCCGGCGGTAGTTGAATCGTCGGCGTCGACGCCTCGAGCGGCTGGCTCAAATCGATGACGCGAATTCTATTTGACGCCAGGGCCTGCGCGAACTGTGAAAGCAGCGTTTCTTCCATGGGCTTCTCCCGGGAACAGTGGATATTCTGAAGAAGAAACGCGAACAGGGCAAGAGCCTTCCGGATCTCGCGGCCGTTCCCCCAGGAGAGTTCACAAGAATGCCCGAACAATCCGTTTCCAGCACGCCTAGATCAACCTGCTAACGGGACGGGAGAGAGGAGTCCCCGAAACTGCCTCCCCTCGGCGCGGACTGGTGGCGCACAACGGGCACTTGTGGAGAGAGCAAAACTGTGTGCTTCCGTCTGGAAGCGTAAAGCTCACACCGGGTACAAGTTGTGCCAGCAGCCTTCAGATGATTCAGTGGCAAGCGTAGCAAAGTCGTTGTGAGCGGGAAGCGGCACTGTTCGCAGCCTCAAACACCTGGCTACGCTCAATACCCCCGGCAAATGTCCTCACAGAACTTGCATCTGATCTGGCGAGGTTAAAATGAAGAAAATTCTCGATTCGGATGCTAGACTGAGGCCGCTCAAAGACAATTTGACTCCGCCATTAGAGTTAGTATACAACCAGCATATTCAAAGTATGCGTACGTAACCCGCGGTTCGTGGTTACGTCGCAGGAGGCCTACAGCCTATGAACGCGCGCGTATTGAAGGCAATTCTGTTGTCCATAATTGTGGTCGCATTCGTTGCCGGAACAGCTAAGTCGCAAACCACGAACGGAACTCTGGTGGGATCTGTTGTTGATCAGCAGGGAGCAGTGATCCCCGGCGCGCAAATAAGCGTCGTCAACCAAGCCACGGGGGAAGTACGCAGTGCTGTAACTGCAGCAAATGGGGTTTTCCGCGTCGATGAGTTACCTGTAGGCGCCTATCGATTGACGGCCGTGGCAAACGGATTGAGCAACGGTGTGATCGATCGAATCGAAATCGCCGTCGACCAAACGCAAAGCGTGCGGCTAGTCCTTGGAGTCGCGGGCCAGCAACAAAGCGTTACGGTCACCGGCTCAGTGAGTCTGGTGAACACTCAAACTTCCCAACTCGGCCAAGTTGTGGGTGAAACTCAGGTGACCACGCTGCCCTTGAACGGACGCAATTTTGCTCAACTGGCATTGTTGAATCCTGGAGTCGCAGCCTTTGGCGGGGGCGGAGGCCAACAGGGTGGCGAAGGGGGAACATCTGGGTTTTCCTCGAATGGGCAGCGATCAAGCTCTAACAATTTCATGGTGGATGGCATCGACAACAATGATTATCTTGGCGGATCGGTCGCCCAACTTCCCTCGATTGACTCAATTCAAGAATTCGATGTGCAGACAAATACGTTTTCCGCGGAGTATGGCCGCAACAGCGGATCAGTAGTGAATCTGGTGACCAAGTCCGGAACCAATCAATTTCACGGCTCGGCTTACGAGTTTTTCCGCAACGACATTCTCGATGGCCAGAACTTCTTTGCGGATCCTGACCTTGGAAAGCCGGAATTGCGTCTGAACCAGTTTGGATTCACTGCGGGCGGCCCAATCGTTAAGGACAAGACGTTTTTCTTTGGGAATTATGAGGGGTTTCGCCAGGTTGCCGGTATTACAGTGCTCACGAACGTTCCAACGGTGGCGGAACGGCAGGGGATCTTCACAGACAGCCAAGGTAATCCGGTGCAGGTTACGGTGAACCCAGTCAGCGCCGAGTTGTTCAACTTGTTTCCGCTGCCGAATACATCGCAGCCGAGTGGAAACTTTGTATCGTCACCTGCACTTACGAATTCGACAAACCAATACATGATGAAAGTGGACCAGCGACTCGGTGGAGGCGACAGCTTGTCTTTTCGCTATAGTTATACGGGCGCTGATATTTACACTCCGTTGTCGGGAGGGCAGCAATCGACTAGCTTCCCCGGATACGGCAGCTTTTCGAACGGATCGGACCATCTCGCATCCATTTCCTACGTGAAAATTCTCAGTCCAAGCTCGCTTAATGAATTCCGATTCGGGTTCACGCGTGTAACCGACCTTGGATACAACCAGCAAACCGCACAAGCTGCGGATTACGGATTCAATACTGGTTGGCCTACAAATTCTCCTTTGAACCTTGGCAATATTCCCTATATCAGCTTCGGAGGCGGACTTGTTTCGGGAGGAGGTACGCTCGCCAACCTTGGGGGATCCGATAACAACCCGGGTGGAGACTGGCAAAATGTCCTTCAGTTCATAGATAACTTTACACATTCGACTGCCCGTCACGACATAAAATTTGGAGCGAACATAAGCAACTACCGAATCAATCGATTTTATGATCTAGATGACAGCGGAGAAATTATTTTCAGCGGCGGAGAGAATCCTCAAGGGCTGAGCAGTCCGCTGGCGGATTTTGCCGAAGGCTTGCCTTCGAGTTCGCTTCATTTCGTCGGCGATTCGTCCCGGTCTTTTCGACTAACGAACTATTCTTTATTCGCAGAAGATAGCTTCAAGGCTTCTTCACAGTTGACACTAAATTATGGGCTTCGCTATGAGTTGAGCACAGTGCTTCACGACGCTACGAATCGGTTGAGCACGTGGCTACCTTCCGATTACCAGCACTATCTGTCCCCTACGGCTGATCAGACCGATTTAAGCGTGCTGGAACAGTCTGGTATCGTAACGCAGGGGCAAACAGGGCTCTATGATGGAAATCATCGCGACTTCGCCCCCCGCGTAGGAATTGCCTGGAGCACGAAAGGCCAACGTCCCATCGTCATTCGATCGGCCTACGGCGTTTTTTATGATTTTATTCTGGGAGAAATCCCAACGAATGCCCTGCTGAATCCGCCGTATCTGCCGGACTATTACGATTCTGCGCCGGCAATCAGCTGGCCACAAGCATTCGCCCCCTCTGGTTTTCCGGTATTGACGACTACGGCCCAGCAATTCGCAACTCCGTACGCGCAAGACTGGAATTTGGATGTGCAAAAGGAATTACCAGGCGACATGCTATTTGAAACCTCCTATGTGGGCACGAAGGGAACGCACCTACCGCGGTTCGTTCAGATTGACCAGGCGTATAACGATTTGCAGCAGATCGACTCGCTGACGCCAGATCTTTACACTCGGCTAACGTTAATGGGGATACCTCCTCCGGCGGCGCAGTTCCTGGCGGCGAATCCCGAATTGAGTCCATCGATAGCGCGCGTTCCGTACTTCGGTTTTGCGCAGATTTTTCAGGGGCAGAACGTCGTCAATTCGGAATATAACAGCTTGCAAGTGAAGCTGAACAAGCGAGTAACTCACGGTCTGCAGTTTCTGCTCTCCTACACTTATTCGCATTCGATTGACGGGGCTTCGGATTTCTACGGATCGGGCGGGAACGGCGGGAATATTTTCCCTCAAAACGATTACGATTTGGCCGCCGAACGAGGTTCCTCGGACTTCGACATTCGTCACAGGTTGGTGTGGAGTTACGTTTATGAGGCGCCGAGCCTTAAGAGATACGCACACCTGCTGCCCACCTCGCTCAGTGACGGCTGGGAACTCAGCGGCATTCTGACTCTGCAAACCGGACAACCTTTCACGGTTCTCACCGGTGGCGATAACAGTGGCACCGGCTTAGGAACGGACAGGCCGAATGTCACTTGTGATCCCAACGTCGGGCCTAGGACTGTTCAGCAGTGGTTCAACACATCGTGCTTCCAACAGAACGCTGTCTTCGCCTTTGGTGATGAGGGACGAAATACTTTGGTCGGACCTGGTTTCGATAATTTCGATTTTGCGGTACTGAAAAACACGAAAATTACCGAGCGTGTGAACCTGCAGTTCCGGACGGAGTTTTTCAATATTCTGAATCATCCAAATTTTGCCATTCCGAGCAGCACCATGAACGCGCCGAATTTTGGATCTTTATTTGAAACGGCTGACGTAGCACAAAACAATGTGGGGCTTGGATCGGGCGGTCCGCGACTCATCCAGTTTGGATTGAAGCTGAATTTCTAAACTCATCCATTTACTGGGGTCGCCATCGAATCCAGCGGAAGAAGTCACCGTGAAAAGAACAGCCATCATTGCGAAAAGAGCATTGCCAGCGCTAGCTACTTTTTTGTGCCTACTGGCCGCCGCCATTCCAGCTTGCTCAGCCGGAAACGTTCAGAAATTGGGAGACCATCTTTACGCATATATTTCTGACAATGACGGCAGTTCCAATTCCACGTTTCTTGTCGGACCCGATGGAATTGTTGTTGTGGATACGGGTTTGAATGCAGTAGAAGGCGAAAAGCTACGGCGGGCGATTCAGGAAAAGTCGAGTCTTCCCGTAAGATACATTTTGAACACGCACTATCATCCGGACCATCAGGGAGGGAATGACACCGTAGGTCCTGGTGCAGTAATTATTTCCACGCCATTCACGCGCGCGCAGACACTGCAGCTGATTGCGCATGAAAAGAATCAGGGAACGCCTTCTTCTGGTTCGCGGCCATCGCTCCGATTTGCGCCGGCAAATCTCACGCTGGTGTCGAAAATCACTCTATACGCGGGCGCCAACGTCGTTGAGATTTACGCAGTGGGCGCGGCGCACACGGGAGGCGATGCCATTGCTTACTTCCCGAACCAAGGCGTAGTGGCGACAGGTGATGTATTTCTTACCAGAAGCTGCCCCGACATTGATCACGGAGACGTCAGTCATTGGGTGCAGGTTTTGGATTTCATCTTATCGTTGCAGGCGACCCGCTTCGTTCCTGGACACTTTGAGGTTGGTTCCCGGGCGCAGCTCCAGCAATTCCGGGATTATCTTGCGGATCTTTATGGCCAAGTGCAAAAGATGTACAAGGCGGGCGCGACACTTGAAGACGTAAAACGCGGAATTCACATGGAGAAATATTCAAACTTCCGGCAATTCCCTAAATTTCGGGCTACGTTCGCGGATAATGCTGCAGAGGTGTACCGCGAACTGGCCACCGCACCCGCGGTTAAAAAATAAACGACCTGCCAAACCAAATCGGGTAGTAACTCAATTGCGATCCAAGAGCGCAGCTATATCCGAACCTTCCCCCCAAATGGTCCGTGGCGCCAGCGGCGCTCGCGCGAGTAACTCACAGACGTTTTCCTGGATGGATTGTGACTGAAGCGAAGCTGGGGCGATAAAGTTGCGAAACGTGTCGCTGCTGGTGGCGATTGGTGTGACAGAGGGATCTCGCGAAGTGCGGACGGTAGCGGAGGGAAGGAAGACAAGGTCAGCTGGACGACATTTCTGCGGCAAGCGATGTGGTAGTTGTGTACACCGTGCATCTTTTATCGGAACGTGTGGACGACGGTGTTCGTCCCCCGCGAGGGAGAGCGGAACTGCGCGGGCGATCATGCCGTTTGGCTCGCTCGCCAAGCGGTTCAACAGGCCTATGCCTCAACAAAATATTGAACTAGTCGTGTGCTTCAATCCAAGATAAGTCACTACCTGCCCCAAATGGGCCGCGCTGGTTCTTTGCTAAAAACTGAACTTCAATGCAAGCAATACTCGCCTGGGTTCATTCGATTGCGTGGTGAACTCGCCGAAGTTCGTGGGGCTGTTCAGATTCAACGACGGGTTCGCGTATTGCACCAGGTTAAAGATGTTCAGCATTTCCGCCGAGAATTGCAGTTGGTACCGCTCCGTGATTGCGATGTTTTTTCCGATTGAGTAATCCAGATCCCACGTGGAGGGCGCACGCAACTCGTCGAAGGGCACCCGGCTCTCCTCGCTTAGGAGCGGACGCGAGCACGAGTTATAGATTGCTGCGGGGTCTGCAAACAGGTTCATTCCCGTTCCATGCGCGGCCGGACTGCCAGCCGTGCCAATACCTCCTGAGCCCGTTACCCCGCTATGAATTCCTTCGGCACTGAGAAGATTCGCGCTGCAAATTGCAGCCGTGCCCTTGCTCGTGTACTCGCCATAATCGCCATCAGCGGCGATGTACATGGGCGTCCCAGTAGCGAACGTAAAGATCCCCGACGTGAACCATCCACCGACCACTCTGTCCAGAGCGGGGTTTCGGATGTCCAGCTTGCGCCCCTTACCGATCGGCAAGTCGTCGTAAAACCATGCCGTGATCACGTGCCGCTGGTCGAACGACTCAGAGGCCCTATCGAGGTTGATGTTGTACGGACTATTGGACGTGCTGCCACTCTGCTGATCCACGCCCTGGCTGCCAATCGCATGGCTCAACGTCCAGTTAAATTGGAATTGCAAGCCGTTCGCAAAACTCTTTTTTAGAGTGAGAAAGCCCGCATTGTAGTTCGAATACCCGCCGTCGGTGATCATAAAAGACTCAAACGTCTGCATGTTATCCACGGGCACTGGCGTCACCAAATTGAATTCATCGAGTGAAAAGAAATTAAGCGAGCCATCGATCAAATCCGTCGGGTCCTGCTTGGCCACCATAACCGCACAATTGGCGAATCCGAGGCCCTGGCACTTCGTCATTCCGATCTGGTTATCGAAAAAAGGCTCATCAGGCACGGCTGTGCCATTCCGCAGCGCTTGAGCGACGCCGTCAAAGGCTTGTGCGTATGTCTGTCCGCTCTGCTTGTCTTTCATCAGGTAGTCGGCAGCATTGACAGATAAATCGTTGAAGAGATTGCGGCTGAAGCGCCCGATGTATCCGACTTCGAGAATCATTTTCCCCGGCAACTCGCGTTGTACCGTCAAATCGATGCTATGGTCGTGGCCAGGGACAACGAAGGGATCTAAACCGTCTTGCTCGTACAATCCAAATGGCTGCGCCGCAGTTCCGCTCGGAACATAGGGAATCGGCTCGGCAGTGGGCGCGGGAATTGGCACGTTTTTGCCGTCCACTCCGATCCGGAAAGCGTCGCTTGGATTTGTTGGTCCGTTTGTACATTGAGCCGCTCCGCCGGATAGAACCGGACCGCCGCACGCATCTATGTCCAGCAGTCCTCCGGTAGTCAGCGCGAGCGATACCTCGTCAATGTTGTCTAATCTCTCGTAAACAACCGCGTAACCGCCTCGCACGACGGTTTTCGGGTCCACCTGCCATGCAGCGGAGATGCGCGGACCAAATTCGTGCCAGTCAGTATTGCGAAGATCACCGCTGTAGGGCGCGGGCAGGTGGTCCACCGGCGTCACGCCGAGCAGTGGGTTATACGCTTGCCCTGGCAGGACGCCGTTGTTCAGTGAAGCCGCCCGCTGCTGGAAATAGCCTTGGTAGTCCACCGGCTGGTTGTCGCTGGCGTAGACAAGGTTGTCATATTTTCCTGTGCTTTCATGGGGATCCTGTTGTACTTGCCAATCCAGACCCAGTGTCAACGTGAGCGTCCTTTTGGCCTGCCAAATATCTTGGAAATACCCGTTGGCGGCCGGGATCAGCGCATTTGCATACATTGGCGTGCCAAGCGGATTTGGCTGAAAATCGCCATCGCGGGTTTCAACCTGGGAGCTGCGATCAACCAACCCGAGCAACGTGCTGTAGAGTTCGTTGTAACGCAGAACGTTGGACGACGTCAGGCAGCCTGTAGTAATGCTTCCAGCACAAGTGGCAGGGCGGTCTGCGTCCGGGATGGAAAGGTATTCGGCGCTACCGTTCCCTGTCGCCTCGATGTAATCGATCGGCCCGGTGGTCAAGCCGCCGGCATAGTTATCCGTCTTTTCAAAATAGTCGTGCGATATATCGCCGGAACCGCCGAATTGAAAGAGGTGCTCGCCCTTGACCCAACTGAAGTCCTGGGCAAGGTACCACTTATGCCCGTCATAGGTACGCTCCCGAGCATCTGACGTGTAGATCAGGACGGGGTCGGCTATCAATTTCGAAGTGGAGTTGCTTTCGCCCGTACCTTCTCCTGCGAGCGATAGGGCTTGCTCTAGGCCCGGGACAAGGGGAGTGGGGCTTTGGCGCCCCCAACCCCACCAGTCTTTCAAAAACGAGCCGTGTGTCACAGAAGTTAGAGTCGGCGTGAGTTGACCGGTGACCTCATACGTGGGGAACGACGCCTGGATTGGATCCGCAGCGACCGATTGTGAATTCAGGAGACTGAATTGCTCGGCGCCCGTACGCTTCGTATTTGAGTAGTGGTATGTTGCGAATGCAGCCCATTTCGAATTGATTTTATAGTCCAAGCGCAAAACGCCAATATTTTCAAGGATCGGCGTCGAAGCGTCAAACGTGTATCCGGTCGTGTTCAAGCCATCGCCGAGCGAGGGGTTGTTTCCGGCGGGATAGAGCGCCAACTGAGACGCGATCGCCGGGCTCACGCCAACGTTACGAGGATCGCAAGAAACGCCACCGCATGCCGTTGTGATGTTGCCTGGCTGGAAAGAATATGAATCCATGGCCCCTGTAGCATCGGGAAATTGCAGAATGCCAGCCTTCATCGTTGCGGTGGGAACGACAGCGTTAAAAATTGTGTCGTCGTAGAATCGGCGCCCTTCGTAGTTCGCAAAGAAGAACAGTTTGTTCTTCAAGATCGGGCCGCCAACGGTACCTCCGAATCGGTTGTCCACGCTACTCGGCTTGGAGATACCCAGCCTATCGTTGGTCCAACCGTTGGCGTTCAATGCGTCGTCGTTGTGAAACTCATAAAGCGTTCCATGATACTGGTTTGTGCCACCCTTGGTGAGCATCGCAACTTGGCCCCCAGAAGAACGCGCAAATGTCGAATTCGGATTGGAGGTGGCGACTTGGAATTCCTGGGTGCTTTCAACAGGGATAGGGATAACCGGAGAGGGGTCGGGCTCTCCCGGAGGCTCGGCGTAGCTGTTGTTTCCCTCCAGGTCGCTGGTGATGTCGCCGCCATCGAGGTTGAAAGTGATCTGTTCATTGCGCGCGCCCGCAATCTGGCCGCCAGGTGAGACAGCGGGCTGATAAAACATCAGGGCGCTGGCGCTGCGTGTGTAAGTGGGAAGGCTTTCGAGAGGAGCGCCGCTGAGCACTTCACCAACGGTAGCGGTGGTGGTCTGTAGTTC
>JBAQYT010000111.1:0-24012 GCA_049787175.1 Candidatus Acidiferrales bacterium | reverse complement strand
TGGATCTGCGCGAGGAGTTCAAGCAGAGCCATCATTCGGCGCCCACGTCGTCGAGGCTCGTGACTGCGGTACGGAAGCGATTCGACGAGGGCACACAGGCGTTGGTTTTGATAAACCGGCGCGGCTATTCGTGGTATGTCCTGTGTCGAGGCTGCGGCGCGGGCATCGAGTGCCAGAATTGCAGCATCGCGCTTTCGTATCACAAGCGTCGAACGCGGCTGGAATGCCATTACTGTGGCTATTCGAGCGCTGTGCCGAAGTTATGTCCGAAGTGCAAGTCACAATATTTGTATTTTGTGGGCGACGGCGCGGAGCGCGTGGAGGAATATCTGCGCGAACAGTTTCCGAAGGCGCGAATCGGGCGGCTCGACCGCGACGCGGTGCGGACCAAGCGCGAATATCAAAAAGTGCTCGTGGCGTTCGCGCGCGGCGAACTGGATCTGCTGGTGGGCACGCAAATGGTAGCGAAAGGCCACGACTTCGAGCGCGTCACGCTGGTGGGCGTGGTGGCCGCAGATCTCGCCCTCGGGCGGCCGGATTTTCGTGCGGCGGAACGCACATTTCAATTGTTGACGCAAGTCGCGGGCCGTGCAGGCCGCGGGCATCTGCCGGGCGAAGTGCTGATCGAAACGTATTATCCGGAACACTACGCGATTCAGCACGCGGTGGATCAGGATTACGATGCATTTTTCGAGCGCGAAATTCATTTTCGCAAAGTGATGCACTACCCGCCGTTCATCGCGCTGGCCAATGTGCTCGTGCGTGACAGGAAAATCGAAAACGCGATTCGCTGGTCGCGCGCGATTGCGGCGTGGCTCGATTCGCGAAAGCGCACCGAACTGAAGGTGCTGGGCCCGGCGGCGGCGGCGCTTTCCAAATTGCGGCGCGACTATCGTTTCCAGATTTTACTGAAGTCGCCGAACCGGCGGTTGCTGGCGCAGGTATTGGAGGAATGTTTTGCATTCTGCGCCGAGAAACAAATTCCCGAGAGCGCGGTGATCGTGGACGTGGATCCAGTTAGTTTGCTTTAGAGAGCGCGGAGAGATTTCAGCGGCCGGCGCTAAGCGGCAGAGGCGTGAAGCACAAGAGGAAAATAATCAGGGCAACGACGGCCCAGGCACGGCGCGTTGTGTCGAGCGGCGTCCAAGAATCGATCAGCGGCGGGTGCCGGAAACCGAAAAAAAGCAACACATCGATCAGGGCAAACAAGAACCAACCGGGCCAGCAGAAAATGCCCATCGCGATCAGCACGATTCCGAAAACGAAAGAAATGCGCCGATGGCTGCCGCTGGCCACACTGTAAACAATATGTCCTCCATCGAGCTGGCCAATCGGCAGAAGATTCAGCGCCGTGGCAAACAGGCCAACCCACGCCGCCAGCGCGATGGGGCTGAGCAAAATATTTTGCGGGCTCACGCCGGGATGAAAAATAGCGAGGAAGAATTTCATCAGCGGCGGGCTGCCGAAGAGAATCAGCGCGCCGGCCTGCGCGTTGGGGACGACTTTGGACATGTGAATTCCCACGGCCAATATCGGCGCCGCCAACACAAAGCCCACGAGTGGCCCCGAGAATCCCACGTCAAAGAGCGCCTTGCGATTGAATATCGGTGAGCGAATGCGAATGAATGCGCCGAAAGTGCCGATGAGGCTCGGCGCAGGCAGGAAGTAAGGATAGCTGGCGTCAATTTTGTAATAGCGGCAGGCAAAATAATGTCCGAGCTCGTGCGCCAGGAGGATGCCGATGAGCGTGAACGAAAAGGGAATGCCCAAAAGCAACAATCGCGGATGAGTCAGCGCGTGCCAGGTGGGCGCGAACGGATTATCGAGCCCCGCGAACGGAGCGCGATTTTGCGCATAGGAAACGGAGAATTCGGTGCCGACGGCGAGCGTCGAGATAAGCGTCAGAACGAAAAGAATCAGCGCGAGGATGAAGGGGCGCTTGCGTGGAGCCTCAGTAAACGCGCGCGACTCGTAAAATACGCGATAAAGCGGCTCAAGCGTTTGCGCGGGCGCGCTGCCGTGTCCGTTGCCGGCTCCGTTCTCCACATTCATAGATTACACCGCGCGCGGCCAGCATGGCCACGTGAAACGCCTACGGCGGGACACGCGCGCCGGAGTTGCTTTTTTCTGTACTGTGGCGTCCAATAAAGGAAAGCGCGGCGGTTTTCCGGGCATTATTTTCGAGGTGGCAGCATGCGTGAAGTAGCACGTGAAGCAGTGATTGTTAGTTCGGTGCGAACGGCTGTTGGCAAGGCCTTCAAAGGCACCTTGCGCGCCACGCGCCCCGACGATTTGGCAGCTGCGGCCATACGCGAAGCGCTCGCACGTGTGCCAAGCCTGGACGCAAAGGAAATCGAAGACGTGATTCTTGGCTGTGCCATGCCGGAGGCGGAGCAGGGCATGAACGTGGCGCGAATCGCGTCGCTGCGCGCGGGCTTGCCCGTGGAAGCCTCGGCGATGACCATCAATCGGTTTTGTTCTTCCGGTTTGCAGGCGATTGCCATCGCCGCGGAAAGAATCATCGCCGGCCATGCGAACGTGATCGTCGCGGGCGGCACGGAATCGATGAGCATGATTCCGATGGGCGGAAATAAAATTTCGCCGAATCCCTGGCTGATGGACCACTATCCGGATTCGTATTTGGGCATGGGGTTGACGGCGGAAAATCTTGCAAAAAAATACGGAATCAGCCGCGAGCAGTCGGACGAGTTTTCGTTGCAGAGCCATCAAAAAGCGCTGGCCGCGATTGCCGCGGGAAGATTCAAACAAGAGGTCGTGCCGGTCGAGGTCAGCTTCACTTCTGTGGACGCTTCGAACGGCAATCACCCAAAAACCACGAAAATTACGTTCGATACGGATGAAGGGCCGCGCGTGGATACCTCGCTGGAGGCGCTTGCGAAATTGAAGCCTGCGTTTTATGCCAAGGGAGTGGTGACGGCGGGAAACAGTTCGCAGATGTCGGATGGCGCGGCCGTCGCGGTGGTGATGTCCGCAGCGCGGGCGAAGGCTATCGGCGCAAAGCCGCTGGCGCGATTCGTTTCCTTCGCCACGGCAGGCTGCCCTCCGGAGGAGATGGGCGTAGGCCCAGTGTATGCGATTCCAAAAGCGCTGAAGCTCGCGGGACTGAAGCTCGAACAGGTGGACGTGATTGAATTGAACGAAGCATTCGCGGCGCAATCGCTCACGGTGATAAAACTCGCGGGCCTCGACGCGGCGCGCGTGAATCCCAACGGCGGCGCGGTCGCGCTCGGCCATCCTCTCGGTTGCACGGGAGCGAAATTGACGGCCACAATTCTGCGCGAACTGGAACGCCGCAAAGCACGCTACGGCATGGTGACCATGTGCGTCGGCGGCGGCATGGGTGCAGCCGGAATTTTCGAACGCATAGCCTAGGAAATAACCATGAAAAAACGCAAACTTGGAAAAAGCGGCTTGGAAGTCTCGGCTATAGGGCTCGGCTGCATGGGAATGAGCTTTGCCTACGGCCCAGCCGTAAGCGAACAGGAAGGTATTTCGCTGATTCGAGCCGCGGTCGAACGCGGTGTCACCTTCTTCGATACTGCTGAGATATACGGCCCATTCATCAACGAAGAACTCGTAGGCGAAGCTCTCGCTCCTTTTCGCGAGCAAGTAGTAATCGCCACGAAATTCGGGTTCAAGATCGAGAACGGTAAGCAGGCGGGGCTTGATAGCCGGCCGGAGTATATCAAGGAGGTTGCTGAGGCCTCGCTCAGACGGCTCAAGACTGATCGCATCGATTTGTTCTATCAGCACCGCGTTGATCCAAACGTTCCGATCGAAGACGTGGCGGGCGCGGTAAAAGACCTGATTCAGCAAGGCAAGGTGAAGCATTTCGGCCTCTCCGAGGCTGGCGCGAACACCATTCGTCACGCGCACGCAGTCCAACCGGTCGCCGCAATCCAGAACGAATATTCGCTGTGGACCAGAGACCCTGAAGCGGAAGTAATACCGACGCTTGAGGATCTGGGAATCGGGTTCGTTGTATTCAGTCCGCTGGGAAGGGGCTTCCTCACCGGCAAGATCAGCGAAGACACAAAGTTCGACAAAAACGACTTCCGCAACATTGTCCCTCGCTTTACGCCGGAGAACCGAAAAGCGAATCAAGCGTTAGTGGACTGGCTTGGGAGATTTGCCCAACAAAAGAAGGCGACACCCGCTCAAATCGCGCTCGCCTGGCTGCTTGCCCAGAAACCATGGATCGTGCCCATCCCCGGCACGACGAAGCTACATCGGCTGGAGGAAAACATCGGTGCGGTTGACGTCGAACTTTCGCCCGAGGATCTCCACGAACTGGAAGCAGCAACCTCAAAGATAGGCGTGAGCGGCGCACGGTACCCGGAAGCGCTACAAAAAATGGTGGGCCGCTGAAGGAGATGACATGGCCACAACAACAGTTTCGCAGAATCTGACGCGCGGGGGCGGATTTCTGATTTCGTCGTGCGCGCCGGAGGACGTGTTCACTCCCGCGGACATCACCGGCGACCAAAAATTGATTGGCCAAACCGCGGAAGAATTCGTCACCAAAGAAGTTCTGCCCCTCGTTCCCGAACTCGAACAGCACAAAGAGGGCTTGATGCCGCAGGTGCTTAAAAAGGCAGGTGAATTGGGCCTGCTTGCGGGCGGAATTCCCGAGGAGTACGGCGGCGCGGGACTGGACAAAGTTTCCGCGACGTTGCTTTCGGAAAAACTGGCGGCTTACGCTTCTTTCGCGGTGACCCATGGAGGGCACGCCGGAATCGGCACGGTGCCGATTGTTTATTTTGGGACAGAACAGCAGAAGAAAAAATATCTGCCGCGAATCGCCACCGGCGAAATGATTTCCTGCTATTGCCTCTCCGAACCGCAGGCCGGCTCGGATGCGCTGGCCGCGCGGACGCGAGCAGTGCTTTCGCCCGACGGGAAGAACTGGATTCTGAACGGCCAGAAAATGTGGATCACCAATGGCGGCTTCGCGGACCTGTTCGTGGTCTTCGCCAAAGTGGACGGAGAAAAATTCTCATGCTTTCTGGTGGAGCGCGGCGCGCCGGGGTTTTCCGTGGGCGCGGAAGAAAAAAAGATGGGCATCAAAGGCAGCTCGACGGTGGCGCTGTTTTTCGAGAATACGCCCGTGCCGAAAGAGAATTTGCTGCATGAAATCGGGCGCGGGCACATCGTCGCGTTCAACACACTGAATTCCGGGCGGTTCAGCCTCGGCGCCTATTGCCTTGGCGGCGCGAAAAAAATCCTCGAAGTAGCCGCGAAATATTCGAAGGAGCGCACCGCATTCGGCAGACAACTGGCGCAATTCGGGCTGATCGACGCGAAGCTGGCGGAAATGGCCATTCGCATTTATGCACTCGAATCGATGATTTACCGCTCCGCAGGACAGATCGACGCGGCCACGGCGGCCGCTGCTGAGGACGCGACGAAGACCGAGCGTGGAATGAAAATGCTCGAGGAGTACGCCATCGAAAGTTCCATCAGCAAAGTCTACGGCTCGGAAACGGTGGATTATTGCGTCGATGAAGCGGTGCAAATTTTCGGCGGCTACGGATTCCACGAAGATTATCCCGTCGCGCGCGCTTATCGCGACAGCCGCATCAACCGCATTTTCGAAGGCACCAACGAAATCAATCGCATGCTCATCATTCAAATGCTGATGAAGCGCGCGATGGCCGGCGCTCTGCCGCTGATTCCCGCGGCAATGAAACTGACCGACGAAGTACTCGTGGGCCCTTCGATGGAGGAGCCTGCGGGCGGCGAATTCGCGCAGGAAGAGCGCATCGTCGCCAATGGCAAAAAGGTTTTCTTGCTTGCGGCCGGCGCGGCGGTGCAGCGATTCCGCGAACAGCTTGCCGAGCAGCAGGAGATTGTCGCGGCGCTGGCCAACGTGGTGATGGAGATTTACGCCATGGAATCGTGTTTGCGGCGCGCGCAGAAAGCGGTGAAAGGAAACGCAGGAGACTCGCGTTCGGTGATGGCGGATGCGACGCGGGTTTTCATCTCCGATGCCGCAGACCGCGCGGAACGCGAGGCGCGCATAGCGCTCGCGGCAACGGTGGAAGGGGATGCGCTGCGCACCCAACTCGCCGTCCTTCGCCGGTTTACCAAGCGCGACACCATAGACACGATTGCCCTGCGCCGCCGAATTGCCGCCGCGGTTCTGACGGGCGACCGTTACCCGTTCGAGGGCCGTTGAAGGCTGCGTCCACGCTGAAACGCAAGCAGTTGATGTGCGCGAAGCGAACTACTCGTTTGCTCCGGCGCAAGGAGACTCGAGCGCATGACGCCGCCGATTGGATTCGCGAACTCGCTTCGCCGTATTTGAAAGGCTATCAGCCTGTCGCTGCTCAAGAGCCGGGCTTGCAGGGCTATTGGTTCCTCGCGGATGCGGTGTCAACTCCTAAACCCAAGCCGGTGAATCGCTCTTCGCGACGCCATAAGAAACCGCCCGAAGTAGGGTTTTTCGTTGGGTATTTGGTGGATGCCGCGGCGGAATACTCGTTTTTGCATCTGGAGCCGCCGGAATGCGTGGTTTTTGCCTGGATCAGTCCGGCAGGTAGTTTGCTTCATAAAAGGCTTGTGCGGCAACCGGGCAGTTTGGTTCGCAAAATTTTCGAATACATACGCTGGCTGACGCATAGGCCGCCGCGATTTGTGTTTCATGAGGCGGAAGCGGCTGCGATGACCCGCCACGCGTCAATGGCCGGATGGCCGCAGGAGAAGCGCAAACACCTTTCCCGGAATTTCTTCATCGAGGCATTGGCATGGCTGGTGCGCAGCGGCTTGGTGAAGAAATTGAAAGAAGAGGTTGAGCAAAGCACCACAGCAAGGGCGTCTTAGGCTGCGAACCGCAAAGAATCTGCAAAGTGTGGCACATTCACGGAAAACAATTCTCCCGATTTGCTACTGACAAGAAAACTGCGTTGCGCTAAGTGAATGAGACGGAAGGGTTTCCTGCTTGGTATCTTCGGTCCTCGATTTGCATCTAAATCACCGGGGGTAGGTGATTCAGAATGCAAATCCGTCGAGTTCCAAAGTGGGTATATTGGTGTGCCGTTGCACTGATTGCGCTACACATTTATTTCTTCCGGGAGCTGGTTGCCGCGGAGCTGCTGTTTGGGGTTGTGTTTGGCAGCTTTCTTGTGCTGCTGATGGCGGTTTACGTCGTTAGCGAAGCAGGCGATCGCGGGCTTGGATGGGTGGGGGCGAACCGGCGTGGAATGGCCGTAGTGGCGCGCCGGCAATGGGAACGCGTGGAAGCTATTAGTAAAAAGACATTCCACCGTCAACATTCAGAGTCTGCCCGATAATCGCAGCTGCTTGAGGAGAGGCAAGAAAGAGCGCAGCGTCGGCAATGTCGCCGGCTGTTTGCGGCTTTCCCTGAAGGATTCTCTCCAGGAAGCCTTTGAAAAGCTCGTCTGGGTCGGCGTGCAGCCGTTCGGCGAGGCTTTTGCCAAGCGTCTGAGACATCTCCGTTTCCGGCACAGGTCCGGGGCAGATGGCATTGACGCGAACACCTTTGCGAGCGGCCTCCGCAGCCAAAGTGCGCGTTAATCCAACCAATCCTGCCTTGGATGCCGCATACGGACTATTCCACTGGAAAGCGGCTTTTGCGGCTACGCTGGAGATATTGATGATCGCGCCGGAGCCGCGCTGGTACATTTCCGGCAGAACCAGCCGCGAAAGCAGAAAAGCGCCGCGCAGATTGACAGAAATAACCGCATCCCATTCTTTGGGCGAAATTTCCTCGACCGATTTCACCGGCCCTAGAATTCCCGCATTGTTTACAAGAATATCGATGCGGCCGAATTGTTTGCGCGCCGCTTGGACAATGGTCTGGCAGTCGGATTCTTGCGACACATCGGCGGCAATCGCTGCGGCTTTGTGGCCTGCGGCGTTCAGCTCGGCGGCAACGGCGTCGACTTGGTTCTGAGTACGCGCAGCGAGCAGCACGGCGGAGCCTTCACGTGCGAAACGGAGGGCAATGGCGCGACCGATTCCACGTCCTCCTCCGGTGATGACAGTCACCTGGCCGGCTAACAGCATGCAAATGTGCTCCTATGCGTGATTCGATTCGCTGCTCAGGATATCATTACGGCTGCACCGCGCTCATAGCAAGAGAATTAGCAGATACGAAAGCGGGTGACGGCGCGCACTGGAATGCGGTAACATAAGGGTTCCATGCCTAGTGATATGGCGAACATACAAGGGACCGGGAACGGTCGAAAAGTGCTTGTGCGCGTGCGTCCGCGTGGATTCTGCGCGGGGGTGGTACGCGCGGTGGATATTGTCGAGCTGGCGCTTGAGGCTTACGGCGCGCCGGTGTATGTGCATCACGAGATTGTGCATAACCGGTACGTTGTCGATCAATTGCGGCAGCGGGGCGCGATATTTGTGGAAGCGATTGGCGAAGTGCCAATCGGAGCGGTGCTGGTCTTCAGTGCGCACGGAGTTCCGCCGCGAGTGCGCGAAGAGGCGACGGAGCGCCAACTGCGCGTGATCGATGCGACGTGTCCGTTGGTGACTAAGGTTCACCTGGAAGCGCGAAAGTTTGCACGCGAGGGACGGACGCTGATTCTCATTGGCCATCGCGATCATCAAGAGATTGTCGGGACCTCCGGAGAAGCGCCGCTGCAGACCGTGGTCGTCGGAAGCGTGGAAGAAGTCGACAAGCTGGAGATGGGGGATCCGGAGCGGCTAGCTTATTTGACGCAAACGACCCTGAGCCTTTATGACACGCAGGAAATCGTGTCGCGGCTGCGACAGCGGTTCCCGAAAATTCTCGGGCCTGCTTCGGATGATATTTGCTACGCCACGCAGAATCGTCAGGAAGCCGTGGAGGCGCTGACGCGGGAAGTAGATATGATTTTGGTGGTGGGCTCTGCGAACAGCTCGAATTCCAACCGTCTGGTGGAAGTGGCGCAGCGCGCGGGCGTGGCGGCGCGGTTGATCGAAGACGGAAATGACTTGAAGCCGGCGTGGTTCGAAGACATTTCGCGCCTGGGATTGACTGCCGGGGCGTCGGCTCCGGAAATTCTGGTCGAGCAGGTGAGCCAGCGGCTTGCGAATTTTGGTTTCACGGACCAGCGCGATTTGGATTTGATTCGCGAAGATGTGCGATTCACGCTTCCGCCCGAACTGGCGGCGCGGAAGCCGGTGGCGCGTTAGCACGCTAAGCAATACCGCGGAGCAGAATCGCGGAGTTCAACGGAGGAACGCTTAATGGCGGTCCGGATCGTCCGCCAGCCGAAACAGATTGTTCTATTGGGTGTGCCGACGAGCGCGGCTGCGCTGGCGGCAGGCCATGAAAAAGCTCCGCAGGCCTTGCGCGACGCAGGGCTGGTAGGAAAACTGCAATCAATCGGCTACAGCGTCACCGATATGGGTGATGATCCCGTCGAGTTATACAAACCGGATGAAGAGAGTCCTCGTGCGCGGAATCTGGCGCGCGTGGTTGCGTCGCTCGAAGCTCTGAAGCCGCGCGTGGAAGCAGCTGTAAAAACGGGCGGCCTGGCGTTGATTCTGAGCGGGGATTGTTCCTCGGCGCTGGCGACGGTTGCCGGTGTGCGCCGGTATTACCGTGGGGCGAGCGTCGTGTACATGGACAGCGACGCGGATTTGAATGTGCCGGCCACGTCGCCTTCCGGGTGCGTGGACGGAATGGTGGTGGCGCACCTAACGGGGCGCGGCGCGGCGGAAATGATCCGCTTCTGGAGCGAGCCGCCGCTGGTGCGGGATCCGGACGTGGCGCTGTTCGGTGTGTCGCGACTGGATTCGCCGGAAGAGGGAGTGCTCTCGCGCACGGCAATTCGGTGTTTTCGCGCGGCGGATGTGCGGAGAATGGGCCCTGCTGCCGCGGCGGAGATGGCGGTCGAGCGAATTCACGGCGGAAAAAACGAACTGATTTTGCACCTCGATGTGGATGTAATTTCCAGCGAGGATTTTGCGGCTACGGATTTGCCGGGAAGCGGCGGCTTACGGCTGGAAGAAGTTCGCGAAGCGCTGACGGTCGTCGCAAAGCAACCGCGGCTTGTGGCGCTGGAGGTTGCGGCTTACAATCCCGAGCGGGACACGGAGGGACGCGGCGCGAAAATCGTCGTGGAACTGATCGTCGCGGCGCTCGCCGCACGCCTGGAAGCGCAGCTCAAGGAAGAAACGACAGCTTCGGCAGCGCCAAGTGATTCAGCAACCCCCGCGCCGGCGCCGAGTTCCGCCCAGGCGGTGTCTGCGTCTGGTGATGCCCTTGCTGAACCGGCTGAGTCCTCATCGGAGGGCTCAGCGGCCAATGTATCGTCAAGCGATGCGTCCTCCGAACATCTCACGTCTAGTTCTAGCGAATGAAATTCCGCGCTGTGTCCCGATCTCGCCCTGCAAAAGAATCGAATCTATTTCCTTCGACTCTACCGCCGTGCTAAACGAAAACACATGAAAAACAGAGTCAAACCGCGCAGAGCGCTTGAGAAATTTCACGAGAGCCCGCCGATGCTTGAAAATCGCCGGGGCAAGCTGCGGCTGGACATGAACGAAAGCATGGCGGGATGTTCGCCGAAAGTGCGCGCAGCTTTGCGGCGGCTCGGCAGTGAAGAGATTGCGATGTATCCGGAGAAGGAAAATGCCGCGGCGCGCATCGCGCCTTATTTCGGAGTGAGCGCGCGGGAGATGGCGCTCACCGGCGGAGTTGATGAAGCACTGCGGCTGGTGGCTGACGTTTTCATCGAGCGCGGCCGGAGAGTGCTGCTGGTTGAGCCGACGTTTCCGATGTATCGCTTTCACGCGGAGCAACGCGATGCCCGGATTCATATGCTTTTTTGCGCCGACGACATGCGGTTTCCGCTGGATGACGTGCTGCGCGCCTTGAAACAAGCTCCGGCAGTTTTCTTCTTGGCGAACCCGAATAATCCGACCGGAGCTTTGCTGGACAAGCGAGCGCTGACGAAAATTCTAGACGCCGCGAACCGGACGCTGGTTGTCGTGGATGAAGCGTACTTTGAGTTTTCCGGTGTCACCGTGTTGCCGTGGATTCGACGGCGAGAGAATCTGGTGGTGACGCGGACATTCTCAAAAGCGGCGGGCTTGGCGGGGCTGCGCATTGGCTGCCTCTTTGCGCATCGCGAGACGGCCAAATTCTTGAGGCGAGCGCAAGGGCCATTTCCGGTTGGGATTGCGCCGCTGGCCGCGGCAGAAGCGGCATTGCGGGACCCTGCGTTTACGCGCTGCGCGGCAGCGGAGATTAGCCGGGGCAGGAAACTGCTCGAGGGCGGATTGCGCGAGCTGGGCGTGAAGGTTTTTCCCAGCGCAGCGAATTTTTTGCTGGCGGATTTTGGCGCGAGCGGTCCGAAAGTCATCCGCGCGCTGGCGCGACGTGGAATTTTGATCCGGGATCAAACCGCAAGCATCGGGCGGCCGGGCTTTGCGAGGATTACAGCAGGAACGCCAGCGCAGATGCGACGGTTCCTGAGTGCGGTCGAGCAAATGCGGTGAAGCGCTGGCGTCAAAACTTTACAACGCGCCGAGCAAGTACAAAATCAGCACAATAACCACGACCGTGCCGACCACTCCCAGCCCTCCGCCGGTGCCCCATCTGGAATAGCCGTAATAGCCGCCGCCTCCGGCGAACAACAGCACCAGCAGAATGATTACCAGCAGTAACATGAAGGCCTCCTTTCAGGAGTTGCGTTAAGATTTTCTTCAGCTTCAGCGGTTCCTATCGTCGGCGCGGCAGAGGAGACCTCACGCGCGTTTCGATCCGGAGACCAAATGGATGACGAAAGCAATGAGGGCAAAAAGCAAGAGCAAATGGATCAGGACGCTGGCGACGTGAAACAGCACAAAGGCGCAGATCCACACAACGATCAGGATCAAGGCAATAGCGAGAAATGGGCCGAATCTCATGTGCAAGAACCTCCGCGTGTTTGATTTAGCGAGTCTGCTTCTGACCTGATTCAGAAGCCCTTTCGAAGTGCTTTTGCCTTCACCAGAAAAGAAGAGGCGGCTTCGCTCTACAGAACCATTCGTATCCCGCTGCGCGGGCGCCCGATTTCGAATATTTTTTTGCCGACATGTGGTTCTCCCATTCGCAGAAATCGAAGTTGCTTAAATGCGCGGGTTGCGACTCAATGTGAATGTGTTCATTGTTGCAATTCTACTCGGGGCTGAGCCGAGCTGTATCGGGCAAATGACCTACGTGTAGATATGCTTTGCGGTAGTAAAGGCAATCTCGTTACGTCGCGCGGGTAGGGAGTTTTTGGCAGGCGGAGGGTCGTGCTAACCTGATGCCGTGCCCGGGTGGCGGAATGGCATACGCAGAGGACTTAAAATCCTCAGGCCGCAAGGCCGTGTGGGTTCGACTCCCACCCCGGGTACCAAAACGTCACCCTTCCGTGACATTCTTGGCAGAAATTTGCTGCGACGGCTATGTCCCGATCTGCGTGAGTCTCCTGGTTATTCTCGGAGACTACTGTGTTTGGGGCGGCGTAGCCGGCTTGACGTAGGTGTCGAACCAGCGAAGCATTTCCCAAATCATGTGCTCGATGTTTTCACGCGCCTGATAGCCGTGCGCTTCATCGGGCAATTGGACATATCGCACGGACGCGCCGTTGCCTTTGAGCGCCATGTACATTCGTTCCGACTGGATCGGAAACGTGCCTGAATTGTTGTCCGCCATGCCGTGAATCAACAGAATCGGCACGTGAATTTTGTTGGCGTACATGAACGGCGACATTTTGAAATAGACGTCGGAAGCGTCCCAGAACGAACGGCGTTCGTTTTGAAAGCCGAACGGCGTCAGCGTACGGTTGTACGCGCCGCTGCGTGCCACGCCGGCGCGGAACAGGTCGGAGTGCGCGAGCAGATTGGCGGTCATGAATGCGCCGTAGCTGTGGCCGCCCACGCCGACGCGACTGGGATCGACGATTCCCATGTCCGCGGCTTTGTCGATGGCCGCTTTGGCGCTGGAGACAATTTGCTCGACGTAAGTGTCATTCGCGGTTCGCGGCGGACCAATGACGGGCATGGTGGGGCCATCGAGCACGACGTATCCATCCAGCAGGTACCAAAACGACGAAAGACCGGTGAATTCCGTGAAGCGATTTGGCGAACCGACGACTTCGCCGGCGACTTGCGCGTTCGTGTATTCGCGCGGATAGGCCCAGACGACGGCAGGATAGCGTTCGCCCTGCTTGTAATCGAGCGGAAGATACATGGTCATGGAAAGCGGCACGCCGTCAGCGCGAGTGTAGGTGACGATCTCTTTGTGTATGCTGCGCAACTGCGGCGTAGGGTCGGCATAGTGCGAAAGCGCGCGCGGAGAATCGTCGCCCGTGGTGCGCAGAAAATAATTTGGCGGATCCGTGGTCGTTTCGTGGTGGGTGATGAACTTGGAGCCGTCGGCCGAAGCTAGCGCTTCGACGATTTCGTAGCTCTTGTCATCGCAATGAAACAGGCGATCGGCTTGCAAAGTTTGCGTATTGAAACGATCCAGAAATGGCCGATCCCCTTCGGGCGACCCACCTTCGCCAGCGAGAAAAATGTTATCACCCTGCTGCACCACGGCCTCATGGCCGTTCGGGAGTACGTGCGTAAGGGGCGTGCCGGGATTTTTGTAGCGCTCCGCCTCGTTCATCTCCCACGCAAGGCGCGGCTTCACTGTGGGATCCTGAGGATTCAAGAACCATGTGCGCTCCCACGAGCGGCTGCGATCGATTTCGCGCAGGATCGCTAAGTCGCCACGTTCACCCCAGGAAATTCCCGTGAGGCGATACTCCGTGCGGGTCAGTTCGGTGGGCTCGGCGGTAAAAGGCGCCGAAATCCACATGATCTTGTCGCGATGGTCGACTTTTGCGCGCGGATTGCCGCCATCGAGGGCCTCTGCCCAGACGAGCGTTGCTGGGGCGCTCGGCTGCCATTCGTAATCGCGCGGTCCCGCGGCGACGCCACCGATCGGAATTGTTTCCTGCAGGGAAACGTCGGCGACACGAAAGACAACACGGCCTGTACGGTCCCAGACTTCCACATTGTGCGCGAAATCCTCGAATGGCCGAACGTAAGAATACGGATGATGCAGGCGCGCGACGAGGATGAAGCTTCCATTCGGAGCGAGTTCTGCGGTCTGGAAAATTCCCGGCTTACCTACAGGTGTCGCTTTGCCTGTGGCAATGTCGATGAACGTAAGCTGCGACGTTGCGTAGTAATCGAAGAGCTGTTCGTCGCGCGGACTGGTGAGCAGGTCCTCGAATGTCGGCGCCGGCGCGGCTTTGCCGAAACTCTCCTGAATGATGGGGCCTTCGGGGACTCGCGGTTCTGCGGGCGGACGTCCGTAATTCGCCGGAACAGTCCGGCAAAACAAATCGCGGCTGCCGGGCGCCCACGAGCAAGGCAAAGTTACTCTTGGAAATAGTGTAGTTAGGGATGAGTTGAGCGCGATGCCCGCGGCGCGATGAATCGTGCCGGAGGCTGCGTCTCCGATCCAGAGCTCAACGGCTTTGTCGGCGGTGACGGTCAGGAAGAAATGCTTTCCATCAGGAGCCCACTCGGGGCGGCTGAAGCCCTCGCCGGCCGCAAACACAATTGGCCGGGAGCGCCCGTCGGAGACTCTGACAATCGAGAGATGGATGAGGCGCGGCGGGTCGTGTTCTCCAAAATTTGCCGGATCGATGCGTACACCCGCGATGCGCAGCATGGGCCGCGCAAGTTCGGAGATGGGCGGATAGCGAACCGGCTCGGCGAGAAGAATTTCGTCGCCCTGCGGGCTGACGAATGCCATCGGCGGCGCCGGCGCGAGCAAGACATCAACAATTTCCTTTGATGGTTTCTGATACGTGTTTTGGGCGAACAAGCTGGGGGTGGCTGCGAGCAGGACAAGTGCCAGGCAGCACGCGCTTCGTTTCAGATGACAGATGAAACTGCGAGAATCGATAGACGCCATTGTGTCCTCCGGCGCGAAAGTCTGGAGTGTACTGAAACGGACCCCACCACGCAAACTGGACGAACAGACGCGCCAGACAGGCTGTGCGTTTCAAAGCGTTTCGCCTGACACAAGATTTGTGTAACGCGCCGTCGGACCACGCCGTCTCTCTGGAGTTCGCGCTAACCATGCTTTGTTCACATAGAAAACCTGGATGTTCAACTACGATGCCGGGTAATACTTCTCCATTCATTATTTCGCGCCAATGCGGTATACATGCAGGTCCCGCGCGGCGTCAAAGGGCTGGTGTTGTGGCGTGAACGGATGCGGACGGCTTTCCTTTCGAGTTTAATGGTTTCTAGGAGGATGTGCATGCGAGCAAGGATGCGTGTTCGTTGGATTGGTTTCGCAGCTGTGATCTTTGGTGCGTTGGTCGCTGGCCTTTCCGCGAAGGCGCAGACGCTCAGCAAGGATTTTCTTACCGGGATGAAATGGCGGCTGATTGGGCCGTTTCGCGGAGGGCGCACGGAAGCGGTGACCGGCGTGGCGGGGAATCCGAATGTCTTCTACTTTGGTTCCGTCGCAGGAGGGGTATGGAAGACGACCGATGCGGGGATTTCCTGGATACCGTTGTTCGATCACCAATCGGTTTCCTCCATTGGCGCGATTGCTGTGGATCCGCACGATCCAAATGTGATCTACGTCGGCACAGGCGAACCTTGCCTGCGCGGAGATATTTCCTACGGCGACGGAATGTACAAGTCGGTCGACGGCGGTAAGACATGGGCGCATATCGGGCTTGAGGACACGCGGCACATCGCGAAAATTCTGGTCGATCCGCACGATTCGAACATCGTTTTTGTCGCTGCGATCGGGCACGCTTTCGGGCCAAATGAACAGCGCGGAGTGTTCCGCTCGACGGACGCAGGAAAGACGTGGCAGAAAGTCCTCTACAAAGATGATAAGACCGGCGCAGCTGACCTGACCTTTGCCGCTGATAATTCGCACACGCTTTACGCCGCGATGTACCAGGAAGAGCGAACGCCGTGGGGATTTAACGGCGGCGGCCCCGGCAGCGGGATTTACAAATCCATTGATGGCGGAACGACGTGGAAACACCTGGAGGGCAACGGCCTGCCCACTGGCGTGCTCGGGCGAATTGGAATTGCCGTCGGCGCAAATGGCGAGCGCGTTTACGCTCTGATCGAAGCTGAGAAGCGAGGGCTTTATCGCTCCGATGACGGCGGCGAAAGCTGGCAATTCATCAACGGCGATCACAATCTCACACAGCGCGCCTGGTATTTCATGCACATCTTCGCGGATCCAAAAGAGACGGACAAGCTGTACATCCTCAACACGGGAATGTCCCGCTCCACCGACGGCGGCCAAACGTTCACCGACATCAACGCGCCGCACGGAGACCGGCACGACTTGTGGATTGATCCCACGAATACGGATCGCATGATTGAGAGCGACGATGGCGGCGCAACGATCTCCGAAGATGGCGGGAAGTCGTGGTCTTCCGAAGACACGCAACCCACGGCCGAGTTTTATCACGTGGCGACGGATGACCGCTTCAACTACTACGTGTATGGCGCGCAGCAGGACAACAGCACCGTGGCCATCGCCAGCCGTACCGATTCTGGGGTGATCACAAATGTAGATTGGTATGACGTCGGCGGCGGAGAAAGCGGCTTTGTGCTTCCGGATCTGAAAGATCCGAATATTGTCTATGCCGGCTCGTATAGCGGACTAATCACTCGCTACGACAAAGCGGACGGCCAGGAGCAGGATATTTCTCCCTGGCCGCTGAATCCGATGGGACACGGCGCGATCGATACGAAATACCGCTTCCAATGGACAGCGCCCATTGCCATGTCACCCTTCGACACGCATACAATTTATTTTGGCGCCCAGGTCCTCTTCATGAGCGCGGATCAAGGACAAACTTGGACGGTAATCAGCCCTGACCTGACGCGGAACGACAAGAGCAAGCAAGGTTCTTCCGGCGGCCCGCTCGAGCAGGACAACACCAGCGTGGAATACTACGACACGCTTTTTGCTGTTGCCGAATCTCCGCTGGAACGCGGGCTGATTTGGGCGGGCAGCGATGATGGCTTGGTCCACGTCACTCGCGACGGCGGCAAATCGTGGTCGGACGTGACGCCGGCGGATATTCCGGCGTGGAGCCGAATCGATTTAATCGAACCGTCTCCGCATGATGCCGGAACGGCCTATCTGGCGGCCGACCGCAGTCGCTGGGATGATTTTCATCCGTATCTTTACAAAACTGCGGACTACGGGAAGACGTGGACAAAAATCATCGATGGATTGCCTGACAATGTTTTTACCCACACGATTCGCGAAGATACGGTTCGCAAAGGGCTGCTTTTCGCCGGCACGGAAACGGGTGTCTGGGTTTCGTTCGATGATGGCGCCAAGTGGCAGTCGCTGCAATTGGACCTGCCAACGGCGCCTGTTCACGACTTGGCGATCCACGGCAATGATTTAATCGCGGCTACCCATGGCCGTGCGTTCTGGATCCTCGATGACATTTCGCCGCTGCGCCAGATGACTTCCGAGCAAGCGAACGAGGATGTGCATTTGTTCAAGCCAGAAACCGCGTATCGCTTCCGGGGCCAGTCTTTCCGGCTTCCCGGAGGAGTTGCAGCAGGCGAAAATCCTCCGTCGGGGGCAATGATCGATTACACGCTGAAGACAGTTCCGAAGGATCCGATCACGCTCGAGATTCTGGATTCGAAAGGTAAGGTAATCCGGAAATACTCAAGCAAGAGCGGGAACGAAGGGGCCCCGTCCGGATTCGCTGCCTTCTTTGGAGGCGGCCGTGCGACTCTTTCTGCAAAGGCGGGCCTGAACCGCTTCGAATGGGATTTGCGATATGAGGCGCCGACGCGAGTGCCGGGAGCTGTGGCATGGGGCGGGTTTGAAACCGGGCCGCTTGCTGTGCCGGGCGATTATCAAGTGAAGCTCACTGTCGCCGGGCAAAGTTATACCACTCCACTGCAGGTGGAAGAGGATCCCCGCATTCATGTTTCTACGGACGATTTGCAGAAGCAGCTCGACTTCAGCCTGCAGATCAATGCCCGCATCACGGAAGCGCACGACGCCGTGAATCAGATTCGCGAAATTCATGCGCAACTGGGAGCGCTCGAAAAGCGGCTTGCGGGAAACGACAAAGCGAAAGGCGCGGCTGACGCGGCCAAGGAGCTTGACAAGAAATTTACGGACGTAGAGGACGCTCTCATCCAGCCAAAATCGCAATCGGGCGAGGATCCATTGAATTATCCGATTATGATCGCCGATCAGATGTTGGCGCTCACGAGCACGGTGGATAGCGCCGATGCGGCGCCAACGCAGTCTTCGCGCGATGTGTTTGACGTCCTAAATAAACAACTCGACCAGCAATTGGCCACGTATCGCCAATTGAAGGATAAAGATTTGGCCGAGCTCAACCGTCAGATTCGCAACGCGAATGTCCCGGCGATTGGAGTTACACCATCGGCTGCTGCGCCGACTCAAAGCTCCATGTAAGAGCAAGAGTAAGAGTAAGAGGGTGAGCCGCGTAATCTTGCTTGGATGGTGCGGCTCTCCAGGCTCCTCGATCAGACGTTGCAGTTGAGAGCGCCTGAAGTCCGTCGTATGATTTGCAAACATGGAAAACGTAAAAAAGCCGATTTGGCAGCCGGTAACGCACTGGATTGGCTCCGGGGCTGGCTGGCTGCTGGACCGTGTTGTGAAAGTGCTGGCTGCGACGGGTATTACGCCAAACGTTCTGACGGTTGTTGGCATGGTTGTGAACGTCTGGGCCGCGGTTCTTTTTGCGTATGGTGAGTTTCGCGGCGCGGCTGCGGTTCTTTTCCTGGCAGGGTTTCTCGATATGGCCGACGGGCAAGTGGCGCGCCGCGCAGGCCGCGCCACGGCATTCGGCGCTTTTCTGGATTCAACGCTCGACCGTTACTCCGATTTGGGCCTCTATATGGGCTTGGTTGTTCACTACACTCTGATCAACCGGCCGTTTTACATGGGCCTCGCGGCTGTCGCAATGGCCAGCTCCTTTATGGTGAGCTATTCGCGCGCGCGCGCCGAGTCGCTGATTCCGCTGTGTAAAGTCGGCTTCATGGAGCGGCCCGAGCGGCTAGTCCTTCTTATCATCGGCGGCGCATTTTGGAGAATGGCGCCGGTGCTTTGGGTGATTGCGGCTCTGTCCACTTTGACGGTGATCCATCGCGTGGTATTTACGTGGCAGGAGATTCGCGCCGGACGTTTGATTCCAGGGAATCGCGCGCTTTTCTGATTAAGTTTTGGCTTTCGCCGTAACGCTGTTCTCCGCGGCCACTTGCGCAAGGCGCTCTTCCACTGGCGCGACGACGATCGCGTGAACGCGATCCCTAAGCTCCGCCACCTGTTCCTTCCGCATACCTTTTGTTTCAATCGTGTCGTGCAAATAGACGATGATTTTTCCGGGATAGAGCATCCAGTCGCCGGTGCGATGGAACTCGTACGAGCCAACGATGCTCATCGGCACGATAGGAATTCCGAATCGAATGGCCACGCGAAAAACTCCTTTTTGGAAGGGGCCGACGTGGCCATTGCGCGTTCGCGAGCCTTCCGCGAATGCAATCAGACTGATGCCGGATGCGAAAGCCTGCTCGGCCTTTCGCATCATTGCATCGATGCTTTCACGGCTGCGATTCTTTTCGTCCGGCACGGGAATATTTCCAAAGCGGCCCATCATCCATCCGTACGCCGGAACTTTGAAATGTGACGCCAGCTCGAACCCGCGCACGAATTGCGGTATCGCGGAATAAATAACGAATGGGTCGAAAATGTTGACGTGATTACAGACGAAAAGGCTGGTGCGATGCGCGTCGAATCCGCTAGAACGCCGCGCTTCGAACTTCACTCCGGCCAAGCGAAGAATGTTGCGAAAGAAAATTCGCTGCGCGCGGTCGTTTTTACGCGGGTCGACAATGGTTCCCAGGCCGACCAGAAGCGTGCAGAGGACAAAGAAATGCGCGCCGCTGACGGCCCATAGCGCAAGCGCGCGCGCCTTCAGATAAATCGACCTCATACGATGACATCCAGTACGCCGGGCAGCACGCTGAGGCGTTCGCATTTCAGACGCAAGCTTTCGCCATCGACCATCACGCTGACCGGCTCATCGAGCGCGAATTCCACTTCGCGGACTGCCGCGCGCGAGGCCAGCGCGTGGTGAATGTGCGTTCCGTCGAAAAGGGTCGAGAAGTTTCGCAGCAACCCGAGCCGGCCGATTGGCCCCCAGCGGACATATTCGATGAGCCCGTCGGAGGAATCCGCATTTGGCGCGATCATCATGTTGCCACCGGTGAACTTGGTATTGCTGAATGCGAGAAACAGGCAACGGCGCCGGTCGAATTCAGCGGCGTTGTCCGTGCGAAGCGGAAAAGCCCGGCGATCCAGGCGCGCCAAGCACGCCAGCACGCTGAGTGCGTATCCCGTGTAGCCGAAAGCTTTGAGATGCCGATTGGCAAACTCCGCGGCGTTGGCGGCGAAACCGAACGTCAGCAGGTTGATGTAATACAGTTCTCCCGCGGCGTGCTGCAGGCGAATTACGTCGCAGGCTTTTTTTTCACCATTCAGAATCGTTTGTACAAGATCATCCGCACCACTCGCAGACTTGCGCGCGTGGAAGTCGCGCAGAAACGAATTTCCCGTGCCCAGCGGCAGAAATGTGAGCGTGCAGCGCTCGTTCAGTGACTCCGCAGCCAGGGGCAAAATTCCGTTCACAATTTCGAAGGAAGTGCCATCGCCACCCACCACAAGAAAATTACGTTCGCCTGCTCTTTGTGCAGCGCGTGCCAAGGCAGTGGCGTCGCCCGCCGCGCGAGTTTCCACGGTCTCGATGTCGATTCCGGCCGCGCGAAAACGCTCCAGTGCTGCGGACGCGAGTTTACCGCAGCGACCTCCACCGGCAGCCGGATTCACAATTGCGAAGAAATGTTTCGCCACAATCGGCCCCTAAAGCAGAATCATCGCCGAGCGATCCGTTTCCGCGCGGATTTCCTCAGCCAAAGCCTCGCGCTTGATTTTCATCGATGCTGTGCGCGGGAAATCATGCGTCCACAGCAAATATCCGCTGATCCTTTTGAAATCCAACAATTGTCTGTTGCGGTCTGCGATTTGCGAGCGCAGTTCGTCCGTGCGCTGCGATGCGTCGTCCACGTGCGCAACAAGAACAAGCTGCTCGCCGACCATGGTGCGCTGCGGCCAAATGTAGTTCATCGCAAAAACGCAAAATTCCTTCACGTGCAACGATTCAAACGCGTTTTCGATGTCCTCGGGATAAACGTTTTTGCCGCCTTCCGTCACGATCATATTTTTCTTGCGCCCGAAAAGCTGCAAGTGCCCACTCGCGTCGAGCTTGCCCAAATCTCCGGTCATCAGCCAGCCATCGACAATTGTCGCGGCGGTCAGCTCCGGATCGTCAAGATACTGAGACATGATCGTTTTGCCGCGCGCCGCCACTTCTCCCACGCCGTCAGGGCCAGCATTCACGATGCGGACTTCCGTGCCCGGCAGAGCTTTGCCCGCTGTGTCCGCGCGAAACGGCTTGAAGTCGTTCAGCGTGATCACGGTGCCTGCTTCGGTCAGCCCGTACCCGTTTCCGACGAGAATTCCCACGTCGTAAAGAAATTGCAGAGTCGCGGGCTCCGTGAAAGCGCCGCCAACAAACATAGCGCGCAGCTCGCCGCCGAAAGCTTGATGAACGCTGCGCAGCAGCAACCGGCTGAGCCAAACGCGAGGCCGCCGACGCGTCAATGCGCGATTTGCTCCAATGAGTCCGTCAAGCATTCTGCGGCGCGCAGGTGGCAGCGCGGCAAATCGTTCGCGCAGCCCGCGCTCCAGATTCTTGAGGATCATCGGTACAACGGTAACGTAGGTGATGCGGTAGCGCGTGAACGCTTCGCGGATGAATTCCGGCCGCAGCGTTCGCAGATGCACAACCGCAGCGCCGCAAACGAACGGCCCAATGAATCCAACCATAAAATCAATGGCATGATTCGTCGGCAAAATACTGAGGTAGCGCGCGCCCGGCCAGAACGGGAAAAGTGAAGTGAGCGCTGTGCACTGCTCGAGATAATTCTCGTGCGTCATCACGCAGCCCTTCGGCCTCCCGCCAGTTCCCGAGGAGTACACGATGCACGCCCAATCTTTTCGCCGGCGTTCGATGAACACCGGAGCGCGGTTGTCTCGGAATTCTTCCCAACGCTTTGCGCCATGCAGTTCGGCGTTTGGCGGCGCTTCCGTCACGAGCACCGTCTTTGCGCGCAATCCCGCGAATCCCGGCGCTTGGGTGATCGCGCGCCACAGATGGTATTCGACAATCATAAATTGCGCCTTCGAATGCGCCAGAAGCTGGAGATGTTCTGCCGCCGTGAGCTTGTAATCAAGCGGAACCAGTACGCCGCCACAATGGAAAATCGCATACGCGGAAATCAGCCATTTCGACTGATTGGTCATGATGATCGCCGCGCGCGTGCCCGCGGCAAGCCCCGAATCCTGCAGCGCCCGCGCCAGCGGCAGCGACTTTTCTTTGAACTGGCGGTAGGTAAGCCGGCCGTTTTCCCGCTCGCGGTCCGCTTCGATCAGGCAGATTTCATTGGGCCAGCGTTCGAGCGCGGCGCGCAAAGCTGCGCCCAGCGAGGAATATTCGCGGAGGTTGAGCATCACAAGCGCGCGTGAATGCGCGCGGCGAGCGTGCGGAAATCCGTGACGCCCTGCAGTTCATAATCCGGAAGCTCGATGTGGAAATGGTTTTCAATGCGTGACAGCAGCGTGAGCGCCTGCAAACTGTCGATCCCCAGCTTCTTGAAGAAATCGTCTCCCGGCGCAAGCTCCGCGCGCGGCACTTTGAAGTGCCCGGCCGCGAGCTGCAGAACTTCGTCCGTAACTTCTTGAAGGGAGGGCATGGCTTATTTTGTTGAACTCGCGCGGCGCACTTGATTCGCGCCACGCGGATTATATGGCGATCGCGCTCTCCTATTTCAAATACTGATTCAGCCAGCCAGTCCACCGCGTCATCACGTCTTCTCGGTGGACTGGATCCCCGGGGAAATGCCCGGTTACAGGATAGGCGAAGAACTCTGTCGTCACGCCGTTGTCTTTCAGTGCGTGATACATCTCGTAAGATTGAGGAATCGGCACGCGGAAATCGCCCACATCACAGAGAATGAGCGTCGGAGTCTTAATCTGCGACGCGTAAGTGATTGGCGATTCGTCGCGATAGATCTTCCAGTTGTCGCCAACCCAAGGCGAACCTCCCATCGACGCGTAGTCGGTGCGGTTGCCATCGGAAATCGTCGCTTCGACGGTCAAATCATTCACTGCCGCGCCCGAAACCGCCGCTTTCCAGATGTGGTAGTGGCCAATCATCCACGAAGTCATGTACCCGCCATAGGACCAGCCGGAAACGCCGATCTTATCCGTATCGACGATGCCCATTTTTTCAATCGCCGCCAGTCCAGCCATTACGTCGCGTCCTGGTCCATCGCCCGCGTCACGATAAATGGCGCGCTGGTACGCGTTGCCGAGGTTGTCGCTGCCGCGATAGTTCGGCTGAAACACCAGATATCCTTGCCCCGCGATAAGCTGGCCGAAAACATCGAATCCAATCGTCGAGCTGGCTTGTGGACCGCCGTGTATCAGAAGAACGAGCGGATACTTGCTGCCTCTTGAAAACCCGGGAGGGTAGTCCAGGATTCCGTCTTCGTGGAACCCGTTTGGTCCTTGCCACTCAACCGGCTCAACCTTTGCAAGTGTGACCGAAGAGATCCAATCATTGTAATTCGTAAGTTGCCGCGGCGCCGCGTCCCCTGAACTCATGTAATAAAGTTCACTGGGATGGCCGGCGGTGCTCCCCGTGAAGGCCACGTCGCTTTTCGGACCAACCATCGCATCGACCCAAAATCCCCATGATGGTTCCACGTCGCCTAAATTCAACTTCTTCGCTTGTCCGTTGATGGGCTGTAGCCACATCGAAGTTCCCACGCCGTCGTGTCCGCTCACCAAAAGAGATTTTCCGTCCGGCATCCAGATCGCGCGCATAA
>JBAQYT010000100.1:0-6422 GCA_049787175.1 Candidatus Acidiferrales bacterium | reverse complement strand
ATGAGCACTCTGCTGCAGGACATGCGTTACGCGTTGCGAATGCTGGCGAAGTCGCCGGGTTTCCTGGCCATTGCCATCCTCACGCTGGCGTTGGGCATTGGCGCGAACACGGCGCTATTTTCCGTGGTCAACGGCGTGCTGCTCAATCCCCTGCCCTATCCGCAGCCCGAGCAACTCGCCGCGCTTTATTCCCGCACCACGGAGTTCTCGCGATCCTCGATTTCCTATCCGAATTTTCTCGACTGGCAGCGCGACAACCGGACATTCGCGCGGCTTGCCGCGTATCGCGGTGACAACTTTAATTTGACCGGCACAGGCGAACCGGAACGCGTGCGAGCGGAAATGGTCAACGCCGACTTTTTCCCGGTGCTGGGCGTTCAACCGCTGATCGGCCGGACGTTCACTACGCAAGACGATCACGCCGGAGCAGCTCCGGTCGTACTGCTGAGCGAGGGCTTATGGCGGCGCAAATTTGGGGCGAGCCCGCGCATCCTGGGCCAGTCCATTTCTCTGAACGCAACCGCGTACACCGTGATTGGAATTATTCCCGCAAGTTTTTACTTCCAGGGAAATAATTTTCGCCTCAGCGACGTTTATGTGCCGCTCGGTCAGTGGACCGACGCCACTTTCCTGAACCGCCGCGTCGGCATGGGGATGGACTCCGTGGGACGGCTCAAGCCCGGCGTCACTCTCGCGCAAGCGCGCGAGGACATGGCCGGCATCGCGGAGAACCTTGCAAAAACGTATCCGGACGCGGACAAAGGCAGCGGCATCACCATCCTCCCGCTAAAGCAAGACATGGTCGGAGACGTCGCGCCGCTGCTTTACGTTTTGCTTGGCGCCGTGGGCTTCGTCCTTCTGATTGCCTGCGTGAACATCGCCAACCTGCTGCTGGCGCGCTCCACGGGACGCACGCGCGAATTTGCGATTCGCGCGGCGCTCGGCGCCAGCCGTGGCCGCGTGGTGCGCCAACTGCTCACCGAAAGCGTGCTGCTTGCCGTGGCTGGAGGCATTTTAGGTTTGCTCCTCGCTGCCTGGGGCACCAAGGCGGCGATTCGCGTTCTCCCGCAGGCCCTGCCGCGCTCCGGCAGCGTCGGCCTGGACGCGCATGTGCTCTTCTTCACTCTGGGGGTTTCAATTCTTGCCGGTATTTTTTTCGGTTTGGCCCCGGCCTTCAGAGCTTCCCGATCCAATTTGCAGGAAACGCTCAAGGAAGGCGGGCGCGGATCGAGCGGCTCGCGTCATCGTATGCAGGGTGTTTTCGTTATAGCCGAAACAGCGTTGGCGCTGATCCTGCTTGTTGGCGCGGGCTTGATGATTCGCAGTTTGGGGCGCCTTTCGACCGTCGATCCAGGATTCAATCCGCGGAACATGCTCACGTTTGCCGTCGAGTTTCCCCCAAGCGTGGCCTCGGCCCCTGCGGAGGAAGTGCGCAACGGCTTGCGCCAGCTCGACGCGGCCCTCGCGGCGGTTCCGGGAGTCGAGTACGTCTCTGAGTCCGTCGGCTCGGAGCCCTTGCAGGGAGATTCCGAAGTTCCTTTCTGGCTCGAAGGCCATCCGAAGCCGTCCAGCGACGCGGACATGAACTGGGCGCTCTTTTACTTGGCCGGGCCGGACTATTTGAAAGCCATGGGCACGCCGCTTGAGCGCGGCAGATTCGTCAACGCGCAGGACACTTTGCAGTCGCCGGCGGTCATGGTGATTGACGAAGCCTTCGCTCGTAAATTCTTCCCGCACGAGGACCCCATTGGCAAGCGCGTCAACCTGGGCATTCTCGGCGTGGAGGCGGAGATTGTCGGCATCACCGGGCACGTGAAACAGTGGGGACTCGACACGGACTCGCAATCGCCGGTCCAAGCGCAGTTCTATTTTCCGTTGATGCAGGTTCCTGACAAATTCATGCCGCTGCTCTCCAAAGGCGTTTCGTTTGTCGCGCGCACGAAAGGCTCGCCCAGCGCCCTGACGCCGGCGATTCGCCACGCCGTGGAACAGGTAAACAGCCAGCAGGTAATGTTCGACACGGAAACCATGGAAGATATTATTTCCGATTCCCTTGCGGCGCGGCGTTTTTCCATGATTCTCCTCGGCGTCTTCGCGGCGCTGGCGCTCATTCTCGCGTGCGTCGGAATTTACGGTGTCATCTCCTATCTCGTCGGGCAGCGCACCCACGAAATTGGCGTTCGCATGGCCCTCGGCGCGCAACGGCGTGATGTCTTGCGGCTCTTACTTGGCCAGGGCGCGAAGATGGCGCTTATCGGCGTCGCCATCGGCATCGTCACCGCCCTCGCGCTGACGCGCCTCATGAGGAGCCAGCTTTTCGGCGTCAGCGCGCATGACCCGTTGACCTTCGCTGGCGTCGCCATCCTGTTGACGCTGGTGGCGCTCTTCGCGTGCTACATTCCCGCGCGCCGCGCCATGAAAGTCGATCCGATCGTCGCTTTGCGCTATGAGTGACGATTTTGCCTTTCGTAGGGCGCTGCCTGTTTATCCTGAGGACCGAAGGGATCCGTCCGCTTGCCCTGTTTACCCTGAGCCTGCCGAAGGGCCGTAGGAAGGGTCGCGACTCCCCGAGTCGCGCGCTTTGCGTGGCACAGGCTTCAGCCTGTGCGGACTTGCGTTAGGTAGGGTCGCGATGGTTCCGCGGCATTTCTGGACTATCGACTTAGCCTCCACTGCCCGTTTCCGCGACGCCCGCTCCCGCAATCGGACATTTCATGGTACTCTTTCCGCACGGCACGCACGTAAGTCGCTGAAATGGTGGTATTTGCCTCAACGCGCTTCGGAACGCAATCTGCGATACCATCCTGACGAACGGGGGATAGACGCGCCATGAACACACTCTTGCAAGACTTACGCTACGCGATTCGTATCCTTATCAAATCGCCCGGCTTCGCCATCATCGCCACTCTTACGCTGGCGCTCGGCATCGGCGCAAACACTGCGCTCTTCTCCGTCGTCAACGGCGTGCTGCTCAACCCGCTGCCCTATCCACACCCGAATGAGGTTGTTGTTCTTAGCGGCGAGGCTCCCCAATTTTCGCAAAGCTCCATCTCCTATCCGGATTTTCTCGATTGGGTCCGCGACAATCGCACCTTCGCTTCCCTGGCGGCCTTCCGCCGGACCACCTTCAACTTGGTCGGCCAAGGCGAAGCCGAACGCGTTTCGGCAATGGAAGTCTCGGCCACTTTTTTCCCGCTCCTCGGCGTGAATCCGATCCTCGGCCGTGATTTTTCTTCCGCCGAGGACGAGCTTAACGGTCCGCCGGCCGTCCTCCTCAGCGGCGGCTTTTGGAAAACGAAATTCGGTTCCTCGCCCAGCATCGTCGGCAAAACTTTGAACCTCGACGGCACGGATTACACCGTTATCGGCGTGCTTCCACAGAATTTCTACTTTTGCTGCTCGTCCTTTAATTTTCGCTTGGGTGACGTTTACGTTCCTCTCGGCGCGTCCACGCAGCCGTGGATGCACGTTCGCAAAATCCATCCAGGTATACGGGCCGTTGGACGCTTGAAGCAAGGCGTCACGCTGGCGCAGGCGCGCGCCGATATGGACAATGTGGCTCGCAATCTCGCTGCCGCCTATCCCGACGCCGACAAAGGCCAGGGAATCAGCGTCACGCCGCTCAAACAGGAGATGGTCAGCAATATCCAGCCGTTCCTTTTAGTTTTGCTCGCCGCTGTCGGATTCGTGCTGCTGATCGCTTGCGTGAATGTCGCGAACCTGCTCCTCGCTCGCTCCACCGGACGCGCCCGCGAATTTGCCATTCGCGCTGCTCTCGGCGCGAGCCAGGGTCGCGTCATTCGCCAGCTCCTCACCGAAAGCGTTCTTCTCGCCATTTCCGGCGGCGCGCTCGGGTTACTTCTGGCATCCTGGGGGACCAGCGCCGCGCTCACCGTGCTCCCCAGCACTTTGCCGCGCGCGAATGAGGTACGCATCGATCCGCACGTTTTGCTTTTTACCTTGATCGTCTCGCTTCTCGCCGGCGTTCTCTTTGGCCTCGCTCCCGCGCTCAAGACTTCGCAGCCCGATTTGCACGAAACGCTCAAAGAAGGCGGACGCGGCGCAAGCGGCGCGCGCTACCGCACGCAGGGCATCTTTGTCATCGTCGAAATGGCGCTCGCCGTCGTGCTGCTCATCGGCGCCGGTCTCACCATTCGCACGCTGGTTCGCCTTTGGAGCGTCAATCCGGGATTCAATCCGCACAACATGCTCTCTTTCGAGGTGGGCTTCCCGCCCACGGTCACCTCCGGCAGCGCCGGTCAAATTCGCGCCAGTCTCGTGCAGCTCACCGACAAAATCGCCGCCATTCCCGGCGTCACCGCCGTCTCGCTTATGACCGGAGCCTTCCCTCTGAACGGTGAGTCCGATCTATCGTTTTGGCTCGCCGGAACCCCAAAGCCTCCCAACGAAAACAGCATGCTCGACGCCATTTGGTATATCGTCGGCCCCGATTACCTCAAAGTGATGAACATTCCCCTGCTTCGCGGCCGCTTCCTGACCGCGCAGGATGATGCCAATTCTCCCGCCGTCTGCGTCATCGACGAAGACTTGGCGCGCAAGTATTTCGGCAATCAGGATCCCATCGGCAAGCGCCTCAATTTCGATCCAGATGAAGTTTACAATCAACTCCAGATCGTCGGCGTGGTGGGCCATGTCAAGCAGTTCGGCCTCGATGAAGCTGCCGGCTCGCACATCACCGAGCAGTTTTACGCTTCGGATATGCAACTCCCCGACCCTGTGATCAGGGCTTTTGCCAGCTCCGCTGGCTACATTGTGCGCACGCAGGGCTCGCCGGACGCTTTCGCCGGCGCCATTCGCGAAGGCGTCCGTAAGTTCAACAGCAAAGCCGTCGTATTTGACACGGAAACCATGGACCAGATTATTACGCGCTCGCTCGCCTCACGGCGCTTCGCCATGATTCTGCTCGCCATCTTCGCCGCGCTGGCCCTCCTGCTTGCCAGCATCGGAATTTACGGCGTGCTTTCTTACATCGCCGGCCAGCGCACCCATGAAATCGGCATTCGCATCGCTCTCGGCGCGCAACGCCGCGACGTCCTGAAAATTGTTCTCGGCCAGGGTGCGCGCCTCGCCCTGATCGGCGTCGTGATCGGCCTTGCTGCCGCGGCGGGATTGACGCAGCTCATGACCAAAATTCTCTACGGCGTCAGCGCCACTGACCCACTCACTTTCATCGCCGTCGCCATTGTGCTTACGCTCGTCGCGCTCGCGGCCTGCTACATCCCCGCCCGCCGCGCCATGAACGTCGATCCCATGGTGGCCCTTCGCTATGAGTGAATTCGTGGCACAGGCTTTAGCCTGTGTGCTCTTGCTGTGGCTTTTTCGTTTTGTAGCTCACGTCCGCGCCCGCCTTTCTTGCGGGCTGACGTGAGGCTTTGCGGCGGCTCGTGTAGCGCACCTTCGCTTCGGGAAGGTCTGCGCTTTTGTTTTCCGTTTTGACTTTTCGAATTTCGATTCTCGTCGAGGTGAGCGATGAACACACTGCTGCAAGACATTCGTTACGCCGCGCGCACTTTCCTGCGCAATCCTGCCTTCTTTATTTTTGCTGTCGCCGTACTAGCTCTTGGCATCGGCGCAAACACCGCCATTTTCAGCGTCGCCTACAATGTTCTTCTGCGCCCGCTTCCCTATCACGACGCGGGAAAGCTGGTGTACGTTTGGGAAGACGACTCCGCTTACGGTTTCCCGCAAAACACGCCATCGCCCGGCAATTACGGCGCCTGGAAATCGCAAAACAATGTCTTCACGGATATGGCCGCCGACAAGGACGCGAAATTCAACCTTACTAGTCAAGGCGCGCCTGTACAATTTCTCGCCAAGGAAATCACCGCTAACACTTTCCCACTCCTCGGCGTCGAGCCTATGCTCGGCCGCAATATCACTCGCGAAGAAGACAAGCCGGGGACGAATCAAGTGGTCATCTTGAGCCACGCGGTTTGGATGGCCAATTTTGGCGGCGACCCACAAATCCTCGGCAAGCAAATCTGGCTCAACAACGCGCAATACACCGTCATCGGCGTGATGCCAAGCGGCTTTGTTTTCCCCGATCGCGAAACGCAAATCTGGACTCCCATCGGGTTCTCCGCGACAGACCTGGCCACGCATGACAGCCATTATCTTCACGTCATTGCGCGCTTGAAACCCGGCGTCTCGCTCCAGCAGGCCAACGCAAACCTCTCCATCATCGCGAAACGCCTCCAGAAGCAATTTCCTGTGGACAACGCAAAAGAAGGCGCCTTCGCCGTCCCCTTGCGCGACCAAATCACCGGCAGTTCGCGCACCGCCGCGCTCATTCTTCTCGGCGCCGTCGGCTTCGTTCTTCTCATCGCCTGCGCCAACGTAGCCAACCTGCTTCTCGCTCGCGCTACGGGACGCCGCAAGGAACTCGCCATGCGCATGGCCCT
>JBAQYT010000099.1:0-10545 GCA_049787175.1 Candidatus Acidiferrales bacterium | reverse complement strand
ACGGTCGGATGCTGATATTCCTCGCCGGGCTTGCGAAGCTGGTCGACCTTTTCCGGAGTGAGCGGTTGGCCGGGTTGTGTCGCGAGAGCCGGCTGACGGCGGTCGAAGGGCACTGCCGACGGAGGCGGCGCGAGTCTTGCGACAACGGGACGAGAGGCCACACTGGCGGGCGGGTGCGCGGCCGGCCTGGCGTCCGCGGCGACGAGACTCTGGCGTTGCGGTGTCACCGGCGGCGCGGCGAGTACCGCAGAGCCACGCAGTTGTTCGCTATTTACTTGTACCGCGGCGCGGCCAACTGGGCGCGCGTTGACGAACGTATCGTGAGAGACGGCGGTGACGGAACCGCGGACGTTTTCGTTGACGTAATTGATTCGCGTAGCGTTCACGCCGCGGGAATCGTTGTTGTAGACGTTGGTGACTTCCGCGTTGGTGACGCGCGTGTTGGTTACGTTGATGTATTGAAGATAGCGCGGGCTAGCATGATACGCAGGAATGTAAACCTCACGAGGGCCAAGCGGGAACCACGCCACGTTTGCGCCGGCGCCAACAAACACCACTAGGGCGGGAGCGTAAACCGGATGGATCACCCGCGGGCCGGGCACCCAGGCCCAACCGCCGGTGACGAAAGCCCAGCGGCCGTAGTGAAACGGCGCGAAACCCCACGGTTCATCTTCGACCCACGTCCAGCCCCATGGCTCGATCCAAACCCAGTGGCCGTAATGATACGGCGCCCATCCGGAGGGAACATCGTTGGGAACCCAGACCTCTCCGTAATCGGGGACGTTTTCCCAGGTGCCATTGGCGTCGAGGTTTTCATAGCCGGTGACGTCGGTGGAAACGTAGTTGGCGGACTGGGACTGGTCTTCGGTGTCGTCGCGCGAGTGGCACCAGTTGTCAAAGTCATCGTTCGAGCCGACGTTTGAAACATCGTAGGAGAGCGTATCGGTTCCGGTGAAGCTGCCGCGCTGGCCGGGATTCAGATTGTAGGAACTTCCGCCGCCGGTGACTTGGCCTTGGCCATCGAAAACGGAGATGGTGGTGGTTTGGCCTTCCGGGTCAACGTCCACGCGGTAAGTGCCCGGCTGCAAGAGAGAGAAAGCGATATTCGGCGTGTCGATTTCGTAGGCGTCTCCGCTGTCAAGCTGGCGGAGAGTGACTTCCAGGGAGCCTTGCGCGAGCTGGATCTGAACGGTGCGGTCGTTCAGATTCAGAAAAGTGAGTCCCGTTTGACTGGAGATGCGCAGGCTGGTGCTGCCTATGTGCAATTCGCCGCGCGAATCTTGATCGGCCCACAAACTGTCGCCGGTGGTTAAGGGACGATTGAAATCGGCGGCGACCCAGTCCTTTTCACCGGCAGGCTGAAAGGACACGCTTCCCTGGGCCATGTTCAACTGCGCGACGCGCGAGGGCGGATCGTCCTGCGCAGCGGCAGGGCGCGGAAACGCCCAAAACAAGAGCAGGGCTGCGGCGGTGATGACGACCATCGGCTTGCAGAATAGACTTCTGCTTTTCATCGTGGAATCTCCGTAGTTGATCGTACTCCTGACCTCGCTCCTTGATACCACAGCCCGCCTGGCGGTGCGATTCTGTTGCGCCACCATATCAGCCATAAAGTAATAGATGCGGTGACACCTGAACGAGTGGTTCGCCCAGCCAATGGCCCCTCAGATAAAACACAAGATGCTGGGAATAGTTGTCGTTTTGCGACACAGCCGAGGTAGTCTTATTCAACGGCTTCATCGGCAGCCGTAGAGCGAAGCGGAACGTGCACGATGCAGGCTCGTGAATAAGCCTCTACCGTTTAGCATCGGGTCCTTGGAGACTTATGGGATGCGCAGGACGGCCAAAATTACGGCACTGATCGTAATCGCTTTCGTTGTTCTGCTTCCTCGATGCAGCGCGGCGCAAGCGAAGATCGAAGAATCCGCACGAGTGCTGTTTGATTTGGCAAACCAGGAGCGATCGTCCCGGGGGATTCCAGCGCTGAAATGGGATGCGTCGCTGGCCGAAGCGGCGCGCGGACACGCCCTGCGAATGGCCCAGCAGAATACATTGTCGCACCAATTTCCCGGCGAGCCAGACGTGCCGACGCGCGAAAAGCAAGCTGGCGCAAAGATGTCCGCGGCCGCCGAAAATATCGCCGTCGGGCCGAGCACAGCGTCTATCCACACAGGCTGGATGAATTCACCGCCGCACCGGCACAATCTGCTCGATCCACGATTGAATTCCATCGGAATTGCGGTCGTTCAACAAGGCGAGAATTTCTTCGCCGTGGAAGATTTTTCCCGGGCACTCGCGGCGCTATCATTGGCGGAACAAGAGAAAGAAGTGGAATCGCTGATTCGAGCCGCCGGGCTGACAATTCGATTTGACAATAGCGACGCGCGGCACGTCTGCCAGGGAAGTCATAGCACAACCTCACAACCGATGTTCGTCGCGCAGTTCTCGAGCACCGATCTAAGCGCGCTGCCGGCGTCGCTCGAGCGCGCAGTTCAATCCGGCCGGTATATTGCGGCGGAGGTTGGCGCATGCGCAAAATCCTCCGAAGATGGCCTCAGTCAATACCACATCGCCGTGCTGCTGTATTGATGAGTTGAAAAGAACGAGGAACGATCGCCTGTGTGCGACGCTGATCCCCCCAATTGTGTATCCCGGCTGCGGAAATTCAGTAAGCGGGCAGAAAGTTTCACCGTACAGGCGCGTGGGTGGCAGGAACGCCGTGCATGTAAAAATCTCCGAGCTTTAAGCAGAACTGGGTGTAGGAGGAAGACTGGGTCCTCACGTAACTTCACACGAAGATTGCAGATGCGCGGCCCCCGATTGGCCCATCGCGTGCAGTTTGAGTATGGGCAGTGTTGGCACGCGGATGGTGCGGGCTGGAGGTTGCCATGAAGAACAAAGTGGCCTTAATTGGCGCCGGTGGGCTTATGGTTTTTGCGCTGTGCGCCGGCGCGAGTGGCAAGAACGCGATAGCCCAAACGAGGCTGCGTAGTTTTGCCGTCCCGGTCGAAACGCAGCAGCAGACACAGCAGCCGTCGCAGGAATTCCAAGGAACGATTGAAAAGACGGGGACGAAATACGTCCTGAAAGACAAAGCGTCTGGCGCAACATATCAGCTGAACAATCAGGACAAAGCAAAGCAGTTTTTCGACAAGGACGTGAAGGTGACGGGAACGCTCGATCCCAGCACGAATACGATCGAAGTGTCTGAGATACAGGAAATGAAATAGGAACTCAGTAGAAGCGCGCTCTCCCAGTGCGCGTTGTATTTGCCTTGCCCGTGAAATTCCGGCTATTCGAGCCTCGGAGTTTCGCGAACTGTCCAATTTAACGAACTGCTCTTTTGGCGCAGCGATGACGGCGTAGGTTCTTGGCGCCAAGAGCTCCCTGAAAAATCAGTGACGCGGATGGTGCCTTCGAGGAGGAAACATGTCTTCAGAATCGGGAAAAGGTCCGCATTCGTCCGATCAGAATGGCGGCGATATACGCCTCATGAGGGAAAAGTGGGTTGAAGCATTCAACCGGCGCGACGTGGAAGGCGTAGTTAGTTTTTACGCGGAAGATGCGGTCGAATTGCCGCTGAACGGAGCGCCGGCGGTGAGCGGCATAGCTGCGATACGCGAATTGGTGAAGTCCATGTTCGCGGCCGGATTTAGTGAGCTGAAAGTCCGGCAAACGCAGGTGGGATACACGGAGCCCCTAGGCGTGGAGCTCGCGACGTACGCGGTAAAATCGCGTGCCGGCCAGACCCAATTGTGGAGAGAAACGGGACGGTTGGTGGCGACCTGGCGCCGGGGCGAGAATGGTGAATTCAAGATTACGATTAGTGTGTGGTCGCGCGAGCTGAGCGACGCGCAGCACTGAGATGGAAAGTGCATCTCGAATGAGGCGGCGTTTGGTGGGTTTTGGCATGTCGCGTGCTTTTGTTTCCCTCTGGGCACATGAAGATAGTAAGCAATCCAAAGGAGATTTCGAAGCTCGTTGAAATGCCGGCAAAAGAGCGGCGCGGAAGCGCTCGCTTTCCTTTTACGGCTGCGGCAGATGTGATTGAGGCACAGTCAAATGCCCGATTGTCCGCACGGAGTTCCGATTTGGGACTTGGCGGGTGTTTCATAGACAGCATCAGCCCGTTCCCCGTTGGAACAGGTGTAACGTTGCGGCTCACATTTGAACACAAGACATTCGAAGCACAGGCGAACGTCGTTTACGCACAAATGGGAATGGGGATGGGATTATCGTTCACTTCGGTGGAACCGGATCAGCTCTTTGTGCTGGAGAAATGGCTCGGAAACTTGAGCGGCAAGATGCCTCCGGAACTGGTGACGCACGAACCGCCGGAGCACGCACAACAAGAAGCGGGGCGTGCGGAGGCTGGATTTGTATTGAATGAATTGATCATCGCGCTGATGCGCAAGCAGATACTCAGTGAATCTGAGGGGAAACAACTGCTGCAGAAACTCCTTCGTTAGCTGCTGGCGCGCGCGTTTATGCACGCCGCTCTCTCCCTGCCGTCAATCACGGCGAAGTCAGGCTACAAATGATCGGTTTCGATGACCGCGACGAGAGTGAGGCCATGCGTCCAGCGCGTTTGCAAGCCGGTTTCGTAGAGTTTGAAGCGGCGGCCGCGCAAGTGGCGCGCGAACTCATCCGGGTCGTAAACGTGAACGCGCACGCCCATCATTCCGCCAAAAAATGAATGGATGCTGGCCCAGAAACTGGAGCGCGGAATCGTCAGGATGACGCGGCGAGTGGCAAGCGAGATGCAGCGATCGAGAAACGGGCGCCATTCGATGACGGAATCGAGTACGCCGATGGCGATGACTACGTCGAATGTTTTGCCGGGTGAGTAAGAAAGGAAATCGGATTCGACAAGGGTGATATTGGGGGCGATGTTCTGCGTGGCGGAAGCGGCGGTTCTTTGCCTCAGGATGGCGGTCATGCCTGGAGCGCGTTCGAGGGCCACGACGCTGCGAACCAGGCCGGCAATTTCGAAGGTGTAATAGCCGGTGCCCGCGCCCACTTCCAGAACATCGTCGGAGGAACGCAGGTTCTCCGCGAACGTGCGGCGGAGGAGCTCGTGTTCCTGCTGGCGAATGCTGCGAATCACGGGCAGACGCAGAACGCCTTCGTAGAGATTCGGGAAGCCCTTTCGCAGGAAAAGGTCAGGCACATACAGTTAGATTGCCTGGGGCAATGTAGCGTTGCGAGTGGCCAGTGAATCAAATAGGTGTGCTGCCGCGCCGCGAGCAATGCAGTTGTTACGGACGGTTCATTCGCCACAAGGAGCCTCGAAGAGATAAGATGGAGAATGAACCGCTGCCGAAATTGAGCGGCGGCGTGGCGGCGTCGAGGGAGGACGGTACACGAAGATGGGCACGGTGACTGAGGCGGCGAAAACGAAACGAGATATCGATCAGCTTTGCATCAACACGATCCGCACACTCGCGATGGATGCGGTGCAGCAGGCCAACTCCGGCCATCCCGGAGCGCCGATGGCGCTGGCGCCGGTTGCGTATACGCTGTGGCAGCAATTTCTGCGCTTTGATCCGGATGATCCGATCTGGCCGAATCGCGACCGTTTCGTGCTGTCGAACGGGCATGCGTCGATGCTGCTGTATTCGCTGCTGCATTTGGCGGGCGTGAAGGCGGTGAATCCGAAATATGAGCGGCTGGGCGAGCTCGCGGTGAAGATGGAAGACATCAAACGGTTCCGGCAGCTCGACAGCAAATGTCCCGGGCATCCGGAATATCGCTGGACCTCCGGAGTGGAGACGACCACAGGGCCGTTGGGGCAGGGCGTGGCGAACAGCGTGGGAATGGCGATTGCGAACGACTGGCTCGGGAAATATTTCAACCAGCCGGATTTTGAGCTGTTCAATTTCAAGGTGTGGGCGATCTGCGGCGACGGCGACATGATGGAAGGAATTTCCGGTGAAGCGGCGTCGCTCGCGGGGCATCTGGGACTCAAGAACCTGTGCTGGATCTACGACAACAACCACATCACCATCGAAGGTCACACGGACCTGGCGTTTGATGAAGATGTCGCGGTGCGCTTCGCGGGATACAAGTGGAACGTGATGCACTTGAAAGACGCGAACGACACGGAGGCGCTCGCTGCAGCGTTTGCGAAATTCGCCGCGGGCACCGGCAAGCCGACATTGATCATCGTCGACAGCCACATCGCGTACGGCGCGCCGCACAAGCAGGATACGGCCGCGGCGCACGGCGAACCGTTGGGCGAAGAGGAAGTTCGTCTGACGAAGAAATTCTATGGCTGGCCGGAGGACGCGAAGTTTCTGGTGCCGGATGGCGTGAGAGAAAATTTCGCGGCAGGCGTGGGGAAGCGCGGAAAACAGGCGCGCGACGCGTGGATGAAGCTGTTCACGGCATACGAGCAGAAATATCCGGAGATGGCCGCGCGCATTTTGCAGATGCAGCATCGCGAATTGCCGGAGGGCTGGGACAAGAATTTGCCGGTTTTCCCCGCGGACGCAAAGGGAATCGCGAGCCGCGAATCGTCGGCGAAAGTGCTGAACGTGGTTGCGCAGAATATTCCCTGGCTGATCGGAGGGTCGGCGGACCTGGCTCCGTCGACGAAGACGCGGCTGACATTCGATGGCGCCGGAGATTTTGAAGCACAGAGCTACGGCGCGCGAAATTTTCACTTCGGCATACGCGAGCATGCCATGGGAGGCGTGTTGAACGGGCTTTCGCTGTCGAAAATCCGGCCATACGGCTCGACGTTTCTGATTTTCAGCGATTACATGCGCGAGCCGATCCGTTTGAGCGCGGTGATGGAAGTGCCGGTGATTTACGTGTTCACGCACGATTCGATCGGCGTGGGAGAAGACGGGCCAACGCATCAGCCGATTGAGCAATTGGTGGCGCTGCGGGCCATTCCAGGATTGATTACGTTGCGGCCCGCGGATGCGAACGAAGTGACCGAAGCGTGGCGCGTTATTTTGCAGCTTGTGCACGAGCCAGTGGCGCTGGTGCTGAGCCGGCAGGCGCTGCCGACGCTGGATCGCACGAAGTATGCATCGGCGGCCGGCCTCGCAAAGGGCGCGTACGTTTTGGCGGATGCCGAGGGCGGGAAGCCGGAGCTTCTATTGCTGGCCACGGGCAGCGAAGTGTCGCTAGCTGTGGAAGCATACGAACGATTGAAGGCGGAGGGAATTCGCGCGCGCGTGGTGAGCATGCCGTCATGGGAAATATTCGATCATCAGCCGGATGAGTATCGTGAAAGCGTGCTGCCATCCAGCGTGACGGCGCGAATTTCGGTGGAGCAAGCGTCGACGATGGGCTGGCGCCGATACGTTGGGCCGCTTGGGCGCACGATTGGAATGCACACGTTTGGAGCGTCCGCGCCGCTCAAGGAGTTGCAGAAGAAGTTCGGGTTCTTGCCGGAGCGAGTTGTGGCCACCGCGAAAGAGCTTCTGGGCAAAGCGAGGTAGACGATGCGAATCGGAATCGGCGCCGACCACGCCGGATATTTGATGAAGGACCAGCTGGCGGCCATGCTGCGGGAGGCGAAGCACGACGTGACGGACTTCGGAACGAACGGCCCGGCGTCGGTGGATTATCCGGATTTCGCGCAGGCGGTGGGCGAGGCGCTAATCGCCGGACGGGTGGAGCGCGGAATTGTGATCTGCGGCAGCGGCGTGGGAGCGTGCATCGCGGCGAATAAAATTCCGGGCATACGCGCGTGCATGTGCCACGATTCGTATTCCGCGCATCAGGGCGTGCAGCACGACAACATGAACGTGCTGGTGCTGGGCGCGCGCGTCATCGGGCCGATGCTGGCGCAGGAATTGGTAACATATTTTCTCGCTGCGAATTATTGGGGCCATGAAAAAGGCCAGGAACGGCTGCAGCGCAGAGTTGATAAAATAGAAGCCATCGAGAAAAAGTACAGTTTGCCGGCGAGCGCCGGGAAGGAGCATGCGTGATGGGAACGCAAACGATCAGGAATCAGGACGGCACAAAGACGGCGAATCCGCTGAAGGAGCTGGCGAAGTATGGGCAGTCCGTGTGGCTGGATTACATCCGGAGAAGCTTGCTGACGAGCGGAGAGCTGCAGCGGCTGATCGACGAGGATGGATTGCGCGGGATGACTTCGAATCCGTCGATTTTCGAAAAGGCCATTACCGGCAGCACGGATTATGCGGATTTCTTGAAGTCTCTTGATTCGCGGCCGGAGCTGGACGCGAAGACGCGCTACGAGATGCTGGCGATTCGCGATATTCAGGACGCCGCAGATATTTTGCGGCCGGTGTATGACAAAACGAAGCGAGGCGATGGATACGTGAGCCTGGAAGTTTCTCCGCTGCTGGCGCGAGACACGAACGGCTCGATCGCGGAGGCGCGGCGTTTGTGGAAGAGCGTGAATCGCGAAAACGTGATGATCAAAATCCCGGGAACTGCGGAAGGGCTTCCCGCGATTCAGCAGCTCTTGAGCGAAGGCATCAACGTCAATATCACGCTGCTCTTTGCCCAGGAGACGTACGAGAAAGTGGCGCAGGCATACATCACCGCGCTGGAAACACTGGCGAAGAATGGCGGCGACGTCAGCAAGGTCGGGAGCGTCGCGAGCTTTTTCGTGAGCCGCATCGATACGTTAGTGGACAAGACCGTGAGCGAGCGCCTGAAAGCGGCGACAAAAGCGGATGAGCGCGCGCAATTGCAAAGCTTGCTCGGCAAAGTGGCGATCGCGAACGCCAAAATGGCCTACGCGCGGTATCAGGAGATTTTCAGCGGGCCGCGCTGGCAGGGGCTGTCGGCGAAGGGCGCGCACACGCAGCGTTTGTTGTGGGCCAGCACCAGCACGAAGAATCCGAATTACCGCGACGTGATGTACGTGGAAGAGTTGATCGGCGAAGCCACGGTGAACACGATTCCGCCGGCGACGCTGGACGCGTTTCGCGACCACGGGAAAGTGCGCGCGAGCTTGAGCGAGGACGTGAATGCTGCGCGCGAGACCATGCAGACACTCGCGCGTGTGGGCATTTCGATGAAACAGGTCACGGATGATTTGGTGGAAGATGGCGTGAAGCTCTTCGCCGACGCTTTTGGGAAGCTTATCGCGGCGGTGGAATCCACGATGAAACAAGCGGCCAAGCCAAAGACTGCGATGCAGACGTATTCGCTTTCGCAAGGGCTGGACAACGAGGTAAAAAAAACTCTAGATGAATGGGCCAGCGCGGGAAAAATGCGCCGGCTGTGGGCGCGCGACGCGACCTTATGGACCAACACCGACGAATCGAAATGGCTGGGATGGCTGGGCGTGACCGAAGACCAGATGATGCAGGCGAAGCAGCTTGCCGAAGTTGGGAGTGAAGTCAAGTCGCAGAAATTCACTCATGCCCTGCTGCTGGGCATGGGCGGCTCGAGCCTTTGCCCCGAAGTTTTGAGCAAAACCTTCGGCAAAATCGACGGTTATCCGGAACTGCACATTCTGGACTCGACCGATCCGGCGGAAATCAAGGCCGTGGAGGCAATGATCGACGTCAAGAAGACGCTTTTCATCGTGTCGAGCAAGTCGGGAACCACGCTCGAGCCGAATATTTTCAAGCAGTATTTCTTCGAGCGCGCCAAGCAGGCGTCGGGCGCGGAAAACGCGGGGAAGCAATTCGTCGCCATCACCGATCCGGGCTCGAAGCTTGAAGAGGTGGCGGCAAAGGACAAGTTCCGCTCCGTATTTCACGGAGTCCCGAGCATTGGCGGGCGGTATTCGGCGCTTTCGGATTTCGGGATGGTGCCCGGTGCGGTGATGGGAATGGACGTGCGGAAATTCCTCGACCGCACCGAAGAGATGGTGCAGGCGTGCGCTTCTTCCGTCCCGGTGAAGGAAAATCCCGGCGCGGTGCTGGGCGCGATTCTGGGAACGCTCGCGAAAAATGGGCGCGACAAAGTGACGCTGATCACGTCGCCGGGAATTCGCGATTTGGGCGCGTGGCTCGAACAGTTGCTTGCTGAATCCACGGGAAAGCAGGGCAAGGGTCTGATACCGGTTGACCGCGAGGAGATTGGCGCGCCGGAGGTCTACGGCAACGATCGTGTGTTCGCGTACGTGCGATTGGAGTCCGCGCCGGACGCGAGCCAGGACGCGAAAGTAGCGGCGCTCGAAAAAGCGGGCCATCCGGTGGTGCGAATGTCGTTGCGCGACACGCATGACATCGGGCAGTCATTCTTCCGCTGGGAGATTGCGACGGCGGTGGCGGGCTCGATCATCGGCATCAATGCGTTCAACCAGCCGGACGTGGAAGCGAGCAAAGTGGCCACGCGGAATTTGACCGACCAGTATGAGAAGAGCGGCTCGCTGCCGGCGGAGCAGCCGATTCTGGAAGAGAAGGGCATCAAGCTCTTCACGGACGAGAAGAACGCGGCGGCGCTGGACAGCGCAGTGGGAAACGACAAATCGCTGGCCTCGTATGTGCGCGCGCATCTCGCGCGAATCAAGGCGGGCGACTACTTCGCGACGCTCGCGTTCATTGACATGAACGAAGCAAACGAAGCCAGCCTGCAGAAAATCCGCCACGTGGTGCG
>JBAQYT010000095.1:0-3422 GCA_049787175.1 Candidatus Acidiferrales bacterium | reverse complement strand
AGCGCGGATACGCCTCAGGATCGCGAAACGAAGAAAATGCTGGGTGAGCTTTCCGAGGAAGAGATTCGCTTTCTTGCCGACATTAAAAAATACAGCACCACGCTGACCGATGAAGACAAAAAGCTTGTCCTGGCGATGATTCGCAAAATGGCCACGGTTGTTCCTCGCGCGGTCCCCTCCGCTCCGCGCGCTCGCGCTGCTTCCTCGCGTCCCGTCTACTGACCGCGCACGCGCTGGGCATGGCGCGCAGTTTCAGCGGCAAAAATGAAATGGGGATTTGGGATTGACCGAGTGCGGCTTTATTTGCGGGCGATTCCGTCAGGCCCTTTCAGAGTGACGATTGCGCGGTACACTTTGCCGCGGCCGATCACCAAGTCCTTCGCGCGCGCTTCCACCTCGAACGCCAGGAACCTTCCTTCGTATCCAATCAGATGCGCTTGCGCCTGCACAACGGTCCCTTGCGGCACCGCTTTCAGGTGATCGACTTCGATGCGCGTGCCCACACTGATGGTTCCCGGCGGCAAATGGTCCTGGATAGCCCTTGCCGCGGCGACTTCCATCAGGCCGATCATGGACGGCGTGGAAAAAATCGCGGGAAGATCGGGATTGTAAGCCGCAATGGTCCACTGAAATTCCACTACTTTTTCCACGGTGGCCTGCAAATTCTTTGGAAAACGCGGACGCTCGATCTGCGGCGAAGCAGGGGCGCTTTTTGCATTGGCCGTGCGTTTGCGGGCCAGCGAAGCTTTCACAGTTCCTCTTGCGATGGCGCGGGAGCGTGCGGCGCGTGAAAAAAATCGTTCACGAATTCAGCCAGGGTGACGCCGAACTGCTTCCAGAGGCGTTTGCGCAAGCTGGCGTAGTCCTGCGCGCCGCTGAAAAGATCGCGCAGCAGCTCGCGAAAAGTGGCGCTGCGTCGCGCAAACTGCACCATGCGCGTGGTGACCGCGCCGCCGAGGAAAGTACCGCGAAAAACCAGGCGCACCAAACGCGTGGCGATTTCCAGATCGGCGACAAATTCGGCGCGCAATCGCGCGGGGTAACTTTCGGGCTGCCCTTGGGCGATGGCCTGCGCCAGCAAATCACCGGAGCGCAGCGCATAGAAGAGGCCTTCGCCGGTGATGGGGTCCACGCACGCGGCAGCGTCTCCCGCCAGCGCCCAGTTGCTGCCAGCGATTTTTCTGTGGCGCAAAGTGCCGAACTCTGGTGAGGGCAAAACGTGACTGTAAAAGCGCGCGCCCCCGGTGGGGAGTTTTTCTTCGCGAATAAAACCATCGAGCAGGCCGCGCAACGATTGCGTGGTGTACTCGGCCATCTTCGCGCAAATGCCGACGGAAAGATGGTCGGTTCGCGGAAAAGACCACATGTAACCGGACATGCGATCGAGAAATTTGATTCGGACCAGATCATCTTTTGCGGGGATGAAATAGCCGAGGGTGACTTCCAGATCTTTCGCGTGAAGCGGCGTGGTTCCGGGCAGGAGTTGATTCCGCGCGCCGCCGGCAAGCACCACGAAATCCGCCGCGTACGCTTTGCCTCCGGCGGTGAGCTGCACCTGCTCTGCCGCCGTGTCGACGCGAGTCACGCGCGCGTGCAGCGTCTTGCAGCCGGCGGCCTCGGCGCGGTCGAGCAGCAGTCCGTTGAGCACCGCGCGGGAATAAATCACCAGCGGCCGGGACATTTCGAAGCGCGCGCGATGCCCTCGGCTGGAGATCAATTCCGCGCTGTGAATTTCTTTCTTTGCGGCGGGGCCGTCCAGGAGGAAGGAATATTTTTCGATGGCCTTGTGCGTCAAGCCGCCGCCGCAGGGCTTTTCCCACGCCATGTGCTCGTCAAAAAGGGTGACCCCGAATCCGGCGGCGCTCAGTTTTTCGGCGCAGAGAGCCCCGGCGGGCCCGCCGCCCACGATGGCAATTTGTTTCATTCGCGTGAAGTCCGCTGGCAGACCAGATGGCCGCGTCTGCTTGAATTGAAAAGTATAGCATCATCGCGTCGCGTAGAAATTCCTGCGTGTGCTTTTAGTAGCGGGCAAAAATGTCGGCTGCCCGGAGCTCATACCTAATTATGCAATGGAAGCGCAAGCCACGCATTTGATTATCAGGAATGTCCGGCATTTTGATCTTCGTCAAAACAATCGCAGGGATTCTGGTTCTGTTCCCAGCCGCATACTTTAAAGACGCGCGGCTAATTCATTTAGCGAGGTCGCTGATAAAATTTTCGAGGGTCGAATTGAAATGATCGGGGTCGTCGACGAAGAGGGCGTGGCCGGCGCCGCGAAAGACTTCCAGGCGCGAGCCTTTCACACTCTGCTGCATCTGCGCTTGTGCTTCGGCGGACATGTACGGAGAATCGGCGTAGCAGAATAGCGCGGGCTTGTCTATTTTCGCGGCCGTGGGCCGATAGTCGGCAGCGTATTTGCCGACGAGGAGCGCGACGGCGTCGCTGGTGGGCGTGCGCAGGCACGCGGCGATGACGCGATTGAGGTATTCGGGCGGCTGCGGCTTCTTGAAGCAGAGATTGTGGACGAAGGCTTCGGTGTTTTTCCGGCGGTCGGCAAGGATTTGGCCGATGAACAGCAAGTCGCCGTTGCCTTCGCCGGGAGCGAGGCCGCCGAAGTTGTCGTCGACGAAAACGAGGCCGGCAATATCGCGCGTGCCAAATTGGTCGACGTAGGCGGCGACTTCCGTGACCGCCATCGACCAGCCGACGAGGACGACCGGCGCGAGATGAAGCTGATCGACCACGGCTTTGATGTCGCGCGCGCGCGCGGCGGGATACAAGCCTTCGCTGGTTTGCGAGGATTCGCCCTGCGAGCGCGGGTCCATGGCGACCACGCGATAATTCTTGGAAAAATAGTCGAGCTGCTTTTGCCAAATCCATGCGGGCATGGTCCAGCCGGGAACGAAAAGAATCGATGGCGTTTTCCGCGGCATGAGCGCACGTGCGCCTTCGTCCGTCGGACGTTCAGTGGTTATGGGCTTTAAGGCGACATGCTGTTGGCCCGCTTCGAGGTAATGGATTTTGACGCTGTCGGCGGTGGTGATGAATCCGCTTTTCGTCCCTGCCGCTCGCGATGATGGCGCAAGTGCAATCAGCGCCAACAGTGCAAGAATGATTTCACGTCGCGATTTCATAGTAAGTGACCCCTGTTTTTTCTTGCCTATCGCACTTCTTCAGCCGCGCGAAGTACTCCCGAGTTTTGCTTTTCGCCGGCCACTTGCCACTGGTCACCGGCCACCGTCTTCACGCCGACGCGAGCGATTCTTTTCGCGCTTGATGGTATTGCGAGAGCTGCGCATTGGCGCTCACCACTGTCTCAAGCTCACCCGCAACACGCGACAGGCTCTTCCCTGGCACCACAAAATACATTTCGTCCTCGCCCAAGCCCGTGTACACGCGGTTCCCAATGCAACCCGAACTCA
>JBAQYT010000090.1:0-33679 GCA_049787175.1 Candidatus Acidiferrales bacterium | reverse complement strand
AAGGCTGCCGTGGCTGAACTGATCGCCGAGATGGCAAAACCGCAAGCGCAGAATGCGCGCATGTCGCCCGCGCGTCCAGTAAGACAAGAGCGCCGTCACCGCCGCCGCGTGAAAATTTCCGCTCCGGTGCGCGTGCGGCAGGTCAATAGCCGGAACGCCTCCGAATTCGATTTGACGATGACCGCCGACGTTTCGCGCGAAGGAATTCTGTTTGAGACTTCGCGGACAACCTACCAGCGCGGGCAGGAAGTCGGGGTAGTGTTTCCCTATAGCCCCATGCTGCCCGGAGAACAGGGGCATGAGCAGCGCGGGCAAGTGGTCCGTGTGGCGCGCGCGAGCGAGAACCGTTTTGGAGTGGCCGTGGCATTTCTCGAAGGCAAGCCAGCCTATGAATTGGTTGATGCCTCGGGCAATCCGCTGGGAGAGCCCGCGGCTCCTGTGCCTGTGCCAGCGCCGCCCAAGAACAAGGCTCCCGAGAAACCCCTGATCGTTTTTGTGGATGCGGACCCGCGCGTGCGGGCGCTGGTGCGCTCAGAATTGGAATTGCATGGGTACGCCGTGGAAGCGCTATCGGAGCCGAATGCCGCGGTTGCGCTGCTGCGCCATCGCACGCCGTCGGCGTTAATTTGCGAGGCGGAGGTGTTCGCTGGGGCGCTGCCCGGAGGCGGCGAAATGTCCGGCTATGATCTGTGCGTGATTGTGAAGCGCAATGCGAAATTCGCGCGCGTGCCGGTGATCTTGACCACGCGCACCGGAATGCCGAGTGATTTTTCAACGGCTCATGCGCTGGGCGCGACGGTGTGCATTTCCAAGCCATATGACTTGAACCGCGTTCTGAACCTGCTGCGCATGCTGGCTCCCGCCAAAGCATAACTTTTTCGGGCACAACAGAACGATCCTTGCGGAAAATTTTGCCGCGCCTCCGATCGTTCGCCATAATGCTCAGCGCTGAAAACCGCACGCGAGCAACCCCAAAACATAACTGGAGCATCGCAGGCACAGTTTTGAGGCGATGCGCGTATTCCTCGGGCACGGACGGCTGCAAGATTTGTGAGGAGATTGGCGATGGGGCGCCGGGAACAACTGGGGCTCCCGCGAAAGGAACTGTCTCTTTTCGCTTCTTCCGCACGATAGCACCTCCGTATAATGCTGGATCGCATCTAAGACACTTGCATGCAGAGCCGGCAACCGTGCGAAGCTAGGCGATAGTTCCCAAAGCGCATTTTGCGCGGAGAAAGATTCGGAGGAACAGGGATGGGGCGAAAGGCGGTTCTTGGAGGATTGCTCGCGGCGGCTTGCCTCGCCGGTTTTGGCTGCGGCGGGAATTCCAACCCGGTTCCACAGATCAACTCGCTTTCGCCGGCATCGGTTCCGGCAGGCGAAGGAGAATTTGTGCTTTCGATTTCCGGGACGAATATGAACGGGTCGTCGTCGGTGGAGTTTGGCACGAATCAACTGACGGTTCTGAGCGTGGAGACGCCGCCGTGCCCAACCGGGGTAAATTGCATTGACACGCTGGTGGTGAGCGTTCCGGCCAGCCAAGTAAGCGCCTCGGGATCCCAGCAAGTGAACGTGACAACGGCTGGGCAGACATCGAACAACGTCACCTTCAATACCACTTCGCCACAGATTCTGACCGTGTCGCCAACGGCGGCGCCAGCGGGGACGGCAACCTTTCCGCTCACGCTGACGGTCTTGAACGCTTCGCCAAGCGTGGAGGTTTATTTCGGCACAGTCAGCAATACCAACCCACCCCTGGTGCCGACCGGGCCGGTTTCGTGCAATCCGGTGATAGCTTGCACGGTTGTGGTGAACGTGCCGGCGGCAAGCGTAAAGACGACAGGCGCGGTGCAGTTGACCGCCGCGAATCCGCTGGCAACGAGCGGCGGCACGGCCACAACAAACTTCATGGTCACAGGCGCGGCAAGCGGGAGCTCGTTCCCTATCGCGCAATCAGCGAAAGGAAGCACGTTGGGAAATGCGTCGAGCACGCATTCATCGGTCTCCGATGGCGGCCTGTTCGTCGCGTTCGATTCCACGGCAACGAATTTGACATCAACGCCCACCAACGGCCTTTCGCAAGTGTATTTGACGCAAAATTGCTTCGGCTCGGGATCGTGCACGCCGCAAACGACGCTGATTTCCGCGGCCGGGAGCGCGGCAGGCGCAGGAGGAGTGAACGGGAGCGACCGCCCGGCGATTTCCGCGGATGGACGCTACGTCGCGTTTGAAAGCGACGACACGAATCTGGTCTCTGGCGTGACGGCGGCGGTGGAGCAAATCTACCTGTTCGACACATGCAACGGTATTTCAGGCGCCGTGAAAGGCTGCACGCCGAAACTGACGCTGGTGAGCAGCAAGGGCACGACTCCGGGCAATGGAGCGAGCTCGAATCCAACGATCAGCTCGTTCGGGCTGTACATAGCGTTTCAATCGACGGCAACGAATCTAACTTCGGCGACCGTTCCCGCAAACGTTCAGCAGATTTATCTGTATCAGAATTGTACGGGCCAAGGCGGCACGATCAGCGGCTGCACACCAGGAACGGCGCTGCTCTCGACCAATGCGAATGGCAGTCCCGGCGACGGAGATTCCATGCTGCCATCGATCGATCCGGCTGGACTGGCGGTGTCGTTCGAGTCGCTCGCGGATAATATTGTTTCCGGAGTGGCATCCAATGGTGAATCGCAGATTTATCTGCGAACGACCTGCCTGGAAGGGACTCCGATGTTGCACCCCGGCTGCGGGAAGCAGACCGTGCTCGCCTCGGCTGACTCGAGCAACGCGCCCGGAACTGACAACAGCATCACTCCGGCGCTTGCAGACGGCGGGAATCTTTTCCTGGCGTTTGCTTCGAGCGCGCCGAATTTGCTACCCGGCAATGCGAGTGGCCAGCAAATTCTGGGCGCAACAGTGTGCGTGACGCTGCCGTCGACGGTGGGATGCACACCCTCTGGGGCTCGCGTGCTGTCTGTGGATCAAAATGGAGTGCCCGGGGCGGGAGCGAGTTCGAATCCAGCCGCCGCGGGGACGCGCGTGGTGTTTACGTCACTCGCAAGCCTGCGTGCCGGCGTGACCGGCCAACAAGTGTATGGCGTGCTCGTGTGTGCGCCCGGGCAGTGCTCGACGCGCGCAACAGTGATTTCCGTGAACGGCACGGGTACGCCGATCGGCGGTGATTTTGGATCGCTGGGCGAAGGAGGAATGGCGGCGTTTTCCACCACAGGCAGCTCCGGCGCGCCAGGAGTGGGCGAAATTTTCCTCGCCGCGCCATTCTAGATTAACCTGCAAATGCACGCAGGCTGAAGCCTGCGCCACTCAATTACAAATGCACGCAGGCTAAAGCCTGCGCCACTCACTGCAAATCCGCACAGCTGAAGCCCTGCGCCACTCAACTACAAACGCACGGAGGCTGAAGCCTGGACCACTGAAACCACTGGTTAGTGGGCGTGGCGGTGGCCGGCGGAGTAGCGCACGGCGAAGCGGCGGGCGTAAATCGCTACGTTGACAAGGAAAACAGCGATGGCGCCGTATTCCAGAAGCCACAGCGGAAAGCTGGGCGCTACGACGGAACGCATATAGTGCAGTTCAAACGGCCCCCGATACGGCGCGACGCCGGCGCGCAACTGACAGAATTTCTCGAGCAGCGTCAGCGGGCAGATGAAAGAAGCGTTTTCCGCAATGACGCCGTAGCAAAGGGTGAGGATGTGCAGAATTTCCAGTCGCGGACGCCCTTTGGTGACGGCGGCGCCAAAAACGTACCATACGTTGAAAAGCAAATGCGCGCCTAAGACAACTACGGCAGCAACCAGAAAAAAATCCTGAGCCCAAGTGTGACTCATAACGAGCGCCTCTTCATGAGCGATTCGGAGAATCGCGCTGTGAATGCCCGCTTGAACGACCCCGCTAGCCCGTTAACTCAGCCCTCTTATTATAGATTCGCCGGAAGGCTTTGATGTGCCTTAATTTTTCAGAGACCGAGCGCCGCTTTCGCCAAGGGGCGAAGGGCGGCAGACCTGATCAGGCGGCATTTTTGTGTTCTTTTTGTTCGCGCTGTAAGATGTCGCGTCAATATCCGTATCCGTTTTGGAGATTCACATGGCGATCGATATTCGGGGAATGGTGCCGCTGCTGCAAGTCTTCGACATGCGCACGTCCATCGAGTTTTACCGCGACGTGCTGGGCTTTGAGGTTGTTGCCAATTCCCCGCCGCGGCCGGAGATCCTGTTTGATTGGGCGCTGCTGCGGCGAGATGGCGTCGAATTGATGCTGAATACTGCTTACGACGAGGGGCAGCGGCCCGCTGTTCCCAACTCCGCCCGAGTGGCCGCGCATGACGATACGGCGCTGTATTTTGCGTGCCCCGATGTGGACGCGGCGTACGCTTATCTGCGCGCAAAAGGAGTCGCGAAGCGCGCGCCGAAAATCGCGCCCTACGGTATGAAGCAGCTGTACGTCACCGATCCGGACGGGTACAACGTTTGCTTTCAGTGGCCGGTGAAAGAGCAAACGGCAGCGGGCGAGTAACTCGACCGTGCGCTCTGGGAAGCACAGCGAAGGGAGACGGCAGCGATGATTCATGGCACGCACATCGTGTTCTATAGCGCTAACGCGGAAGCTGACCGCGCGTTTCTTCGCGACGTGATGGAATTTCGCGGGGTCGATATCGGCGGAGGCTGGCTGATTTTTGCCATGCCGCCAGCGGAAGCGGCCGTGCATCCCGCGGGCGAAAACGCTGCGATTCCGCATCCCGGTGGCAACATGCTTGGCGCGGCCATCTACTTTATGTGCGACGATGTGCGCGCGATGGTGCATTCACTCGAGACAAAAAAAGTGAGGTGCGCGCCGCTGGTGCAGGAGCGCTGGGGGCTTCGCACGGCGATAACTTTGCCGAGCGGCGGACAGATCGGGCTTTACCAGCCTTCCCATCCGACTGCTCTCGATTTGAAATAACGCGGCGCGGGGAGAGTTCATGCAAAAGAAAATCATAGCGGCCGTTGCGTTGCTGATCGAGGTGGGCTTGGCGATTTTTCTGGCGTCGCAGACGGCGCGCGCGCAGCAGGCCGTGCAATTCAAGGCCGCCGATGGCGTGACGATCTACGGCGCTTATTACGCCGCGAACAGCCCATCGCAGCCGATGATTCTGCTGTTTCATCAGGCGGCCTCGAACCACTTCGAATATGCCGGCATTGCTCCAAAGCTGGTGGAGGCAGGGTTCAGCTGCTTGGCCATCGACCAGCGCTGGGGCGGTGCGATGTGGGGTCACACCAATGAAACCGTGAAAAAGCTGGGCCGCGCGGAAACGGCGGCGGGTAAAGTCGAGGACCTCGAAGCGGACTTGGACGCAGCGCTGGCATGGGCGCGTGCGCGGGAGCCGCATCGCAAAGTAATTTTGTGGGGCAGCAGCTATTCCGCGTCGCTGGTGTTTGTGGTGGCGGCCAAGCATCCGGACGAAGTCGCCGGGGTGCTGGCGTTTTCACCGGGCGAATATTTCGAGGCGCAGCCGACGCTGGTGCGCGACGCGGCCACGAAGGTGCGCGTGCCGGTGTTCATTACTTCAGAGAACGATGCGGACGCCCTGACCGACGCTACAAGGATCTTCGATGCAGTGGCCTCGAGCGATAAAGTTCATTACAAGGGAAAATTCGCGGTGCACGGGTCGTCCACGTTGCGCATGGATCGCAATCCCAAAGGCGCGGCGGCCAACTGGCAAGCAGTGATGAAATTCCTTAAACAATTTGAGAAATAAATTTCCGCCGAGTGGAGAAGTGGCATGCTGACCGCAACTCAGCGCGCCCCCTCGTTCCTCCGAGGACGCTTGCGCTGAGAAGTAAGGTCGATTTAAAGCGGCGGCATGCGCAAGGTTGTCTTGGATCTGAGCATCAGCCTGGATGGTTACATCGCGCGGCTGAACGGCGACCTCGATTTCCTGATTCATCCCAAGGATTATTCGATGGGGCCGTTTTTCGCGTCCGTGGACGACGCAATCATGGGGCGGAAGACGCTGGAAGACGGGTTGCGGATGAGCGGCGGGATGATTTTGTGAATGAGCCCTGGCTCACAAGGCATGATCGCGCTGAAATACGAGCGGGCGCGCGGCAAGACCAAACCGAAGAAAAAGAAGTGAATCCCCTCTTTCGGTGCGTCGAGCTGCGGCGCGCCGTTCCCGCCCCACCAACGAAACGGATTTAAAACCACTCCGCGACGAAACAAATGTTTCGAAGCTGCGGAGGCTGTTCGCACGAGCGTTGACACCGATGCGCCGCGCGCGTAGACTCCTTGCACTTTGCGGCTTGGGATGCCGTCGCAACCCCGGCAAACTCGACGCCGGACACGGAAGGTGAGCAGGTAAGACGCGGTCCCCACCAAGGAACAAATTTTTGTTTGGGAACTTTACGGAGGAGCACAGCCATGAATCAAGACAAAGTGCACGAAATGGCATTCCGCGTTGTCGGCGACACGGCCGGCGCATTTACCTTGGCGCTGGGGTACATCGGCGACCGCTTGGGCCTGTTCAAAGCCATGGCCGGAGCGGGGCCGGTGCGCAGCCCGAATCTTGCCGCGCGGACGCAACTGAACGAACGGTATGTGCGCGAATGGCTGCGCGCGATGGTGGCGGCGGAATACATCGACTACGACGTGACCACGGATACGTATCGAATGACCGAAGAGCAGGCGTTCGTGCTGGCCAACGAAGACAGCCCCATGTTTGTCGGCGGCATTCTTCAATTTACGGCCCCCTCGATTTGCAACATACAAAAGATCGCCGAGGCCTTCAAAACGGGCGGAGGCATATCGTACTCGGAGATTGGCGACGAAATTCCGCATGCCATCGAGCGGCTGTTTCGTCCAGGCTACTTGAATTTTCTGGCGAAGGAATGGCTCGCCGCGGTGCCCGGACTCGTGGCGCGTCTTGAAAAAGGCGCTTCGATTGCGGACGTCGGTTGCGGACGTGGACAATCGACGGTGATCATGGGGAAACATTTCCCGAAGTCGAAAGTGCTCGGCATCGACTACCATCAGCCAAGCATCGAGAGCGCGCGCAAACTGGCGGCCAGCCAGGACGTCACCAACGTGGAATTCCTGCAGGCAGCGGCGCACGAAATTCCCGCCGGGAAGAAATTCGACCTGATTTGCAGCTTCGATTGCATTCACGACATGGTGGATCCCAAAGCGACGATGCGGGCGATCCGCGGAGCGCTCGCCGATGATGGCATATACGTATGGTCCGAACCAAACGCAGCGGCGAACGCGCACGAAAATCGCAATCCGATCGGCAAAATGTTCCACTCCCTTAGCCCCATGCACTGCATGACGGTTTCGCTGGCCCATAACGGCGCCGGATTGGGCACCGTGATCGGGGAAAGCGGCGCGCGGTCATTGGCAAAAGAAGCGGGTTTCACGCACTTCGAAAAATTGCCGATTCAGAATCCGTTCAACCAGTTTTTCGCGCTGCGAAAATAAGTCCGGCGCGAGGAAGCACGCCGATTGGCTACGCGATTCGCCGATGAGCGCTGCTGCCTCCCAGAAATGGCAGGACGCCGAGCAGCAAAGCCGCGCCGGGAATCACGACCCAACTCAAAATAAGCCCCGCAAATGCCGGAAGGAAGATTTTTCCCGGCGGCAGCGCGCCAATCGCCACACATAGGGGCACCCACACCAGGAAAGTTGCCAAGAAGACGAACGCCGGAAAAATTCCGACGGCGATCCGCAGAGCGGGTGCGCCGCCGGTCCGTCGCGACCAGTATGCTCCGGCGGCGCCCAAAAACGGCAGTACGCAGAGCCAGGGAACATAAATCATTAGCGAGTCATGCAAGAACGGTTCGGCGCCGACGTTGCCGACCCAGGCGCGCGGGAAGTACGGAGAGAATCCCGCGAAATCGAAAAGCGCGAGAGCGGCGGCGCTGGCAAGGAGGATGATACAGCCGGGAAGCCAAAAGCGTTTGGTGCGGTCGTTCATGTTGTTCTCCTGGCGGGCGCGGCGGAGTTTCGGACCGAGCCTTGGATCTTCGTAAAGTTGAGCGATGGCATGTTTCATGGCCGCGCGTTCGCTTAGACCGCGGGCGCAAGCGTCGTTGAACAGATCGTCGAGGTAGCAGGCGAGTTCGCGCGCGACCTCATCGCGCTCCTCCGCGGAAAACTTCCCGCTGGCCAGAACACGCGCCACTTCGTTTCGCCAATCAGGCATGGTGGGGCTCCGCCAGACGCGCCAGAGCGCGAAACAATTCCTTCCATTCCTTGCGCAGGGGCGCCAGCTTTTTGCGTCCCGCAGCGGTAAGGCGGTAATACCGCCGCGAGCGCCCCGATGGCGTTTCGCCCCAGACGGCCTTAAGCCAGCCGCGCGATTCCATGCGGTAGAGCAAGGGGTAGAGTGAGGCAAGGGTGAAGCGCAGCGTGCCGCGCGAGTCGCGGTCGATGCGCCGGGCGATTTCGTAGCCGTGCAGCGGCCGTTCCTCGAGAACCGACAGAACCGCAAGCTCCGCGCTGCCACGCTTGACGTTTGAACTGATCATGAAGTTCATTCTATATAGCGACGCTATATATAGGAAGGACTAGAGCGTGTCGCGATGCTCTATCGGTAACAGGGGAACGGCCGCTGGCAGCCTGTCCGAACGGACAGTCTGCCTCTCGGCACAGAAGAACTTGCGTGCAGAGGGCCGCAGCCTGCAACGCAGTAAAATTGCTGCATGGAATGTCCCAAGTGCAAGGCGGCGAATACCGACACGGCGCAGTTCTGCACGCGGTGCCACGCGACGCTGCTTTTCAAGTGCCCTTCTTGCGCGGCGACGCAGCGCCATGGCGGGACCTGCGATAAGTGCGGCATTGATTTCGCGAAATACGCGGCGATGCTGGTGGGGCAAGAGCAGGCGCGGGCGGTTCACGAACACGAGAAGGTTCGCGACCATGTCTCGGCCTGGAAGCAGGCGTTCCTGTTACCGATAACGGGAGGCTATTCGCTGATCAAATTCTTCCTGGGCCGAGACACCTGAGCGCGGCGCGCGATAAAAACAGGATGACCGAATCTTTCAAGGTACCTCGCTCGTTACTGTGCGGGCGCGCGATAGATTGTCTCGTGACCGGGCAAGAGCGCGCCGACGAGAGCGCCGACTGCCGCACCGATGGCGGCTGCGGCGGCCGTTATCTCACCCCTCGAAGCTCCTAGGCACCTGTAGGTGCTCGAGTTGGAACAGCCGCCGGTCGCCGCTCCAATGGCTGCCCCCGCGCCAGCGCCGATGGCCAAGCCAAGCACGACGTGGCGGCCGCGATGCGCCGGAACGGTTACTCGCGCAACGCTTGCGCGTGGAAACGTGGCGTCGCCGCTTTCTTCATGGAGCTTGATACTCTGATCATCGACTGACAAAAAAGCGCCGGAGTGCTTGCCATGATTGTTGTCGACAACCTGAACTTTCTGTCCGGGCTGCAGCGTAGTCAAGTTTTGCCATTCGGTCTTGCCGCCTTTCGCCCAGCAGACGCTCGACATGGCAAGAACGCATACCGCAATCAGCAGTTGTCTCATTTCGTTACACTTTCTGAATGGCACAGAAGGATTCGGCGCAAGGCCGGGAATGCCGCGTTTGTAACATAGCCAACGATGTGCGTCAACGAAGGCAATTTGTGCTATAGAAATTCCGGTTGTTTTCGATTTTGGGCTGCGTGATCCGAAACGAATTGGCGATACCCAGGAGAAGCTCATGCCGAAGCACGGCGATTCAAGTTCGCATGGTAAATACATCTTCGCGGCAGGAGAAGCGGCAGCGGAGCGTTTGCGACTGCTCGACCGAGTTTTCAACCCCACAACGCGCGAGATGCTCACGAATCTGGGCCTCGCCCCCGGCTGGCAAGTCGCGGATATCGGCTGCGGCATCGGTCTGAACGCGATGTGGATGGCGGAGCGCGTGGGCCCTGGCGGTTCGGTGACCGGCATCGACATGAGCGAAGAACAGATGCGCATCGCCCGGGCCAATGCAGGAACTGCGGGAATCAAGAACGCATCCTTCCGGCATGGCACGGCTACGGCGACAGGGCTGCCACGCGCGTCGTTCGATCTGGTATACGCGCGATTTTTACTTTGCCATCTGACCAATCCGGTCGCGGCGCTGGAAGAGATGCATGCCCTGCTGAAGAGCGGCGGGTTGGCGGTGTGCGAGGATTTCATCTCCTCGACGATCACCACCTATCCGGAGACGCGGGCTTACCTGCGGATGTCGGAGATTTATCCCATCATGGACGCAAAGCGCGGCGTCGATTCGAACGCGGGCGCGAAGCTGCATCAATATTTCCGGAGCGCGGGATTTCGCGCTGTGGAAATCAAGATGGAACAGCCGGCGTTCTTGCGCGGCGAGGAAAAGCGTTTTTGGGAAATGACGCTGCGCGAAGCCATCCCCATGATTGTCGAGGCGGGAGTGGCGCGCGTAGAGGACATCGAGCAGATTTGCGAGGAGATGCACACCATCGCGGAGGACGAGACGATCCTCCTGGCGGTGACTTCGGTGGTGCAAGCGTGGGCCCGTAAATAAATCAGGCAAGCCGCGACGTTCGGACCGCGGCCTGTTTGAAGCGTTCACGCCCGGCTAAAAGCTAATCGGCGGCCCCAGCCCTCTTGAAATGCGGCTTCTTCATGATCCAAATAAACGGCGCGGCAATAACCAGAAGCACGGCGAGAGCGCGGAAACCGTCCAGATAGCTCATCAGGGAGGCCTGGCGCAGGACCTGCGCGTAAATTCCCGCAAGCGCCTGTTGGGCCGCACGCGCGGCAGCGTCGCCGTGCTGGAGCAAGTAAGACTGCATCGCGGCGCGAAGGTTCAACATGCCGAGCGGCCGCAGCGCCATTTCGCTGACCAAGCGAACTTGATGAAATTGCGCACGGCGATCAATAAAGGCGGTAAAAATCGAAATGCCAAAGCCAGCGCCGAGGTTGCGGGCAAGCGCGATCAGGCTGGTCGCGTAGCCCATCTCTTCTTGCGGAATGGGGTCCACGGTAATGGTGGCCAGCGGCACAAACATAAAGGAAAGCCCCGCGCCCATGACCATCTGGGGCCAGACGAAATCCCATGGCCCGGCGCTCAAATTTAAAAAAGAGAACATATACGCGCCAATCGCGGAGACAACCAAGCCGGCGGTCAGCAATGCGCGCATGTCCCATCTCTTGCCGATGAGAAATCCCGCGATCGGCATGAAGATCAGCGTAGCGATTCCGCGCGGCGAATTCCAAATGCCCGCAGTGACGGCGGGAAAGTTCAAGAGCGTCTGCATAAAAAGCGGCAAAAGCACGATGCTGCCGTACAGGCCGAAGAACAGAACCATCGAGAGGCTGGTGCCGACAGCGAAGGTGCGATAGCGCATCAAGCTGAAGTGAACAACAGGATCGCGCGTGCGCAATTCCCAGATCACGAATGCCGTTAGACAAACCGCCGCGATGATGCACATCAGGATGATGAAGTGCGAGCCGAACCAATCGTCCTCTTGTCCTTTATCGAGCATCACTTGCAGCGCGGCGATGCCCGTGGCCAGCATTCCCATGCCCCAGTAATCGATGTGACTTGAACGGCGGCGAATGTAGGACGGGTCAAAGACGAAGATGTGCACCAGAATCAGGCCGATGATGCTGATGGGAATGTTGATGAAAAAAACCCAGCGCCAGGAATAGTCAGTGGTGAGCCAGCCGCCAAGCATGGGTGCGACGATCGGCGCGACCACGATTCCGACGCCCCAAAGCGCCATGGCGTGCCCGCGCTCCTCTCGCGGAAACACCTCGAGCATAATCGCCCGCGTCGTGGGCTGCAGCGAACCGCCCGCGGCGCCTTGTAAGATGCGGAAGAAAACGAGCATCGGCAGATTGGGGGCCAGCCCGCAGAGGACGCTGGCAATAGTAAAACCGATGACGGACATCATCAGGAGGCGCTTGCGGCCAAGATAATTGGCGAGCCATCCGGAAAGCGGCAAAATAATCGCGTTGGCGACGAGATAGGACGTGAGGACCCAGGTCGCTTCATCCACGGAAGCGGAGAGATTGCCGGCAATATAAGGGAGGCTCACGTTGACCGCGGACGTGTCCACCAGTTCCATCATCGCGCTGGCCATCACGGCGACGGCGACCATCCAGCGACCCGTTTTGTCGGTGAGGATACCGGCGTGTTGCACGCCTCCCGCGACCGGTTCAGCGGTAGCAGCCATGCGGCTCCCTATTTATGCAGGCCAATTATTTCCCGATTCATTGCCACGTCGTCCCGCAAATACTATCTTAGAATGATGATTCCGGCTGGCATAGCGGCGCAGCATCACAGATTAGCGGGCACGTAGGAGGAGACGATGAAAGGATTTATCCTGGGAATCCTGGTCACGATTGCTGTGATTATTGCGGCGGGAGTCTTTGTTGCGGAAACGGGACGCGTGGACATGCGCGCGGATCATCCGCCCTCGGAAATGGAGCGGCATTTTGCGGGCGGCGCGATGGACGCCAGTGTCGACCGGCACGCGCCAAAACTTACCAATCCGCTGCAGCCCACCAATGAAAACCTGATCGGAGGCGCGACGGTATATCTGGATCACTGCGCGCTGTGCCACGGCGATCCGGCGCGACCGAGGTCGCCGCTGGCCGGTTCGCTCAATCCCCCGCCCCCGCAGTTCATGACCGACGCGGCGGACATGCCGGAGAATGAGAATTACTACATCACTGTGCACGGCATTCGCTGGACGGGCATGCCCGGATGGAAAAATGTGCTGAAGGACCAGGACATCTGGCAGGTGGTGACGTTCCTTTCGCACATGAACAATTTGCCGCCGGAAGTGAAGTCCGTGTTTGGATTGCAAGGCCAGCCTTCAGCGGAGAAGCCGACCAAGAAGCGGTGAAGAGCGCCCCAGGTCAGTTTGCGCCCACAACGCGCAAACGGGACCTGAGCTACAGGTTCACCAGCGAAGCAGCGTTCGTCCATCGATTGCCAAATCGATTCGGTCTACGGGTATCGGCGGTTCCCCGCCGGTTTGCCAACCGCGCCAGCTTGACCATGGCCACCGAGCGGCGTTCTCCACCAGTCCGTCCTTCACGGGATTGAAATGGACGTAGTCAAGGGTCTCGGAAAGCTCCTGACGGTGACGCATGATGCGATCGAAATAGCGAGCTTGCCATACCTGTTCCCGACCGTCACGCAGCAAACAGATTCGCTTGGCGGCCCGAATCTTAATTTCGCGCATAACGCCGGAAACGGCGTCGCTGTCGGACGGCACAATAACCAAGTGCAAATGCGTCGGCATCACGCAATATGCCAGCAGCAAAAACCCTCGGCGGATTCGAGTCTCATCGAGCGATCTAAGAACGCCGTCGCGTTCTAAGTCCGAGATGGGAAGCGCCTCGCGAGCGAAATGCGTGGTAATGAAGAATACGCGGTGAGATTCCACAAGGCGCCTCAGGCGGGACACGTGCAAAGTATAGACGACTTCTGCTGTAGCTCACGTCCCGCCCGGCGGCTTATGCCGGGCTGACGTGAGGCTGCCCCTCTGCGACTCAAAGACCTCAGGTCAGTTTGCGCCCACAACGCGCAAACGGGACCTGAGCTACAGAGGAGTTGCACATGGCGGGAGGCGAACTAAGACAATAGGGGCCGAGGGCCATTTGCGCCCCACGGCGCGCAAACGAGACCTGAGCTACAGAGGAGTTGCACATGGCGGGAGGTGAACTAAGACAATAGGGCCGAGGGCCATTTGCGCCCCACGGCGCGCGAGCGGGACGTGAACTACATCACGCGAGTGCGTGGGCGGGAGAGGAAATAAAAAATAGGGCCGAGGGCGATGAGGACGAGACCGACGGCGAGCGAACTGGTGGCGCCGATGGCTTCGGTGCGGTTGCGCACAAATGCGGCGATCATCAAGCCGAGCGGCGGCAGGCTGATGAGCACGGCTCCGATCATTCCGCCGGGAACGCGGTAAGGACGCGCGAGATTCGGCTCGCGAATGCGCAGGCCCACCAGCGCCCAAAATTCCAGCAGGATACTTAGGCCGGTGAGCAGCACGTCCATGATTACCAGGTGCTCAAAATTCAGAAACAGGCATGCCGCCCAGCCGATGGCGCAGACGGTGATCGCCACCACGGGCATGCCGGTTTTCGCGGAAGTGCGCGCGAAGATTTTCGGCAGATAGCCGTCCTGGGCCATCACCAGCGGCAAACGCGTGAAGGAGAGCATCAGCGCGTTGAAGCATCCGATGGCGCCAATCGCACCGCCGATCGCGATGGCAATCGAGAGCCAGCTCCCTCCGACGGCGCGACCGACGTCCACCCAGCCTCCCGTGGACCATCCGAGCGGGCTGATGCCTGCGTGCGCAGCCGCGGCAACGGGAAGAATGTAGCTCACCGTAATTCCCGTCACGGTGAGGAGCATCACCAGCGGGAAGGTGCGCTGCGGATGGACTACTTCCTCGGCGACGGTTGAGGTGTTGTCCCAACCCATGTAATTCCACATGGCGATGAGCACGCCGCCGAGAATGTCGGCATGCGGAATCGGGGGATGGGGGGCAGGCACGGCATTTGACGCGACATGGCGCGACATGGCAAGCGCAACGAGCACAACGAACGGAATCAGCAAAGCTACGGACATCCAGACGGAACCTTCGCCAACTGCGCGCGCGCCGCAGACGTTCCACACGGTGCAAACGACGATCAGCGCAAGTTCGATGGCGATGGCGCGATGGCCACTGGTGAGCACGGGCGCGAAATGGCCTAGGTAGTCGACGAACAGCGTGGGGTAAAGCGCCATTTCAAAAATGCTGCCTGCGAGCGTGAGCCACGACTCCTGATATCCCCAGAAGCGGCCCAGGCCGCGCTGCACCCAAATGTAAAAGCCTCCTTCTTCGGGAATCGCGCTGGAAAGCTCGCTGACCATCATCGCGGTGGGAACGCTCCAGAGCAGCGGCGTGATCAGCAGGATCGCGATGGCCCCGCCGTAGCCGGCCATTTGCACGACGTCTTCGAGTCCGTAGGGGCCGCCGGAGACCATGAAGAATGTGGCGGCGGCAAGAGTGAGCAAGGTGAGCTTGCCACGAACCGCGACGCGCGGTGAAGTTCGCCGCGAGCGAGGCGCGGACGCGGGCCCGATGGCGCCGTCGGCGGTGGCGCTCATTCGGGAATGGAAGAGCAAAGCACGATGCGCGATTTATACTCGCACGGGAAGCTGGAAGCCAGAGAATTGAGCTTCGATTTGCAGGTTGAACGACGCGGAGAGACGAACATGGACAGCGTGTGGACACTTTCGTTGAGAATGATACAATCCCGCGCGCCAATACATCGAGCGGAGGATTGCCAAAGATGCGCGATCGCGTAAGCCTCAACATCACCAACAACGCAGGCAGCACCAGGCACGCAAGAGCATTACGTTTTGCGCTTGGCGCGAGTGTGATACTCACGGTTGTTGCAGCAATTGGCGTGCGGGGCGCGACGGCGCAGGACGCCTCCGCTTCCACTTCCGCGGCGGTCGACCAGTATGTGTCGCAGCAGATGCACGAACAGAAAATTCCCGGCCTGTCGCTGGCGGTGGTGCGCGACGGCAAAATCATCAAGGCCAAGGGCTACGGATTCGCCGATCTGGAATTCAACGCGCCGGTGACGCCGGAAACGATTTTCGAGTCGGGCTCGATCGGGAAGCAGTTCACAGCCACGGCGGTGATGATGCTGGTCGAGGAAGGCAAAATTGGACTCGAAGACAAAATCACCAAGTATTTCCCCAACGCGCCATCCAGTTGGAAGGACATCACAATCCGAAATTTGCTGAGCCACGAATCGGGCCTCAAGAATTACACCGACGCGAGCATGGATTACCGCAAGGATTACACGGAGGAGCAACTGCTGAAGCTCTCCGAAGGGCCGCGGCTCGATTTCGCGCCCGGCACAGGCTGGAATTACAGCAACACGGGCTACGTTGTGCTGGGAATTTTGATTCACAAAGTCACGGGAGAATTTTACGGCGACTTTCTGCATCAGCGGATTTTCGCGCTATTGGGAATGAAGACGCGCATCATCAGCGAAACGGATGTCATTCCGAATCGCGCTTCCGGCTATCAGTTGGTGAAGGGCGAATGGAAGAATCAGAATTGGGTTTCACCGACGCTGAACACCACGGCGGACGGCAGCCTGTATTTCACCACGCTCGATTTGGCGAAATGGGACGCGGCGCTTTACACGGACAAATTGCTGAAGCGATCGTCGCTCGACCAAATGTGGACGATTCAGAAATTAAATAACGGCCAGCCAAACAAAGGCGATTACGGATTCGCTTGGTTCATTCACAGCATGAATGGGCATAGGCTGATCGAGCATAGCGGCGCGTGGCAAGGGTTCACGGATTCGATTTGCCGCTACGTAGACGACAAACTCACGGTTATCGTGCTGACGAATCTGGATTCCGCGCATTCCGATCCTGACAAAATCGCGCACCAAGTCGCCTCTTTCTACAATCCTGCACTCAAGCCTCCCCCGCAGCGCCCGCACCATTCTTGATAACAGAGGCTAGGTTTATGTATTTCTGAGGAACCTCGCCGACACTTGCAGGCGAGAGAGACACTGCGCTAGCCCTCGGCGCTGACAGGCTCCTCGTCGCGAATCGCGGCAAGGACGCGTTTGAGCAGATCTGGGGTCATCCAGGCAACATTGTGTACGCTACGGACATGCTGCGTCGCGCGCATGATAATTTCGTTCTCATTTACGCCGCGGGCAACAAAATCACAACCGGGAATGACGTCGCAGCAATGGAGCAATTTCTTCATGCGGATTCCTCCCGTCAACACCGGGCCAGAAGGGAGGGGCGGGCTCTCAGCTAGGCAATCCTACCCGCAAATGGCAGAAACTTCAGCACTTTTTTTCGCCGGCGGCGCGTTTAGCCGCGCGCGCATGCTTTTTACAGACGAGGCGCGGCTTCTTCGCGCTTGCCCGTCCATCCCGAAACCGAACTTCACCCACCAGCAGGGTAGTTATATTGACAATAGGAAACCGGCGGAAGTAGAGTACCGCAAGTACCAGTTCCCTCTTTGACGTGGACGGCGTGGGGCCTTGTCCAGGAGTTATGCCATGGCCGTGGACGAAGAGACATTGGATATCTTTCGGGTTCTTCCGGATGGCAGTCCGCTCTGGGTTGAAACTGCAAAGGGCCGCGAAGAAGCTCGGAAAAGAATCGCGCACCTGATATCGGTTGCGCCCGCCAAGTACAAAGTGCACGATCCGCGAACGAACAAGTTTGTTGATGTTTTCGCTAAGTCCGCGTGACCCGTGAGCTCCGCAGGCACGCTGAGAAATCACGGCGCCCAGAAGCGAAAGCTCCCGCGGCAAGCGCGACAAACAAAGGATCAATTGGCCGGCGGTGATAGTCTTCCGGATGAGTGAAGTAATAAACCAGCGGGAAAAAGACGAAAGCGATCACGTACGGCATCGCAGCAGCGGCGCCTCCTTGTTGCCAGGCGCGCCCCAATCCCAGGAACGCGAAAACTGTCAAAGCCGCACAGAAAACAATATTCTCCGGGTCGAACGGCTCCTCGCGCAAATACCGGCGGCTGAAACTCCAGAAGCCAGTCCAAATGTAGGCGACACGGCGGAACGTCTGAATGGCGTAGAGTTTTTTGTGCGCGCCGATGAACGCAAAGGCCTCGCGTTTTTTCAGAGCGATGTAATCGACTTCGCCGAGCCGCTGATACTCGCTCCACTCTTTCGCGTTGTCGGAAGGATGATAGCCCGGCGGATCCCAGTGCCAGCTATCGGCGTTGTTGCCGCAATAAAGTTCGAATCCGAAGCCGGAACGAAGCGGGATGAATTTGTGGAACGTGCGGTAGTTGCGCACAAACCAGGGGCTGACCCCGATGACCACGGCCAACAATGCCGCTACGCCCGGCGCAAACCATCGGTCGCCGCGCTTCCAAGAGCGATAGAGCAGCCACAATGAAAGAAACGGCATCGGCGCCAGGGTCACCGGATTGGTGAGCGCGGCAAATCCAGCGAGCAGACCGAAGCCAAACCACGGCCGCCAGCGCGGCGAGCCTTCGAGTTGCAACACCATGAGGAACAGAATGGCCATGAGCAGCGTGGCCAGCGTGGTGTCCCAGACGAAATGCGCCGAGAACTTGATGGAGTAAGGAAAAAAAGCCCAGATCCACCCGGCCCAGAGCGCAGCGCGATCTCCAAACGTTCGGCGAGCAATAAGAAAGACGGGAATGCACGTCAGCGCGGCGAGCAGGCAATCAAACGAGAGGATGGCGAGCGCGGCGGCTTTCGTGTAAACACCAAAGACCTTGAACACGCCAGCCAGCAGCGCGGGAAAAATCGGCGTGAGCCACGCGGTCGCGCCGGTATCGGTGAAAAACGGGCTGCTGTAGCCTTTGCCTTCGGCGAGCGAGCGGGCGATGCGGCCTGCCTCGCCGGCAAATTTCCAATGGTCGCGCGCCGGATTCAGCCGATTGGGATAAACGAAGGCCACGACCGTGAGCCGCACGGCGAGCGCAATGAGGACCATCCAAAAACAGGCGCGACGCACCTTCAGCGACTGGCTCTCGGCCAATTCCCCTCCCTTTCTTGGTTTTAATGGTATAGGCGGCGACTACTCTGCGGAAAAATTCGCGTCTTGGCAACCGAAACCTTGACTATGCGCGGCGACGCTGGCGCGCATAGTGCTCTGGCAGGTAAGTTGAAGAGGCGGCATTACAAATACGATTGATGCCGCCTCCTATAACGCGCTGCGCTCAGTTCAGCGAAAGGCTATTCGCTGAATCGTGTTACAGCGAGCGAAGGAAATTCAGCAGTTCCTGCTGCTGCGCTTGTGTAAGGGCGTTGAACTTTTTTATGACCGCGTTTGCCTCTGACCCGCAGGCCTGGCTTTGCGAGGACGGCGCGAAGGAGACGCCATTGGCCTCGAATTGCACGGAACTGCGAGTCTCGGTGCACACGTTGCCGGAGCTGAAGTGCGCTTCGATGGCCTGCAGCAGGTCAGATGTTCGCCCGTCGTGCAAGAAGAAAAGCCGCTGGCCTACGCCCCACAGCGGAGCTGTGCGAAACATGTCCGGCCCTGCTCCTCCCTGCACGATGCCGTCAGCCAGATTCGAGCCCATGTGATGCAGCGCGAAATCCGAATAGGGGTTGTACTTCACGTTGGACATCCCGGTGTATGGTGACAGCCCGGTCTGCAATGACGGCGTGTGGCACATTGCGCATCCGACCGAGCTGAAAAGGTCCTGGCCCGACTGAGCCGAAGCGCTGAGTGGCGCAGGCGTCGGTGGCGCGGAGAGCCGCATGAACGCCGCGAAGTTCACGATGTCCGAGCTCATCTCCGATGCCGTGCCGGTGAGCGAACCGTTCGTGTGATTGACAATATTCGTGGCATCCTCCGGAGTGCCGTTGTAGATGCAACCAGCCACGGCGGAGCGTTCGTTTGTGAAAAGCTCATTGCTGACGCCGATCTCGACGTTGTAGGCCTCGCCGGCAAACATCAGCAGCGATTTGTTCTGCGCCTTCCAGCCGAATTTTGTGACCGTTCCGTCATTGCCGCTCATGTTGAGCACGCCGCTGATACCCAGCGCCGATTTCTGCGAAGCGTTGGCTGCCAAGTTCGCCTCCAGTGTGGCATCCGGCGTATTTTCCACCAAGCCAAGGCCGAATAGCGGCGTCGGAATGCGGAAAATGACGTTCTGCTCGGCCATCTCCGTTGGGAAGTTGGGTTGCGCGAGCGAGCATCCACTGGCGTCCGAGCGCCCGGCAATCGTGTAGAGATCGTGGACGCCGCCATCCAAGGCAGCGGACGGATTATTCGGGCTGGTCGAGATGAATCGAGCTTCACGCACCGGCCCATTCGCGGTGATGAATGACGGCACGACGTTCATGGCGCCGTCGAGAATCGCAAGGGCGACTTGCGGATTCGGAATAGGATTTTGCGGGCTCGTCAGGCCCGGGCTGCTCCCGCCTATCGCAGGTTGCGCGTGGCACATGGCGCAACTATTCGCGTTGAACGCCGGACCTAAGCCCGACCCGGGTTCGCCCGTGATGTTGCCGGAGACGGAATCCACTTCGCCAAAACGCGCTAATGCCTGCGCGAAGTAACCCTGCTCATTCGCGCCGAGCGTTGAATAGTAGCCGCCCGCGCCGGCAGGCCCTCCGCGTGGACCAGGATCTTTCGCAACGAATTGTGCTTGCAGAATTCCCGCGCCGCCCACGACGGCGCAAATCAGCAATGCCAACACGAATTCCCGACGGAAGGATTCTCTTGCACGTGTAGTCATTCTCCGCTCCTCTTCGCAGCGTCTGAGCACACCCAGAGCTACGCGCTTTATGCCTCGAGGTTTTCGCCCTTCCCCGAGGGGTTAGTCGGCAACTCGAACAAACCGCACAGGCGCACCACTACCGACGTGAGCAAGTTGACGAACTACAGGGAGGGCGGGGGCCCATTCGCACCAGAAAGACTTCTTTGCAACGGTTCGCACGCACACTGCCAACGCGTACGAACTAATCGAACCGCAGCAGGTGGGCCAGGAAACCCATGTACAGATACGGGCAACAACTGATAACGGTGTCGAGACTTCTCTTTACTGTTGGGCCGTATTTAGCAGACACAGAAAATGGTGTCAACAAGAAAGCGCGCAAAATCACGCACGCAACTGGTACTTTGGTACCAGTTTCCACAGGTTTTTTGCGCGCGGCACGTTCTTCGCGAAGGCAAAGCTCAGAAGTGTTCTTTTTCTTCGGATTCGGTGAGGGGCGAGGAGTCGAATTCCGCCCCGGAGATGCGCGCCCAGGCGGAAGTGCGCCAGTTGTCGACGACCTTGGCTGCCGGGGCCCATTTTCCGATGGGCATCAGCAAGCGATCCGAGAGAGCGCGAGCGTACGGCTCGTACATGCGGCGAAGCTCGGCCAAGTGTTGGTCTTCCTCAGGGCAGCAGGTGGAAATCTCGGCATGGATCAACAGCTTGCGCAGTTCGTGCAATTCAGCGGGCGGCAGGCGTTCCTCGTCAAACTCGCGTGGCGGCGTGCTAAACACTTGCGACAAATCGACAAGCGCGTGGCGTGAAATCGCAAACGTCAGCTTGGCCTGCCACTTCAGCGCGCCCTGGCCGTAGGCGATGAGCAGCGCGGACACGTCGAGCACCGTAGTGAGCGCGGCGAGCCAGGATTGATTGCTGTGTTGCGAACGAAAATAGCAGAGCACCGGATAGGACAAATGGCTTTCCATCAGCTCCGCCGCCCATTTTTCCCAATCGCTCAGACTCTGCTCGAGGGCCCGGGGATTTTGCCGCTGCGCGACGCGGCACAGCATTTCCGAGGCGCTCGGAGGGGAGCCAGCGCGCGCATCGAGCAGCGAAATTTCCACTTCGCGCCGGGAGAATGCGCCGTACAGCACCGGCAAATAACTGATGACGATGGCGAGAAATCCAAAGCCGAGGCCCGCTTCGAAAACGGTGATGATGCGCGCCGCTTCCGTGCGCGGCGTCACGTCGCCCAGGCCGAGCGTGAAGAAAGTGGTCCCGCTCAGGTAAAGATCGCTCCAGAAACCGGGATGCTGATTGGGAGCGAGATTGATGGCCGAGCCGGCGGAATACTGCAGGATCGTGAACCCGAAGATCAGCCCGACGGCCCATACCACAAAAAGCGCCAGCAGCGAGAGCGGGCCGAAGTAGCTCAGAAAACTTTCACGGAGATTTTTCCTGTGCACGAGCATGCAGGCGACCGTGCGCCACGGCTGCCAGGTCCAGCGATAAAACATCCGCGCGAGGCGGAAACGGCGCGTGACGCGGCGCGGCAAAATGATCGTCTCGAAAACGTCCCAGAGGATCACCGCGAGCAGAACCACGCCAAGAATTGCGATTATCGCCACCGCCGCCGCTCCCTTTCCTACAGAGCTTCACGCGCAAAACCCGCGCGCCAAATCATCGGATGCTTCGCCATTCTAGCCTGATTCGTGTTTTCGTTGTGCGCAACTATGAGAGTTGGTGGTGATACGGTTGGACGATTCAGTTTAGTAACAGAGGGTTACGTCGGAAGATGGGCCATTGTAAATGAAGAGAAAGTATTGGAGGAGATCTCTCCCCATGAGCATTATGATTTCTTTTTCGTCGCGGGTCTTCCACTTCAACTTACAACCCACAACTCGCTCCATGGGCATATCTGAGACATTCATACCAGGAAAAGTTACGTTCGCTGGGTAGACTTTTGATGTTCCCGATCCATGAGGCGTATCTGTCTGGATTTCGTCAATATGCGGGACTTGCAACGAGCCGAAAACTGATTCATCAACTGCCGTAGCGAAAGCCCCGGTATCCACGAGCGCAAAACCCGAAATCGCCGCTGGGATCGCTATGCCTTTTTCGCTCAAATATTGCTTCAGCGCGGTGGGGATTCCGATTTCAACAGATACAAGCGCACCCGTCTCGTTGAGGGTGCGGCCAAGCTTTTCTGACCAATGGAAGAAATTAAAGACGGGCATGCATTAGGCCCAGGGCTAGAGCCTGATTTCTATACACTTCCTCTTTCTCGGTCACTTTCTTCACCAAAAATGGCTCGCGGCCAAAGCGCTTGACGCCTTCCGTATAAGCATTCTCTGCGGAGTCGTAAGTCCCAATAAATTCCTCGCCACGGATGAGCACAAACTTCCCCTCATGGTTTTTTAGAAGGTCTGGCTTCATCTTTGCGAATAGGGCGAGTTCTTTTTCTAGAGCCATAGGACACAACCTACATTTGTACGGCCAACGAGCAGAAGATGCGACGAGGATAATAGCGAAGCTTTTCCTAGTCGGCAACTACCAAAGTACAACCTGGGCCGCATCGCTCTGTTCCCGTCACTACCAATTATACCTACAACTCTTTGATTGTCCAAATGTGGTCGGTCTTGACCACTCCATGGCAGGCGCAAGGCGCAACGTCGAATCCGCTTCGCTTATGTCTTCGGTGTTGCGCTGATCCACATGAATAGCCGTCGCAATGGGCAACGGCCGAATAGAGTTCGACACCGATCGCGGCGCCGATTTGCGCTTGCGCGAGGAACAAACGAGAGTAATAATGGCGGCGCCTGTGGCGGGCAGGCTTTCTCTGCAGGAGATGCGCATGCGCTCTTCATTTCCGGCCCTCGGAAAACGTTTTGGGTTTTGGCTCGCCGGCATTGTGGCCTTTGTGATTTCCCTGCCTGCCACTGCGCGCGCGCAAAATTTCGCAGACAACTCCAAGTGGGAACTGGGCGGGCACTATTCCACACTGAGCCTGCCTTCGCAGTGCACCACGGCAACGAGCTGCGATACGAAAAACAACGGCCTCGGCGCGAACCTCACGTACAACTTCTCCAGCTGGCTGGGACTCGATTCGGAAATGGACTTCTTCGGTGATAACGGAGACCCGTCCACGGCGACTACGGGCGGACACGTCACAGAGGGGCTTTTTGGATTCCGGTTGGGGCCGACAACGCGCCGCTGGGGACTATACAGCGTGGTGCGCCCAGGATTCGTGAATTTCAGCAACGTGCTGGGCCAATCGCAGGCGGATTCCGGGCTTTTCTCTTCCTCCGCGGCAACTGCTGTGGCTGATGTAACGCAGTTTACCGCGCGCCTTACTTACCAGACCTCCGCGTCCTCAAACCCATTGGCCGTGCTGGGATTGACCAATGCCACGGACTTCGCGTTCAACTATGGCGAGGCTATCGAGTACCGTCCAACAAAACATGCCGCGCTACGCTTCGACATCGGCGACACCATCGTGACCTACCCAGGCTCAACATTGCGAACGCCGCTCCATCAGCATAACTTCCAAATCTCCGAGGCGTTCGTCATCCGGTTTTAAGCCTCTGACGCCGCCTTATTTTGTCGGCGCAGGCAGATCGCACATCGCCTTTCCTTTGGTGATCATTTTGAGCGCCTTGATGTGCAGCGTCTTGGTTTTCGGTTCGACGTTGCCGATGACTTCGACGTAGTCGCCGATATTGCTTTTTGCGGCGGAGGGATTGTCGATTGTCAAAAGCGTTCGCTGATCCGGAACAATCAAAACCATTTTTGCGCCGGAAGCGATGCACTTCTTCGCGCAGTCCGGATTCGTTCCCGTGAACGTGCCGCCGTTCGCGCGGCCCGCAGCACAGCCTTTGTCCGACACCCAGCCTTTGATGACTGTGCCATCGGCTTTTGCCTGTTGCGATGTGACCCCAGGCAAGAGCGGTAGCGTTATAACAAACGCAAACATCAAAGAATAAATCAGCGAGCGTCTCATCGTGGGTGCTCCTTTGCGCTGAGTGTAACACAAGCGCCCGGCGGACTATTTGTGCAGCCCTTGCCGTTCATCCTCATCCGGTTTAAGGATTGGCTCGGGGCAGCACCACGTCTTTCGCTGTGGCGGGCAAACGAGGCACGAGCCAGCGGAAGAAAAGTGTGGCAGCGATTCCGCCTGCCAATTCGGCAACAATGAATTCTGGAGCGTCGAGCGGCCGAATGCCTGCGAAAGTGTTGCTGAGGGTTCGCGCAATGGTCACGGCGGGATTTGCGAACGACGTGGACGCCGTGAACCAGTACGCCGCCGTGATGTAGCCGCCGACCGCAAACGCGACGGCGTTTGAGCGCGCCCGCGCGCATCCCCAGATCACCGCGAGCAATCCAAATGTGGCGATGAATTCGCTGAGCCATTGCGCTGGTCCCGAGCGCACGCGCTGTGAAATGGAGACCGCCGGAAGGCGAAACATCAAATTCGCGAGAATCGTTCCGCAGATGCCGCCTGCGATCTGCGCCACGATGTAATGCGGCACTTCGCGCCAGGCGATGCCGCGCTCCATCGCATCCACGAGCGTGACCACGGGATTCAAGTGCGCGCCGGAGATCGGCCCAAACGCGAGGATCAGCGCAACCAGCGCGGCGCCCGTGGCAATCGTGTTTGCCAGCAGCGCGATGGCAACATTTCCGCCACTTAGCCGCTGCCCCATGATGCCCGAGCCGACCACCGCCGCCACGAGAAATGCCGTGCCGACCAACTCCGCCGCGAAGCGCCGCCCGAGGGAGGCGGTCATTGGCTTCCAATGCGGCTGATTTCTTTCTTGATTGCCAGCTCGTCCAAGCTAGACAGCGGAAGGCAGAGGAACAGGTTGATCCTTCGATCTAGAATCATGAAGGCGTCGCGGAAAGCCTTATCAATCTGCTCTGGAGTTCCTTCCACTGCCGCAGGATCGGGCACACCCCAGTGAGCAGTCATCGGCTGTCCAGGCCAGACCGGGCAGACTTCCTTCGCCGTGTTGTCGCAAACCGTGAAGACAAAATCCATCTTCGGAGCGCCTTCTACGGCGAACTCATCCCAAGCCTTGCTGCGCAAACCGGACGTGGGGAGATTCGCTATCTCGATTTGGCGAAGCGCCGCCGGATGAACCGCGCCCTTCGGCTGGCTTCCCGCGCTGTAAGCCGTAAATGTCGGAAGTCCTTTTCGGTTCATGATTGCTTCGGCCATGATGGAGCGGGCCGAATTGCCAGTGCAGAGAAACAAGACGTTGTAGTGGGTTTTCACGGACAAGTTTTCAATGGCAACCGTCTGGCCGCAGCAAGATTTCGCTTCGCCGCTCGCGTCTGCTCCGGGCTTTCGCGCAAGCTCAGGCTTGCGGGCGCGAACGAAGGCGCTGGCGAATTTGCCGTCGACGTGCGGCGCGATGGCATCCGCGTCGATTCCCGCGGAAGCGAGAAACTGGCGCGCGTCTTCGAGGCGATAAACGCGCGTCGGCTCGATTTCGATTTCCGTGAATCCAGCGGCCGCAAGTTTCGCGCGATATTCCGATTCCTCCATGGCTCCCGCGACGCATCCGACCCACAACTCCACGCTGCGGCGAATCGCCGCCGGAACAGGGCCGCGCACGACGACGTCGGAGACCGCAAAACGGCCGCCGGCGCGGAGCACGCGAAAGCTTCGCGCAAAACGCGGTCTTTGTCCGCGGAAAGATTTATCACGCAGTTGGAGATGACCACATCGACGGAATTTTCCGGCAGAGGGATGGCCTCGATTTCACCCTTTAGAAATTCCGCGTTCTCGACGCCTGCCTTGCGCTGATTCTCGCGCGCGAGCGCCAGCATTTCATCGGTCATGTCCAGGCCATAAGCTTTGCCGGCGGGGCCGACGCGACGCGCGGAAAGCAGCACGTCAATGCCGCCGCCCGAGCCGAGATCGAGGACGGTCTCGCCGGGCTGAAGCTCCGCAAGCGCGGTGGGATTGCCGCAGCCGAGCGACGCAGCGACAGCGTCCGCGGGAATGGCCGATTTTTGCGATTCGTCATAAAGATTGGTGGTGATCGGGTCGCAGGCGCTGAATCCGCTTGCGCCGCAACAGGCTTTCCCACCGGCGGTGACACGCTTGGCGGCTTCGCCGTACTTGCTCTGAACTTCTCGCCGTACTTCGCTCTGGATGCCATTCCCGGCCATGGGACCTCCCTGGACTACATATCCGTATGTGCGAATATATAATGTATTGTGAACCGCGACATCACATATGTAAATGCGAATATGTTATGGTACAATGCGCGCATGACAGGCTCACAAAAGACCACGGCGATTCACGAGATGTTTCGCGCCCTGGCCGATCCGACGCGGCTGCGCCTGCTGAACCTAATCGCCGGCCGCGAAGTCTGCGTTTGCTATTTTGTGGAAATCCTGTGTCTGAGCCAGCCGAAAATTTCACGCCATCTGGCGTACTTGCGGCGGGCAGGCGTGGTGACCGCGCGACGCGAAGGGAAATGGATGCATTACCGCCTGGCGATTCCGCGCGACAGGGCCGCGGCGATTATTCTGCGCGCGACGCTGAAGCATTTGCGGGATGCGCCAGAGATGAGAAAAGATGTGGCGCGCTTGAACTCGGCGTGCTGCTCGCCGGAGAAATACGAAGTGCCACCGGGGGCTCCGCTTCCGGGAAGGATGCCAGGACTACTCCGCGCCGACGCCAATCGCCTTCGCTCGGGACGTTGCTGCCTTTGACGCGGGGGCCGGCGCGGCGGCTTCGGCAGCAACAACGGCGGCGGCTTTCTGGCGCACCGGAATGATTGCACGCACAACGGTACCCGCGCTGCTCGACTGGATTTCCAGTGTGCCGCCCAAGTCCTTCATTCGTTCGCGCATGCCGCATATGCCCACGCCGGAGCGCTTCTTGTTTCCGAACCAGTCGCCGAGCGTCTCTGGTTCGATTCCCTTCCCCTGGTCGCGCACTTCGAGGGTCAAATGATGATCGCCGGCCTCGATCTTTACGGAGGCGGTCTTGCTTCCGGAGTGCCGGTGAATATTGGTCAGGCACTCTTGCAGCGCGCGAAAGAGCGCCAGTTCGGCGAAAGGATCCAAACGCGCTACCTGCGCGGGAACTTGCACATCCAGTTTCAGGCCGCTGCGCTCAGCAAAGCCCTCCACATACCAATTGACCGCCGAGGTTAGGCCCAGCTCCTCGAGCAGCGGCGGATGCAGCAGATGCGAAAGCGTGCGGACTTCGGCGGAGCACCGGTTAATGATTTCCGAGGCCTCCTCGAGTTTGCGGCTTGCGGCGGCAGGCAAAGCGTCGCGATGGTTGCGCGCGGCATCGATGGCCAGGGTCAGCGCTGCAAGATACTGACCGGTGCTATCGTGGAGTTCGCGGGCGACGCGGCGGCGCTCGTCGTCCTGCGCGCGCATCAAGGAAACCGAAAGGGCGCGTTGGGCCTTTTCCGCGCCCAAACGCTCGAAAAGGCGGCCCAAGTGCCGCCCCACGCCCCTCATGGTGCCGAAGAAAGCCTCGTCCAATTCCACCGGCACATCGGAAAAAAGCACCATAACGATGCCGGCCTTCGCTCCCAGGGGAATCGGGAAGCCATACGCGCACTGCAGCGCGGCGTCTGTTGCCGAGAGCACGGCCGCGAAGTATGGATCCTTGTGAATGTCGCGAATCCAAACGGGCCCGTTTTTTCGGAAAACGCGCTCGGCCACATTTTTCTCGCGCCGGGACTTCAGCTTGGCGTCCACAGCATCGCGGAAAGGAGCGAAGCGCTTTTCATCGCTTAAAAACCAGACGCGGTCGCTCTGGATTTCTTCGTGATTGCCGCGATTCGCTGTGCAGGCACATGCCACACACCAGTTGGTCTGAACGCAAATCGACGCCAGCGACCTGCGCAACGCTTCCTCGACCGTCTCCGCTTCGTTGACGCAGGCGCTCACTTCGCCGAGCAAGCGCAAGTAGCTGAGCTGGCGGCGCTGCTGCGTGACGTCGCGGTTGATTTCCTTAATCAGAAGAGGTTTGCCGCTGGCATCGCGCAGGAGCGACTGCCGGCTCTCGACGATGATTCGTGTGCCGTCCTTGCGCCGATGGTGTAGTTCACCATCCCAATAGCCTTCGTGGAAAAGCGCGTGGTCGGTCGCTTCCAGGCCAGCCGGAAACGCGGTGTCGAGCAGCGTGTGGGTAATTTTTCCTACGGCTTCTTTGGCGGTCCAGCCATAGAGGCGCGCGGCGCTGGCATTCCAAGATTCCACGCGGCTGGCGGGATTGCGTATGATGATCGCGTCATGCGCCAGGTCCATCAGCGCGCGAGAGGTGCCGGGCGAGTCTAGCCAGTGAGAGACGGCGTGATTGTCTGGCTGGGAGGCGAATCGGCGAACGTCGTTGCTTGGCTTTGCTTCTCGACGCGGGGAAGCGTTCCTTTTACCAGCGCTCTTCCCGCCTGGCGAAGCGGTTTTCCCCGCGCGCGCCGCGGGGCGCTTCATGCTTTTCCGTACTCGAGCGTTTCGAGGTAGGCCGCTTCTCATCTAGGTCTCGCGGAATCTCCTGCATTATTGATGTATTTTCCGGGGCTTTGCGTACTATTCCGGGAACCTACTGGACCCGCATGAGTTTACTTACAGCGCCGGGTGGAAGTCAAATGAGTGCTGGAAGCTGCGGAGCCTGCTGGCGTTAGCAAGTGCACGAACGAGAGTAAGTGGCCAAGAAACATCAAAAAATGGGGAAAAACGCGCAACCGGGGTCATCGTGTGGGGTTATACCCGATGAAAGCTCAAGTGTAAGCCTTATGGCGCTCTTCGCGCCCGTTAAGGCACACTACAACCGTAATGGGCGCCCGGCCCGGATAGGATGACGAACGATATGCGCAAAATGTACCAATCGCTTTGCTCCATCTGTGTTAGTGCTGCTTTTCTCGGCCTCCTGATGACCGCTGGATGCGCCGCTCGCGTCCGCGTCTACGACCCTGAATATCACGATTATCATACGTGGAACCACGGTGAAGTCGTTTATTATCAGCAATGGGAAACGCAAACCCACCGTCAGCATGTGGATTTCAAGAACCGCAGCCAGGATGAACAGAACGAATACTGGAAGTGGCGCCATAGCAACAACCACTAGCGCGGCGACGCACGCTGCGTGGTGCTCGTCCGGTTGTGTTTTGACGGAGTAGCGTGACCCGGTTGAGCGCCTAGGACATTAAAGGGCGGCCTTCGGGCCGCCCTTTTCATTTGGCCGCTCGCGAGCGGCGATCGCTTTGCCCCTCGGGGCTCTGGAGTTCAGCTTTCTCGCGGACGCGAAAGTAATTGGCTGGCGGGAACAGGCCGGTGCGGGCGAATTCGCGGCCGCACGCTTTTTTCACTTCTTCGAGCCAATAATCGAACGTGCCGGGCGCGACTCCGCACAAGGTGATGGCGCGCCGATATTCCACGCCGCGCAGAAAATAAATCCGGAAAAGCTTCAGCCGCCCCCGCCATTCCGGACGCCGCAACGCGCGCGCCGCGATCATCTCGAAGTCAGCGACATACTCCTCCGCCCGAGCGCGGTCCGGCCGCCACTGATATCCCGCCGAGGGTGTCTCCAAATCGATCGCCGCCATGTGCCCGCCCAGAAACGCGCGCAGGCCCTTGTACCGCGCATGGCACACATCAAAGATTTCTCGCGCTTTCATCGTTCCCTCCTCCAACGATTGCACTCACTTCGTTGTGTGTTTCTGGAACGTTGCGAATCGGAGGCCGCCAGCCCTCGTTCGCCGTGAAAAGCCTCGCGCTCTTCGTGAACGCTGCATCAATGCTGCCAGCCCTGATGCGAAACGGTTTCGACGGCCTCGGCCCAGGCGTCGATGCACTCCTGCCAGCCGCGCAGATAGCCGCGGGAAAATTCCGAGGCGAGCTTCCGCTCCTCGCGCTGGACACGCTGCAAATCGAAAACTTCTTGACGCTCGCGCGTGGGCGCGCGCCAGGCCACAGCGAAGCGCCACTTCAATTCGCGAATCACCCGCGCCAGCAGATGCAGCGGCGCCGGAAAAAATACGCCAACGCGCCGGCGCGGCTCGTACCACGCCAGCCTCCAGCCGCGCCGCGGTTCCGCGCCATGTCCGAGCTCGCATTTCAAGATTCCTCGCCTGGCCATCTTTCCCTCCGCATTCCAGACTGCCAATTGCCGCTGCTTGCGTTGCCAACATCACGGACCGCGCTGAACTCCTGGCGGCGTGGAGCCCGTCTGCCCACCACGGCGGGCAAGCGGCGGGCAGGCCGCCTCGACAGAGTCATTCGCGATGAATCTCCGGGCCAGCGCCCACACGCAACTCGGCGCGCACTTCCATCTCGCGCAGCGCTTTTCGATCGGGTCCGTAACGAGCGGGGTAGGGACGCATCGGCGGACTGCTTGCAAGGCTTGCGTTCGGGCTTACGTGTCTGTCTGTGTATGTTCGCGAAGGAAAACCGCGGCGCGAGCCGCTGTACTGTCTCTCAGATTCAATTTCTCTCTCTTTACTTGAATGGGCCGCGCTTGGCCCTTTTGACCCGGTCTCAGGTGCCGGAAGTGGCCCTTTTGATTTGAGCGCAAAAAAAGGAATCTGTGGAAAACCGAGCTGTTGCTGTGGAAATCCCAGTTGCTGCGGACCGAACTTCTTGGCCTTAATGATCTGGATGATCATGCGCTTGTATAAGGTGTGCTTGACACGGATGTACCCGCAGCGCCCCAGTCGCGCCATCCAGCGCTTCAGCGTGCGCACCGCCATTCCGGTGTCCTGGCTGATCATTTCGTAGGTCAGCGGCGAGCCCGCCAGCACCAATCCCACGCCGTGGCGCTCGCGCGTTTGCCGGTGCACCAGCCAGCCGAACAGCCAGACCGCTGGTCCCATGCGCTGGAAGTGCTCGTCTTCCCACAAACCGCCGCGGATTCCGCTATTGAGGTGCTTGCCGCGCAAATCCATTTACTCCTGCGCCCAAAATAAAGGCGTGTTCCATTACCCGCACATCTGTTTGGATAGCACGCCAGCTATGGCTATCGGGCAATGCGACGGTCGCCGCATGCTCGCTTGACGAACAGAAACATTCGTTTCATCATCACCGCGCTTGGCCTTCTCCTACGAGAAGATCGAGGCAGCCGATCTCGCCCTCCGGCCCTTTATCGGCCACATAACCTGTGTTACCTATAAATACACTTAATACTGTATTGACTTTATAGATATCACATCATATTCTTACCCTCCCCGGCCCTGCATCGGGGAAATTCATTTGAGACACTTGGAGACAATCCGGATGAAGACAACCAAGCCGATGCTTGAATACCTCGCGACGTGTTCGAACGTTTCGCTCGAATCCTTTGAACTGGCGCGCCTGAACGACCGCGCAAATCTGCGCAAGCACATGGTCGAACTGCTGGACGAGATCATCGAAGTCGACATCCAGGCGCGCGTCGCAGAGTGGGTACTCGTGCACAGACGCCGTGAAGCTGCCATGCCGCGCCCACCCCGGCGTGTCCGTCGCCCCGGTTCTGAAGATTCAGACAGCGTCTCATTGCCGTTGCTTCCAGCGAACAGTGATGCGGACGCACCGGATTTCGCCGCGCTTGAAACAACTCCAGCGATGCCCGCCCTGCGCGATGCAGCAGCCGGCTCGCCGACGCCCCTCCGTCGGAGCGCGACTCCCGTAGCCAATAAATCGAAACGCATCGCCTGACGCTTCGGCGCTGCCGCTTCGCTGCGGAGATCGTTCGTTGGCCGCCTGCTGAACGTTTCAGCATTCATCGATCGTTTGCTTTTGTCCTCGCCACGCATTGATTTTCCCCATGGCTTTTCTTGGCTCACGGTTCTATTTTGTTTTATGCTCTGTCGTCCGCTCTTCTTTCTCTGCCCTTCCGTTTCTGCTGCAACTTAAAATCCGGTTGTTTCTTCAATTTCTACTGTCCGGCAACGAGTGATTCCTATGCTCACTTTTTTCGCTTTCTGCCTTCATCTTCTTGCCGATCTTCGCGTACGCGTCATTGTTCTCCACGCTCAGCCACAACAGATGGTTCGCCCCAACGCGCTTTCTCCAGCCTTCCGCTTCTTCGTGCTGCGCTATCACTTATCCCTCCGTTTCTCCTCGGTTCTGCACTAATACATATTAGAAGTAGATTTTAAGAGTAGGTCGAAGTTGAGTGGGCTGAGGGAAAGGCGAGGGAATGCTGAGCTACGGATTTTCAGCACGGCGGCGTTGCAGCACGGATCTCAACTAGTATTCGATTTGTTTGTAAAAAGCTTCGCTTGCTCCACGGCAGTGGCCTACGTTACCGTGTATTTGTCGCGCTTCTTTTTGCGCAGCGCGGCCAAGGTAGCCATGAGATACAAAAGCAAGCCCTAGGAAATCTGGATTCACATTGCGAATCGAGAGACATCGGCATTCCAAGCGCAGAGCAAGAAGCGCAAGACATTTCGAAAATCGAGTCACGGTATTCGCCGCACAAGGCACAGCACAGCGAAATGCGCCCATCGAATCCGTCCCCCTGGTTCGTGGATACGAAAGTCCTCTCTATAATTCAGGCGCTTCCGTGCTCACTCAGCGATGGCCGGAAGCACGCAATGGCAACTCATCACGAGAGAAAGGTCTGTGATAACGAAACGGCAATTACCGGAGATGACTGAATGAATCAACGTACCGAGAAAGATTCCCTGGGCGAGAAGCAAGTGCCCGCAGAGGCTTACTACGGAAGTCAGACGCAGCGCGCGGTCGAAAACTACCCCATCAGCGGTTATCGAGCTGACCCTCTGCTCATACGCTCGATCGGCTTCGTGAAGAAAGCCGCCGCTCTTGCCAATGCCGAACTCAAGCTCATTCCCAAGGATATAGCGCGTGCTATCGTCCAGGCCGCGGACGAGGTGATTTCCGGCAAGCTCAACGGCCAATTCGTCGTCGACGTTTACCAAGCGGGCGCCGGCGTTTCTTTTCACATGAACGCCAACGAGATCCTTGCCAATCGCTCCATCGAAATCCTGGGAGGCAAGCGCGGCGATTATGCCGTCTGCCACCCCAACGACCACGTGAACTTTGGCCAGTCCACCAACGACGTTTTTCCAACGTCGATGAGGCTCGCCGTGCTCCTCGCCACCGACGGCGTTCTGGCTTCGTGCGCGGAATTGGAAGCTTCCTTCGCGCGCAAGGCGAAAGAGTTCGATGGCATCTTGAAATCGGGCCGCACGCACATGATGGATGCTGTGCCGATACGCCTCGGGCAGGAATTCCGCGCCTACGCCACCGCGATCAACCGAGCGGCAAAATCCATTCGCGGCGCCCAGGAATTCTTGCGAGAAATCGGGCTGGGCGGCAGCGCCGTAGGTACAGGCGTTAACACTCATCCTAAGTTTCAAAAGCTCGTGGCCGCCAAGCTCGCGGAGGTATCCGAACAGAAACTCACCGCGACGGAAGACATGCGCTACGCGATGCAATCGAACCTGGCGATGGCCACGGCATCCTCGTCGCTGCGCAATCTGGCCCTCGAGCTGATTCGCATATC
>JBAQYT010000070.1:0-8564 GCA_049787175.1 Candidatus Acidiferrales bacterium | reverse complement strand
GGAGAAGGGAAGGGCGAAGCCGCGTCCTGATTCCACGTCGTAGAGCCATAATGGCTATACAAAAAGCCATTCAAGTGGATATTGCAAAGAGCCATTTTCAGTGTCACCCTCGTCTGTTTAATGGATCGAATGCGCAGTTGTTTCGGCGGGAGCCTGCCCGTCACGGCCGGCAAACCTGCGGGGGCAAGGCCGCATCGGGATAAAGTGGAAGAGGGTCGGCAGAGGAGGTAATGCACCATGACAAATTTTTCAGGAACATTTTCAGGAACAATGGTAAAGGCGTCGCTGATGCTTTTTGGCCTGTGCGCGGTGCTTGGCTTACCCTGCCAGGCGCAAACGCCGGCAACTGATTCTGGCCGCAAGCCGGTGATCGTCGAGCTGTTCACCGCGGAGGGCTGTTCCAGTTGCCCGCCGGCAGAAGCCATGGCGCTAAGAATGGAAAAACAGCCTCTCCCGGGCATCGAGATGATCGTACTGGAAGAGCATGTGGATTATTGGAACCAGGGCGGATGGATCGATCCGTTTTCCTCGGGGGATTGGACCGCGCGGCAGAAAGACTATGTGTCCAAGCTGGCCAATGGGAATCCCTACACGCCGGAGATGGTTGTAGACGGACAGAGCCAATTCGCGGGTAACAATGGAAGAGACGCGCAAAAGGCCATCGAAGACGCCGCGCGTGGCCCGGAGACAGACGTCACAATTACGGACGCGAAGGTGGATCCGAAAGGCGCGGACGATTTCAAGATTTCGGTGGGAAAGCTGGAAGGAAACACGGCCGGCGACGAAGCGCAAGTCTGGGTGGTAGTGACCGAGGATGGGCTACATTCGGCGGTGAGTGCGGGAGAGAATGCCGGGCACACGCTGTATCATGCGGCCGTGGTGCGTTACTTGCACAAAGTCGGCGCCGCGCAGGCGACGGGCGCGATGGCGTTCACAGGCGACGCGCGCGTGAAAATCAAGTCCAGCTGGAAAAAGGAAAACGTGAGCATCGTCGCGTTTGTGCAGGAAAAGAAGAGCCTCAAGATCCTGGGCGCCGCTTCGACGAAACTGACGAGCTAGAGGCAGCGGAAATCGCGGGAGACATGCCAGCGGCCGGCCTTGCAGCGAATGCGCGGAGAATGCACAGCGCTTGGACCGTCGTGTGGATTGGATTGGCCGCCGGGACGCTGGATATATCGGAAAACATCATTTTCAACGCGTTTCGGCACATCACGCCGTACATGATTTTCCAGTACATCGCCAGCGGATTGATTGACGGCAGGTCGTTCACCATGGGCGCGGCTTCGGTGGCGCTGGGCGTGGCGATCCATTACGCGATTGCGATGACCTGGACGGTGGTGTTTTACGTGGCGAGCCGCAAGATGATGATTCTGACGCGCCGGGCGGCGATTTGCGGCATCGTTTATGGCGGCGTGGTGTACGTCATCATGAACTTCGTCGTGCTGCCGCTGACCCGCGTGCCGCATTCAGCGAAAGCGGCGACGCTGGCGTCGCGCATAAGCGGCGTGCTGGCGCTGCTATTTTGCATCGGACTGGCGATTGCTCTGTTGGTGCGTAAATTCGCGCCGCCGAATGGAGATTTCGCCCGTTAGCCATTTCTGCTCCCCCCGGAAAGCCGGCCCTTCGTCTTCACCCCGCAAGCAAAATGGAATAGAATGCGAGAATAATCCTGCGTCAAGGCGGCAAAATCGTGAGAGAGTGTGATTAATGGCGGCGAACGCACAACCGGATTACAGAATCAATTTGCCGGCGTATGAAGGGCCGCTCGATTTGCTGCTGGATTTGGTGCGCAAGCAGGAAATCGATATCCATAACATCCCCATCGCGAAACTCACGCAGCAGTATCTCGATTATTTGCACCAGCTCGAAAAACTGGACGTGGACATTTCGGCGGACTTTTTGTACATGGCGGCGACGCTGATTCACATCAAATCGAAGATGCTGCTGCCGGTGGATCCGCTGGCCCCGCCGGAGGAGCAGGACCCGCGCAACGAGTTGGTGTACAGGTTGCTGGAGCACGAGAAGTTCAAGAACGCGGCGCAGATGCTTTATGAAAAGCAGCAGCTCGAGGCGCATGTGTGGTCGCATCCGGATATGTCGCTGTATCAGAGCGAGGAGACGGAAGGCGAGCTGGTGGTGTCGCTGGTGGATTTGGTGAAGGTGTTTCAGCAAGTGCTGGAGCGGCGGCGCGCGGTGGCCAAGATCGAGCTGGCCCACGAAGTGGTGACCGTGGCGCAGATGATGGAGCAGTTGCGGACGCTCCTGGTGGCGAGCGAGGAGGCCGTGTCGCTCAAGGAATTTTTCGAGGCGTGCGCATCGCGGCGGTCGATGATCGTGGCGCTGCTGGCCGTGCTCGAAATGGTGCGGATGCAAGCGGTGGTGTTGGTGCAGGAAAAAATGTTCGGCGACGTGCTGCTGCGGAAGCACAAGATGTTCGATCTGGTGTTCGAGAGTGGCGGAGCGATCGCGAAGATTGACGAAGAATATTTGTGAGCGGGGAGCGGGAAGTCAGAGGCTGGAAGTTGGAGGTAGCGAACGGAAAATGACGGAACAGGAACTGCAGAGCGCGCTGGAAGCGATTATCTACGCGGCCGATGAGCCCGTGACCATTGATCAGATTGTCGCGGCGGTCGGCGGAGAAAAGGCCGAAGTGCGCGCGGCGCTCGATAAGCTGGTGGCGTCCTATGGCGCGGAGGAGCGCGGCGTCGAGATTCGCAAAGTGGCGGGCGGCTGGAAGATGTACACGAAGGCGCAGCATCATGAGGCGGTGAAAAAGTTCATCAAGAGCCTGCGGCCGGCGCTGCGGCTGACCATGCCCGCGCTCGAAACGCTGTCGGTGATCGCGTACAAGCAGCCGGCCACGCTGCCGGAGATCAATGAAGTGCGCGGCGTGAATTGCGGCGGCGTGGTGAAGACGCTGCTGGAGCGGCGGCTGATTACCACCGCTGGGCGCAAAGACGCCGTGGGACGGCCGATTTTGTATCGCACCTCGAAGGATTTTCTGATGCGCTTTGGGCTGGCGGATTTGGATGAGTTGCCCAGCTTGAAGGAGTTTGAACAATTGGCGCAGGCCGCGCTCGGCGCGGATGATGGGATTGCGCTGACAGAGCCGGAGGAAGCATTTGGAGAGCAAGGCGTTCTTGCCAGCGCAGATCCTGCTGCGGCGGAGGCTGCCGCGACAGATGAAGCTGAGGCGGGAATGGCGTCACAATCGGACTCCGCGCTTGCCGCTGAAATGGCTTCGCCGTCGGCGGAGGCTGTGTTGGATAGTGAAGAGAACGTCTTGCGCGCGGAAGAAGGTGCGACCTCTGTAACCGAAAGCGCTGGCGAAAGTTCGAATGCTGCGCCGCCGGAATCGAAAGCCGCCACATCCGGTAGCTAGCGCAAAAGTGTACCGATGCAGGGTAACCTTCAGCAAATCTCCTACATGGTTACGCATGACCCAATCGTCATCGTGGGATTTCTTCTCGTCGGTGCTGCAGGATTTCTGTTCATCCACGTTCAACTAAAGATGTCTCGGGCGGGATACAAAACCTATCTTTGGAGTGCAAAGAAGTGGGAAGCTCCTACCGAATATCTTAGGGTGCGCGCCAAACACGGATGGTCTCCCTGGCCCGTCTACTTGTTTGGGCCGTGCCTTCTATTCGGCATCGCAGCTTTGATATTTGGTCTAATCCATCTCTAAGACTCGACGGAAGGTTTGTTCATGACTGAGCCAGCGGCGGTCGCAGGCAAAATCACTATCGCGGAATATGATCCGCGCTGGCCGCAGATTTTTGCGCGCGAGGCAGAGGGTATCCGCGATGCGCTTGGTAAGCGCGTACTCCGCATCGAGCACGCCGGCTCAACCGCCGTTCCGGGCTTGGCCGCAAAACCTGTGATCGATATAGTCCTCGTTGTGGCGGATTCGCGCGAGGAATCCGCTTACGCACCGGAATTGGAGGCCGTCGGATATCGTCTTTGCATTCGCGAGCCCGAATGGTACGAACACAGAATGTTCAAGAGAGGGGATCCGGAGACGAATCTGCACGTATTTTCGCAAGACTGCCCGGAAGTCGATCGCATGCTTATTTTTCGCGACTGGCTGCGCGCAAACGCCGCCGATCGCGACCTCTACGCGCGCGCGAAACTGGCTCTGAGCCAAAAACGATGGGAACGCGTCCAGGACTATGCGGACGCGAAGACCAGCATCGTCGAGGAAATAATGGGCCGAGCGCTGGCCAATCGAAGATAGAAGGTCGTGTGTGCTTTTGCGATTGCTCGCTAAGTAATCTGCTAAGATTTGTCCGCTGAGAACTCCATGCAAGAGCGGCTACAGAAAATAATCGCGCGGGCGGGCGTGGCTTCGCGGCGGCACGCGGAGGCGCTGATTTCCTCCGGGCAAGTTGCCGTGAACGGGCAAGTAGTTACCGAGCTCGGCACGAAAGCCGACGCGACGCGCGACCATATTCGCGTGGCAGGGAAGTTGCTCCGCGCGACAGAAACAAAAGTGTACATCGCGCTGCACAAGCCGGATGGCGTGGTGGCCACGTTACAGGACCCCGAAGGAAGAAAAACCATCGCGCATTTTTTGCGCGGCGTGCCGGGGCGCGTTTTCCCGGTAGGACGGCTTGAGTATCACGCGTCGGGGCTGATGCTGCTGACGAACGATGGCGAGCTGGCCAATCGCATGATGCGCGCGCACCAGCTGAAGCAGGAATATTTGTGCAAGGTTGACGGCGCGTTGAACGAAGGGGAAGTTCGCGAGGCGGAGCGACGCGGGCGTGTGAAGATGCAGCGCGCCAAAGGGATGCCGTCAGGTTGGTGGGAGGTGAAGGCCGGCGGCGTCAGTAAGGATGAGTTTCGCAAGACGCTCATCGCCAGCGGGCATCACGTCGACAAATTGCGGCGCATCGCGATTGGGAACGTTGAGTTGGGACCGCTCGCGCCGGGCGAGTATCGTCACTTAACACGCGAAGAGGTGATGGACCTGGAACACGTGGTGGCGAAGGCCGAAAAGACGGTAGTCAGTGGCGCGAGGCCCTCCATCCCGCCCTTTCAGCGTCAGGGCAGGCAGGGCAAACCAGTGGCCGGCGAAAAGCGAAGGCCGTTTGCGCACAAAGCGCGCAAGGAAAGAAAACCACGAAGACCAAAGAGAAACGGCGCACATGGATAGAGAAGAACAAAATGGAGACGCGATTCGTAAGTTGCTGGAAACGAGCAGAACGATTGCGGTGGTGGGGCTTTCGTCGAGCAAGATGCGGCCAAGCTACGGGGTGGCTGAGTATCTGCAACGGGCGGGATATAAGATCATTCCGGTGAACCCGAACGAAAAAGAGATTTTGAACGAGCCGGCAGTCACGCGTCTGGAGGATATTCGCGAGAAGGTGGATATTGTGGACGTGTTCCGGCGCTCGGAATTTGTTCCCGAGGTGGCGGAGAGCGCCGTGGCGATTGGCGCGAAAGCGTTGTGGCTGCAGGAGGGCGTGATCCACGAAGAAGCGGCGCAGCGGGCGCGCGATGCGGGTTTGTTTGTAGTGGTGGACCTGTGCATTTTGAAAGAGCACGCCAGGCGGTTCCGGTGATGGAGCAGGGACGAGGAACAAAATGAAAAAAGCGGTAGGGGAAGGGCGGAGGAAATCTCGCGGGCTGTTCTTGGCGGTGATTTGCGCGTTGGTGTGCGGCGTAGCGGGCGCGCAGGTGGCGCAGAATCCCCATGCTGAGGGCAGCCGGTGGTGGAAAGACGTGAGCTTCCTGGCCAGCGATGATTTGCAGGGACGCATGACCGGAAGCGGGGGATATCAGTCCGCCGCGGGTTACGTGGCCGAGAGGTTCAAGAAAGAAGGATTGACGCCGGCGGGCACGGTAGGGTTCTTTCAGCCGGTGAAATTTCAGAGTCGCGAAATTGACGAAGCGTACTCGTCGGTCGAACTGACCCAGGGAGGCAATACGACCCCGCTGACGCTGGGCAAGGAAGTGATCTTGTCGGCGGCAGGCGATTCTGTGGGTGAGGTCGATGCGGGAGCCGTATTTGTGGGCTACGGCATTTCAGCGCCTGAGGCGCATTACGATGACTTCACCGGCGTGGATTTGCGCGGCAAGATCGCGGTGTATTTGGCGGGCGGCCCGGACACGATCAAGGATCCCTTGCGCGCGCATGAAGAGTCGTCGGGCGAACGCTGGAAAGCGATGAAAGCCGCGGGAGCAGTCGGCATGGCGGTGATATTTAACTCGGCGAACCAGGAAGTGCCCTGGGAGCGAATCGCGGGAAACCGGCAACGGCCGTCGCTGGAGTTGGCTGACGCCAGCTTGCGAAAGGATCGGGGTAAAGAGATTGCGCTGGCGATCAATCCCGTGTATGCCGATGAGTTTCTGGCCGGCTCGGGCCACACCATGGCGGAGATTATCGCCGCGGCCAAGGCGCAGCAGCCGCTGCCGAAGTTTCCGCTGGCCGTGAAGATTCGCGCGAAGATAAAAGTGAACGAGACGGACGTTGAGTCGCCGAATGTGGCAGGGGAGTTGGAAGGATCGGACCCCCAACTGAAAAAGCAATTCGTGATTGTCAGCGCGCATCTGGACCATCTGGGGATCGGCGCGCCGGTGAACGGAGACGACATTTACAATGGAGCGATGGACAACGCCGCGGGCGTTGCGGCGCTGATTCAAATCGCGCGCGATTTTCGTGAATCGGGAGCGAAGCCGAAGCGCTCGGTAATTTTTCTGGCGCTATGCGGCGAAGAAGAAGGGGAATTGGGCTCGTGGTATTTTGCGAACCATCCTACCGTTCCGCCAAACGAAATCGCCGCTGACATCAACATGGATATGTTCATGCCTCTTTTCCCGCTGGAGTATTTGCAAGTGCAAGGCTTGGACGAATCGACGCTGGGAGACGACATTCGCGCGGCCGGGGAAGCGGACGGCGTGAAAGTGATCGCGGACGAGCAGCCGGACGCGAACCGCTTCATTCGCAGCGATCAGTACAGCTTCGTTCAGAGAGGGATTCCGGCGCTGGCGTTCAAATTCGGATACCAGGAAGGCTCGCCGCAGGAGAAGACGTTCAACGACTGGGTGCACACGCGCTATCACGCTCCGTCGGACGACCTGAATCAAAAGGTGGATCAGGATGCCGCCGGAAAGTTTTGCTACTTGATTTACATGCTGGGGGATCGCGTGGCCAACGATGCGGCGCGGCCAACCTGGGAACCAGCGAGTTTCTTCCGCCGATTCGCCGCGAAGTGAGCGGTTCTCGGCTTATGCGGCCCAATAACGCCAGATAACTTTCAGACGCAATTCAGCGGCGGTTTACTGCAGTGGGTAAACCTCCACGTGGTTCGAGCCGGGCTCCGCGACGGCGATCGTGCGCCCGTCCAGCGAAAGGGCAAAAGAACCAAATATCAAATCGTGGAGTATGGGAGTAAGGTTGCCGTCGGGAATGGAAACCCAAACCAGGTCGTTGGCGGTTTTTTCCGATCCGCGCTTGAGCAGGATGCGATTTTCGTCAGGTCCCCACGCGAATGTGCCGTAAGCGCAATGAACGGTGACCGCGGTTTTCGGATGGTCGAGAGAACGGATTTCGAGGCTTTCGCCGTCGACGAAGTAGGCGACTTTGTTTCCAGAAGGTGAAAGCGCAAGCTGGCCGAGATACGCGGGGAGGTCCGCAAGAGGCGTATCGGTTTGGTGAATCAGATCGAGGCGGACCAGCTTGACGGGCTCGTCGAAATCTTTGTCGCGCTCGACCGCAACGGCGCTGCTGTGGACAGGGTCCCACGCGACAGCAGTGAAAAGATGGCCTGCAAAAATCACGCTGCCTTTGCCTTGGTGCGGATGCGTGAGCCCGATCTGGAAGAGCAAGTCGGATTCATCCGACGGTAGCAGATAGACGACGGTCTCATCATCGGCGAGCCAAGTAGCCTGCACCGCGTTTTCGATGACGCTCGTTTTGGTTCCCGCGACCGGGACTTCCTTCCCCTCAATATTCATCAAATCGACCAGCTTGCTTTCCTGCGGAGAGCCGCCCTCCTCGGTGATTTCGGAAATGGTCATCTGCAGAGTCATCAGCTGCCCGCTTGGCGAGAAAGCGAGCCGGCGAATGAAAAAGCTGAACGGAATCTCGGTTTGCACCAGTCTTTGTCCGTCGACGATTTGTTTGCGTTTCTTGCCGTCGCGCGTCACGGTCCAAATGTTGTCGCGCTCGATGGTGTATTTCTTGAAGTTCATTTTGCGGAACACAACGCACGCCGTCAGCCCGTCCGAGGAAATAGCGAACGCGCGGCAATCCAGCTCAATGCTCGCGAGGGGCTTCAATTGAGCACGCAACCGCGGCGCCGATGCGAATGCGGCAAAAATCGTGGCGAACGAAAGCGCGAATCGCAAAAACGTGTAGCGAAAATTTGCCGGGGCGGCGCGGCCGGTCATCGTGGAGTGTCCTTTTCTTTGTTCGACTGCGTTTCTCCAGGCTTTGATTTGATGCGGCGAATCTCCTCCAGGCGCTGGCGAATGCGGACTTCCAGGCCCTGGTCGGTTGGATGGTAATAGACACGCCCCGAAAGGCTCTCCGGCAGACAAGTCATGTCGGTAACTTTTTC
>JBAQYT010000055.1:0-22760 GCA_049787175.1 Candidatus Acidiferrales bacterium | reverse complement strand
GCCTTCTCGATGTCACGTTCGATGACGCCCTTGCCCAGGTGAATCGCGCCGGGGACATGACCGCGCGCCCATTCATTGTCCTCGCGCGTGTCGACGAGAATCATTTTCTCTCCGGCGTCGATGCGTTTTTTGATGTCACGAAAATCGGCTTCCTTGACGCGAGTTTTGGCGTCGTTGACGATGCTGAGGAATCCCGCGGCGTGATGATGAGACATAAGACCTCCATTCGGGTTGCTGGCTGCGGTCAGTTTGAATTTTGAACCCGTTCCCCCAGGCTCGACTAGCCGTCGACCTGGGAGGCCCCCTTTTTTGCGTCACGATCAAGAAAGCTCAAACTGAGCCGCCAGCGAATTTTTCTGAGGAAATTATCGCACAGGAACAGGTTCCATATCGCGCCAGTTCGGGCCTGCCTTGAGGTCCACAAGGAGGGGTACGCTGAGCGCATGCACTTGCTCCATCGCCTGTTTCACGAGAGGAGCGAGCCGCGCGAGTTCATCCTGCGGGCCTTCGAAAAGCAGTTCGTCGTGGACCTGTAGAATCATGCGCGTGCGGAAATTCTCGCCGGCGAGGCGCCGGTCGATTTCGATCATGGCGAGTTTGATCAAATCGGCGGCGGTGCCCTGCAAGGGCGTATTCATGGCCGTGCGCTCCGCGAAATTGCGCAAATTCGGCTGCGGCGAATTGATTTCGGGAATCGGCCGCACGCGGCCGAACAGTGTGCGCGTTAGACCGGTTTTGCGCGTCTCGGCGACCTGCTGCTCCAGGTATTTTTTCACGCCGCGATAGCGCTCGAAATACGCGGCGATGAATTTCGCAGCTTCTTTCTGATCGATTTGCAGGTTCTGCGCCAGGCCGAAGGGCGAGAGTCCATAAATAATGCCGAAATTGATGACTTTGGCTGCGCGGCGATGCTCAGCAGTTTGGGCGAAGGGCGCGACGCCGAAGACCTCCTGCGCGGTGCGGGAATGAATGTCTTCGCCGCGCCGGAAAGCTTCGACGAGCACGGGGTCCTCGGAAAAGTGAGCCAGAATGCGCAGTTCGATCTGGGAATAGTCCGCGGAAAGGAGCACATTGCCCGGCTCGGCGACAAACGCCGCGCGAATCTCGCGGCCGAGGCTGGTGCGAATCGGAATATTTTGCAGATTCGGATTCGAGGAGCTGAGCCGTCCGGTCGCCGTTCCGGTCTGGTTGATCTGCGTATGCAAGCGGCCGGTGTGCGGTGAAATCATTTCGTGGAGAACGTCCGCATAGGTGGATTTCAGCTTGGCCATCTCGCGATAATCGATCACGATCTGCGGCAATTCGTGCAGCGGCGCCAATTCCGTCAGAATCTCCGCGGCGGTGGAGCGCGATTTGCCGCGTGTGCGCCGCGGCAGAGTGAGATTCAACTTGTCATACAGCACTTCGGCAAGCTGGACCGGAGAATTGATGTTGAATTCGAATCCCGCGAGGCCGTAAATGCGCTTTTCGAAGCCGGCGATTTCCTCCTCGAGCGTCGCGGAAATCTTCTTGAGCGTCTTGGGGTGAATGCAAACGCCGGCGCGTTCGATTCGCGAAAGCACCGGCGCGAGCGGCAGATCGATTTTCTGGTACGCGGCCTCCAGTTTTTCGCTTTCAATCATCGAACGCATCAACGGCGCGAGGCGCGTCAGGAAGTCCGCGCGCTCCCCGGGCGCGCCGGAAAGGGTGACGTTCAGATGGCGAAGGACAACTTCGGCGAAGGAATGATTCGCGGTCGTCGACCGCAGCAAATAGGAGTAGAGCTTGATTGCGTGGCGAATGCCAGCCACGCCGCGTTGATTGTTCGGCACGTTGCCAGGAATCGCGAATAGCTCGAAGGTCTTGGGGTCGTGGACGATCTTCGGACGGCTCGCGTCGCCCAACCAATCCTCCAGCGCGGCCAGGGCTTTATTTTCCGGGTCGTTTGGCAGAGTGCGCGCGAAGCCGCTGCGGTGGGAAACCTCGATGGCGCGAACACAGCATCCATAGCGCTCTTCGTCCTCGCCGGCGGCATCCGTCGCAAGCCAAATGGCCACTTCCTGTTCGCGAGGCAGGCTGGCCAAGAATTCGCGCAGCTCGCGCGCGGAAGCGAAGCTCGCGTAGTCGGTTTTCTCGGTGAGCGTGGCGGCGGGAAGGTTCTTCAGCAGCGAAGTGAAACCCAGTTCCGCGAAGAGCTCGCGCAGCGCTCCAACCTCGGGCGCCTGCAACACGAAGGCCTTGAGGTCAAGATCGACCGGCGCGTCGGTGGGAATTCGCGCGAGCTGCTTGCTCAAATGGACGAATTCGCCGTATTTTTCGAGGGCTTCGCGGTAGCTCGCGCGTTTCACTTCGGAAGCGCGGCGAATGGCTTCCTCGGCGCTGCCGAATTCCTGAATCAGCATGCGCGCGCCCACTTCACCGATGCCGGCCTTGCGCCGCTCGCCCGGAGCGGGCTTCTCGTTTGGGTCGCGCGCGCCAGGAATATTATCGATCGAGTCGCCCATGAGGGCCATCACGTCCGCCACTTTCGCAGGCGGCACGCCCATCAGCTCTTCGACCTTTTTTTCGTCGATGAGCAGATCGCCCTTGCTGGGATTGAGGATTCGCACCGTGCCGCCGACAAGCTGCATCAGGTCCTTGTCCGCGGTGACGATGAACGTTTCGAGATTCTGCGTCACGGCCTGACGCGCGAGCGAGGCAATTACGTCGTCCGCTTCATAGCCGGCCAGCTCGAGGATCGGGAACCGCATCGCATCGCAGTATCGGCGCACAAAGGGGATCTGCACCGCCAAGTCCTCGGGCATGGGCGGGCGCTGCGCTTTGTATTGCGTAAAGAGCTTGTCGCGAAATGTGGGCGCAGCGACATCGTAGACCACCGCCAGATAATCGGGCTTCAGCGTCTTGCTTTCCAGCAATCGCCGCATCATCGTTGCGAAAAGATACGGAACCTTGGTGGGCGTGCCGTCACGCGTTTGCAGGCGTTCCATCGGCGCGTGGTAGGCGCGGAAGATGTAGCCCATGGCATCGACGAGAAAAAGTTTTTTGCGGGATGAGGGAGCCATAGATTACCCTGACAGCTCAGGGTAAGACACACAGTATAACAAGAGAAAGGGCAGCCTGTCGGCTTGCGGCGGCGGCCCAGGCGAAGCCGGTAAAAGCAAGAACTTAAGGAGCGAATTCATGACGGAACAAAGCAAGGAAGAACTGCTAGCTCGCATAGCCGAGCTGGAAAAGCAGAGCGGTTCAAGAAAAAAGGGTGCGCTGGAATTTCGCGTCGGCGAAAAGGGCGGCGTGAGCGTCTACGGTCTGGGGCGCTTCCCGGTGACGCTTTATTATGAGCAGTGGATTCGCTTGCTGGACACCGCGGAAGGTTTGCGCGAATTTCTTGAAGAGAACAAGCCCCGCCTGAAACTGAAGCCAAAAGAATAAAATGCCACAGTGTCGCGTGACATTTTTCGCCCGCGTCTTCGCGCGCTCTGCGGCATCAAATGGAGAGTTTGCTTATTCAGGAGGCGACCTGCCATGACCGTGGGCCACGCGCTTTTCGCATTTTCTATCGCTGCGGCGCTTTTGACCATTACTCCCGGCCTGGATACGGCGCTTGTCCTCCGCACCGCCGCCGTGGAAGGCTCACGCCGCGCCACTTTTGCGGCAGTAGGGATCTGTTGCGGACTTTTCGGCTGGGCGCTCGCGGTATCCATTGGTCTCGGCGCGCTGCTTGCTGTTTCGCGCGTCGCATACAATGCGCTGCGCATCGCCGGGGCCTGCTACCTGATTTACCTGGGCGCAAAGATATTCTTTCGCAAGTCCGCGACGCTCATTGATGCGCCCGCGGAAGGCATTGAGCAATCGAAAGCCCCGAATTCGAATGCCAGCGCTCCGCGATGGTTCGCGCGCGGCTTTCTGACCAACATTTTGAATCCCAAGGTAGGCGTTTTCTATGTCACGTTTCTGCCGCAATTCATTCCTGCCGGTGTGGGAGTCACTTCGTTCAGCCTTCTGCTTGCTTCCATCCATGTGGCCGAGGGCATCCTGTGGTTCATCCTGCTGATCTCCGCGACCAACGTCTTTTCCAAATGGCTGCGCCATCCTCGCGCCGCCAAGATGATCGATCGTGTCACAGGTACTGTGCTGGTTGGTTTTGGAGTGGCGCTGGCGCTCGAAAAATCGCGCTGATGTGCGCTCTCTTGCCAAGTCCCTCGTGAAGCCTCCGGAAGCCGAGGGGTACAAGCCAAATAAGCCGTCCTTGGTGTAACTTACTGCAGTCGTGGTGCGTAGAATGTTATGACGACGGGCAACCCAAAGCAGGCGGAGAATCCGGCAGGCTTGGCGGAGTTGGTCGCCCGAGCGCGCGACGGCAATCATGACGCTTGGGCGGAAATCTACACGCAGTTCGCGCCGGGAGTTTTTCGTTTCTGCCGCCGCGCGATGCCCTCGCGAGAGGACGCTGAGGACGCGACGTCGGAGGTTTTTCTCAAAGTGCGCAACAAGCTCGACCAGTATGATGCGTCGCGGCCCTTCAATGCGTGGCTCTACCGTGTGGCCGCGAATCATTGCTGGGATTTGCTGCGACGCCGGCGCGTGCGCCAGGACTTGGAGACCGGCGACATCGAGACGATGCCTTTGGAACATCCAGACCCCGGGCAGCTCGAACAACTTATCGCGCAGAAATCGCGCGAAGATGTCCGCAAGGCGCTGGAGCAATTGCCGAACCGGACGCGCATGGCACTGACGCTGCGATACTATTCGGACATGAGCTACGACGAAATTGCCGAAACGCTTGGTGTGCGCCGGGCGTTCGTGGGCGTGCTGCTGCTGCGCGCGCGCCATCAACTGCGCCGGGCGATGGAGCAAGGCGCAGAGGGGTTGCGGCGTTCGGCCGCGGGGAGCAACGCGTGAATCACTTCGACGAGATGACGGCGTTTCTGTATCTCGATGGGCAACTTGAGAGCGCGCAGGCCTCCGAAATCCTCGCGCACACCGGAGAATGCGGCGAATGCCGCGTGCTGCTCGAATCGCTGAAGAAAGAAACGCTGTGGCTAGAACACAGCTTGCAGGAAAAGGACGCTGTACCGGCGCGGTTCATGATGCCGGTCAGACACGCGAATGTGCGGTGGGGCTGGGCGACCGCTCTGGCGATGGCCATCGCGGGAGTGCTTACGCTCTGGAACGGCGTGATTGAGCCTTTTCAGCGCCAGCTCAATCAGGCTGGATTTAGCGGAGGCAATCTGATGACGATGCTATTTTTCAGCGGCGCATTCTGGAAAGGGTGGTCAAGCGTGCTCAGCTTTCTTAGTTTTTTCGCAGCTGCTGTGTTTGCCATTCTCGCGTTGGTTGTGCTGAGAAGGTTCTGGGGGCGCAGCGCAGCCCTGGGGATGATACTCGCGAGCTTTGGTCCCGTTGCGCTACTGCTTCCTTTGCTGTTGATGGCGCCTGCCGCGCATGCCGGCGAGGTCGTTCATGGCCGCCACCTGAGCTATACGCTGCCATCGGGGAAAACTGTCAACACGGACTTATTCGTGTTCGCAAATTTCACGCGCATTGAAGGCACCGTGAACGGCGATGTGTTCGCGTGGAGTAATGAGGTGGAGATCGATGGGCGCGTCACGGGAGACGTCATTACGATGGCGCGCGAAGTACGAATTAACGGGCAAGTAGACGGAAACGTTCGCGACTACACTCAGACGCTGAATATCAACGGAAGCGTCGGCAGGAATGTGCTGGCTGCATGCCAGGAATTCGAGATGGGCCCGAACGGCAAAATCGGAGGAAGTTTGACCCTGGCAAGCGGCAACGCAATGATTTCGGGAAGCGTGGCACGCGACATTACGGCAGCCGTAGGCGACGCAACGCTTGACGGCGCGGTCGGTGAAGGCATCAAGATCAGGGGCGACGATCTCCACATCGGTCCGAATGCAAACATCCAAGGAGCAACAACGTACACGGGACGCCATGAGGCCGATGTTGATCCCGCGGCGAAGTTGGCGAGTCCGGTGGCGTTCACGCACCGCAAAGAGGGGCCGGATTACTCAAACTGGAAGTTTTATTGGCATCGCGCGGAGTTTTGGGGCGCAGCATTTCTATTCGGGTTAGTGCTGTTATTTCTTATACCCGGATTTTTCGCTGACGGACTGCGCGCCAGCAAGAAGTTCTTACCCTCGATCGGGTTCGGCGTGCTCTTGGTCTTCGCGACACCAATCGTGGCGATCATCGTTTGCCTCACGTGCGTCGGCCTTGGCGTCGGGATCGCAACATTGCTTATCTGGCTCATCGCCCTCTACGCCGCGCAGGTGTTTGTGGGGAGCTGGATCGGGGAAATGCTGCTCGGGCCCGCAGTAGGAACGGGCGCGCTGCTCGGCCGCCTAGCTTTGGGTCTGGCCATTGTGCATGGGCTCGAAATGCTGCCGTATCACGTCGGAGCGATTGTCCATCTCATCGTGTTGTGCTGGGGATTGGGGGCTATTGCGATGGCCATCTTTGGCCATCTGCGGCGAACGGCGCTGGTGGCGTCCCCAGTGGCTGCTTAGAACTCAATCCACACACGGGATTACTCGCAAAATAAAAAGGGCCGGGATTTATCCCGGCCTTTTTGTCTTTTTTCGCGATCGATCTTACGTGCCCGGCACTTCTCCTCGGACTATCATGGCAATGATCGATGGAAAGCCGACTGAGCCCGTCGTGTTGAATAAGAAACCGCTGGTAGTTACAGGCTGGCCAACCGTAAGCCCGCCGATATTCTCCGGTGTAAGATCCTGGTATACGGTTCCGATGAATTGAGTCGCTCCCGAGGGTTCATTCGAGCTGGTGTCGACGACCTCCAGCTGCAGGGCTGGATCTACCGACGACTGGCTAAACAGCGCCGGTAATGGAGTCAGAACGAAGAACGGGAACGGCGTAGTCTGGGAATTTACTGAGCTGACCGTCGCTTCGAGTTGCGTTTGCTCCAGCGCGAGACGATCCGTGGTGAAAGCGCCATTCACAATACTGCTGGTCGATGCAACCCGAGCTTCCACTTCCTGGCCGACGATCACGTCGGAGGGCGAGGCAAAACTCAATCCGGAGGGCAAAACAAACGAACCATTGTTAATGACATAGGACGCGGGATTGCCAATCGTGACGATGACGCCCGTGCCCGGGGGAAGGCTCGAGACCGGCGGAATCGTGTGGTGGACTACGATGAGGACGCTCGTAGGCGGGGTCCCGGTCTGGCTGACGATAGTGCCACTGACCTGCTGTGTGTTGGCAGCATCGTCGAAATCCACTTCCGCGGCGTCAAAAGTTTGGCCATCGCTTTGGAGGTCGGCGGTCACATCCACGATTTGGCCGACAGCAATACATGTGAAGTTATTGGCTGTGCAATTGTCGCGCGCAAATTCAAAAGTCGTTGGATTAGTCCCGGCACTATTGGTGGTAACGGTGAAGGATTGCCCTTCCGTAGGTGTAATTACGAATGTGCTTGAGCTGGCATCGACGGAAGTGACCTCTCCAGCGACGTTCAGGGTATCGATGGTGCTCAGTTGCCCGGTGCCATTCGTGGTTTGATTCAAGGTGACGGCTCCAGACTGGCTGAAATCAAGCGAAAGGTTCGACTGAATGACGTCGTTCAAATTAACGTCGAATTCGAGCAAGGTTTGATTTCCCGTCGTAACGCTAAGAGATGGGAATGTTTGACCGGAGGAACTGGGAAGGCTTTCAGTCAGTTGGGTGACTGTAGGATTTGTCACAGTGCAAGATGCGTTTGCAAGGCATTGTCCCGTCGGAGTGGTTATGGCTACTCCGCTGTTGTTGATGATGGTGAATTGAGGATTCGAATATGTGATTGTGAGGCCCGTGTAAGTCCCCACGGGAACCTGCGTTGTGCTTAAGAAAACTGAATTCGTCTGGAGTTGCGTCAACTCGACGGTCTCGGGAGTCGAAAGGATAGAGATGTCGCCGGGTTCGAGAGCCGCTCCGCTAATGGTGACTTCGAAGGAGGTAACCGTCACCCCGGACGCGGGCGTATCGTGGAGCGTGAGAATCACGGGGCTGGTGCCACTGCCGCCGTTCCCGCCGCTTTGCGAGAAGACAGCATGGCTGCAGCCCGCCAGCACGAAAATTACTGCAATGGCTGTCGCAAGAGCACCAAAATGTTGCGTTCCGCGCATGGACTTACCCCACTCCTCGCTGCCCGGTGGCTTTCGGGGCAGGAGTTCTAGTACCAATTGTGGCCTACTCGGAGGATCTTGAAAGTACTATATGCATGGCTGTTTAGATAAAGAGTTAACAGCAGACTGGAGAGGGTTAGAGGGGGAGGAGAGGAAGAAACCCGAAAACTGTTAAGGAATCTCGGGGCTTTGCTGTTCGATAGCAATTGGCCGCTTCGTAAGTAATTTAGTCTAAGACAGATATTAAGCTGAACGGAATAGGCTAGTGGTCAGGCATATCCTCCGCCCGTAAGCATGCCTAAATACCGCCGTCAGCGCTTCTTGCGTTTCACGGGTATTGACCAGGCCGGGGAATCACTTGCCGGAAACGACTCACGTGAAGCTTCGTCAACGGAATCGTTCGCATTCTCTTTTTTCTGTTCGCCGGGCTTTCGTTTCGGCGGACAGGGCCCATCCGATGATTGCTCACGGGAGACTTTTTTCTCCGAGGGATCCATGACGGCAGTCCTTTGATTCTGTGAATCAGGAGCGGGCGGGGCCAGCGTTCTTATGATGACACAGCGAACGCGCAGAGTAAAACCCTGCGCTGCCTTTGTAAGCATCGCAACGAACGCGCCGCGGTTAGACCACTCCTAGTTTCTTTCCCACGCGCTCGAAGATTTCGAGCGCGCGTTCAAGATCGGCGCGCTTGTGTGTTGCCGTGACGATTGTGCGCAATCGGGCCTTTCCTTCCGGAACCGTCGGATACCCGATCGCCAGCGCCAACAGTCCCTCATCGAAAAGCTGGCGCGAAAAGTCAAAGGCTTTCGCCGCTTCGCCTACCATGATCGGCGTGATCGGCGTTTCGCTTTTGCCAGTGTCGAATCCCAACCGCTTCAAGCGCCGCTTGAAAAACTTCGTATTGCTCCAGAGGCGCTTGATGAGCTTTTCGCCCGCTTCGGAATCGAGTAACTCAAAAGCGGCCTGGCAGGTCGCGGTGACAGAGGGCGGATGGGACGTGGAAAAGAGGAACGGCCGGCCACGGTGGTAGAGAAAATCGATGAGGTCGCGCGATCCGCAGACGTAGCCTCCAATCGATCCGATGGCTTTGCTGAGCGTGCCAACCTGAATATCCACTCGCCCGTGGCAGCCCAGATGATCCACGGTGCCGCGCCCATTGCGGCCAAGGACGCCGGAGGAATGAGCGTCGTCCACCATCATGATGCAATGGTATTTCTCGGCCAAATCGCAGAGTTGCGGCAAAGGCGCGATATCGCCCTCCATAGAGAAAACTCCGTCGGTAATCAGCAGTTTGTGTCCGCTCCAGTCTTTGGTCTCTTCGAGGATGCGTTCGCAATCGGCGACATCCTTGTGCTTGAAAACTTTGATGGTGGCTTTTGAGAGCCGGCAGCCGTCGATGATGGAGGCGTGATTCAGTTCGTCCGAAATGATCAAATCTTCCTTGCCGAGAACGGCGGAGACAGTGCCGGAATTGGCGGTGAAGCCGGATTGAAAAACGACGCAGGCCTCGGTGCCCTTGAAGCGCGCGATCTGCTCTTCGAGCTCCATGTGAATCTTCATGGTGCCGACGATGCTGCGGACCGCTCCGGAACCGACACCGTAATTACGGATTGCGTCTATCGCGGAGCGGCGCAGCTTGGGGTGCGTGGTGAGCCCCAGGTAATTGTTCGAGCTGAGGTTGATAACTTCCTTGCCGTCGACGGTGGCGATGGGTTTCTGCTCGCCTTCCAGGATGCGCAAGCGAAAATGGAGATGCTGAGTTTTCAAATCCTCCATCGCGTCGTGGAGATACTGCGTCTGAGGCCGCGTGGAAGTGATTGGCGATGGTGTTGCCATAATTCCCTCCTCGGTGCGTAAGAGGACTGAGCAGTGCAAGTAGGTATTATAGGACACGGAACAGGGCGGAGCGATACCGCAAAATTGCGGGAGAAAGAACCAAGGCAGCCTAACAATCCGAGATAGACAATTGGGTCCAGAACGTTAGAGGGAAAAACAAAGGGATGAGACTATTTCGCCACGCCGTTTGGATAGAACAAGATTTTGCCGGCTTGGCCGGTTTCGAGCAGTTTGAATGCTTCCGCGAAACGGTCGAGCGGCAGGCGTTCGTTGAACAATGGCTCCAGATTCAGGCGTCCGGCTTTGAGCAGCGAAGTCATTTGCTCCCACGTCTGGAACATTTTGCGTCCATAAATGCCTTGGACGATGGCTCCTTTGAAAATGACGTCGCTCACTAGATCCAACGTGACCGGCTCGCTGGGAATGCCAAGCAGCGAAGCGCGCCCGCCCTGGCGCAGCATCTGAAAGCCCTGACGAATCCCAGCGGGATTACCGCTCATTTCGAGAAGGACGTCGACCCCGTCGCGGTCCGTGGCCTCGAGAACGCTGGCGACGGGGTCGCCGGCACGAGGATCGAAAACTTCGTCCGCGCCCATTTGCTTGGCCAGAACGCGGCGGTGCGCATTCACTTCCGTCGCGAAAATCGTAGAACAGCCGCACGCACGCGCCACAGCGATGGACATGAGACCAATGGGCCCGCAGCCTGTAACCGCAACCGTTTGGCCTGCGATTTCTCCAGCAAGAACGGTGTGAACGGCATTGCCGAGAGGGTCGAGAATCGCGGCGTAATGCTCGGGAATCGCCGGATCGATTTTCCAGACGTTGCGCGCCGGAATGCGAACGAATTCCGCGAAGCATCCATCTGCATCGATGCCAATGATTTTCACGTTGCGGCAGAGATGCGGCTGGCCTGCATGACAGGCGCGGCAGTGTCCGCAATTCACATGCATTTCCGCGCTGACGAAATCGCCGGGCTTGAACGATTTCACCTCATCGCCGATTTTTTCCACTGTGCCGCAGAATTCGTGGCCGAAGGTCATGGGCGGCCGGATGCGCGAAGCGGACCATTTGTCCCAGTGATAAATGTGCAGGTCGGTGCCGCAGATCGAGGCCGCGCGAACGCGAATCAGAACGTCAGATGGGCCAAACGTGGGAACCGAGACCGATTCGAGCTGCGCGCCCTGTTCCGGACGCGTCTTGCGCAGGGCTTTCATAATAGAGTTCGCCTTCGGTGACGGGAATGACAATGAGCGGAATGAGCAGCGTTTGCCAAACGAGTGATGTTAGCACACGCCGCGCGACGCCGGAAAGCGCCGCTAGGAATATGAAAAGAAACGCGGGATTTGGCTGAACTTCCGTTACAATCGCGCGCGGTTCCCGTGAACCGTACGTTTTGCGGAGGCGTTGGCTTGTCGTTCAGCGAGCGGATTAAAGAAATTCGCGAAGGTTTCGAGCCGGCTTTCTGGGTGGCGAACGGAACCGAGCTCTTCGAGCGCCTAGCGTATTACGCGACGACGGCTGTCCTGGCGATTTACCTCCACGAAAATTTGCACCTGACCGTCGAGCAGACTGGCGCGCTCATGGGGATTTTTGGGTTCGTGGTGTGGTTCCTGCCGGTACTCGGAGGGACGCTGGCGGATCGCTTCGGATTCCGGCGAGCGCTGATGTTTGCGTACGCCGTGATGACCCTTGGCTATTTTCTGCTCGGCTCACTTTCGGCTCCGTGGATGGCGCCAATCCGGCAGACGATTTCGCTTTACTGGCTGGTGCTGATCATCCTGATGGTCCCGGCGCTGGGGCCGGCGGTGGTGAAGCCGTGCGTGGCAGGGACGACCGGGCGAGCCTCGAACGACAACGTGCGGTCGATCGGATATTCGATTTACTACACGATCGTGAATATCGGCGGGGCGCTGGGCCCGCTAGTGGCGTTTCTGGTGCGCCGGCGGATCGGGATTGAGAACGTATTTCGCGTGTCGGCGCTCAGCGTCGTGCTGATGTTTTTTGCAACGTGGATTTTCTATCGCGAGCCGGGGCGATCCGGCGAGAAAGCAGTGGCGACTGTTGGAGCGGCCATCAAGAACATGTTCGTGGTGCTAGGGAATTTCAAGTTCGTGCTGTTCCTGGTGATTTTTTCGAGCTTCTATGTGGTCTTCTGGCAGGAGTACGTTTCCCTGCCGCTTTTTCTGCGCGGATACGTGAATCCGAAGGCGAACGTCGATCTGCTGTTGACCGTCGATGCCACGACGGTGATTTGTGTGCAGATCCTGGTCGCCTATTTAACGCGAAAGATGCGCGCGTTTCCGGCGATGACGTTGGGCCTGCTGATTTCGAGCCTCACGTGGCTGATTTTGGTGTTCAACGATTCGACACCCGCGGTTGTGATTACCCTGATCGGACTGGCATTGGGCGAGGTTACTCAAACAGCGCGCTATTATGACTATATTTCACGGCTTGCGCCGGAGGGTCAGCAGGGGCTTTACATGGGCTATGCCTTCCTGCCGATCGCGATCGGATATTTTATCGCGGGGCCGCTGGGCGGATATCTGGTACATGAATTCGGCGACGTGCTGCACCGGCCGCAGCAAATGTGGTGGGTGGTGACGGGCTGCGGCGTGGCAGGCGTCATTTTTATGCTGATTTACGACCGGGTGTTTAAGCCAGGAAGAACGAGCGCCGAGGCAAAATGACCAAGGCCAGGAGTCAGACTGAACGTACGCGACGGAATCAATTGACCATGCGGCGGAGGTGCTCAAGCGCCTGTTGAGCGAGCGCGTATCTCGGCTCGATGCGCAGCGCGGTCTGGAATTCCAGGCGTGCGCACGCGAGCATTCCTTTCGCCACGTAAATGCGGCCCAGGTTGTAATGCGGAAAGTGGCGCGGCTCGTAGCGCGGCGCCTCGATGGCACGTTCCAGCCACGATTTGGCCTCATCAAGCCGTCCCAGCGAGATCAGATAGGCGCCGATATCATTATACGGATTGCCAAAATCCGGGTCCACTTCGATGGCGCGCTTGCATTCGTCGATCGCTTCTTCGATCTTCCCCTGAAAGTGCAAAGTCCATCCCAGGAATGTGTGTGCTTCGGCAGTGGGATGAATCGTCAGCGATTTCTGATAAAGCTCCGCGGCGTGATCGTAGTCGCCGTCCATTTGCGCGCGATAGGCTTCTTCCAGCACCTCCCAGGCGCGCATGACTTTGTCAGGAGCCATCGGCAAATGCTTCGTAACATAGCGGTCAGCCGGAGTCAAACTCTGCGGAGTTGAAAGCGCGATGCGGACGGCGATAATTTTGTGTGTGGTGTTAGCGGCGACGGCATCAATAGCTGTTCGCCAGAAAAGTGCGGCGCGCGCAGCGCAGCCCCCGAGGAGCTTCAACGCTGATTTGGCCGGCGGCAAGCTGGTTTACGATCAGAAATGTGAAGCGTGCCACTTCAGTGCGAGCAGCGAGAAAAAAATCGGCCCGGGGCTCGCCGGATTGATGAAGCGGCGGACGTTCAAAAATGGCATGGCGGCAGACGATGGCCATCTGCGGCGCGTGATTGAACGCGGAGGGAAGGACATGCCGGGATTCCACGATTCGCTGAAGGAGAAACAGATTCGCGACCTGATCGCCTACGTGAAGACGCTCTAGGCGGGGCGGCCGGAGAAACGCCCGATTAACGTTCGATCAGCGCAAGCGCGTCGTTTGTAGTAATGAGCTGCGCGCCGCGGCCCGCGAGTTCATCCAGAGTTTTCTTGCCTTCCTCCGTGTCAAGCGCCTCGATGGCATCCGTCGCGAGCGCCACGCGCCGTCCGCGATCGAGCAGCCCTTTGGCCGCGAGCCGTACGCAGAATTCCGTGACCACGCCGAAAACAATGAAATCGCAATCCGGCGGGAACTGTGCCAGCAATTTCTCCGTCGCGGGATTGTCGAACACGTCGAGGGTCTGTTTTTCGATAACGATTTGCTGGACGCGAGGGATATTTTCTGGGATGCCAGCAGCGCCGCTTTTTTTGATGTGTACGGATTCCGCTACGTTCAATTCCGGAATGATTTCAGCCCCAGGCGTGCCGCGCACGCAATGCGGCGGGAAGCGCTGAAACTCAACGTCATCCGGCGCGTGCTGGTCCGTGCTCGAAATCAGAAACGCTTTTCCGGCGCGCGCTGCATCGACCAGCCGGCGCATGTTCGGAATGCGTGTTTCCGCGCGCGGCACGTACAGCTTGCCGCCGGGCAGCATGAAGTCCGCCTGCGTATCCACTTCCCAAAGCACCACGCGAGGATTGAGCTCCGCAGCCATGTATATTTTCACCCATGTCAATTTTAGCCTTTTGATTGCAGACAAGCGAATTCGCCCATCGCATAGTTAGACTAGACTCGGAAAATTGTCAGTCGCGTTGACGGATGCGGCGGCGAACTTGCTGAAGCAGGTTCTGGAGGGGTTTGCTGTGCCGTACAGGATAGGGGGTTACAGGAGCAGGCGAGAGCAGCCGCGACGGAAGCCGCTTCAGTGATTGTACGCAGCGCTGCCGTGCCGCGTTCAAAGGCTCGGCCGGTGCGATTCGCTTGCCCGCTCGCATCACCGGAGCCAACAGAACCTCGGCGTCTTTATGAGCTTCGCCTTCGAGCCCGATCAAATCACTTTTCCATTTTCCCCGGGCGTTGACAAAACGAAATACCTGTTTTCGTCCGGGGAAGGTTGCTTTTGCTTCGCTAAGTTTTATTGTTCCCCGCGTCTTTCCGGTGTGTTCAAGCTCAACCAATTTGTAAATCATGCTGAGGTTCCGCGCATCATCTGGCGCGACCAGCGCGCTCCCCACTCCAAACGCGTCGATTCTTGCGCCTCGACGCAGGAGCGTCGAAATCTTCTTCTCGTCGAGGTCGCCGGAGGCAAAAATCTGAACGTCATGCCACCCGGCATGATCGAGTTGTGCCCGCACCCAGCGGCTATCCGCCGCCATATCACCGCTGTCGAGCCGCACGCCGGCCGGCTTGCGGCCCCCAGCGATAATTTTCCGGAGCGCCGCGCGAACGTTGTAAGTATCCAAGAGGAGGGTCGCATGATCAGGGAAAACGTCGAGAAAGCGCGCAAACGCCTCCGATTCGTCTTCATAAGCCATAATCCACGAATGCGCCTGCGTCCCATACGCAGGAATGCCGAACGTCTTGGCGGCAATGACATTGGAGGTCCCCGCGCAACCTGCAATCCAAGCTGCACGCGCCGCAAAGATCCCTGCTTCTGCCCCGTGGGCGCGTCGCGCGCCGAATTCTACTACCGGTTTGCCTCCTGCCGCGGTAACGAGCCGCGCAGCGCGGCTGGCAACCATCGTTTGAAAGTTGATGGCGGAGAGAAGGCGCGTTTCGACGAGTTGCGCTTGAATGATCGGAGCCGTCACGCGCAGGATCGGCTCATTGGCGAAAATGACCGACCCTTCCGGAATGGCCCAAACTTCGCCTGTGAAATGGAATTGCGACAAATAATCGAAGAATCCCCCACGAACGTGACGGAACACAGGCTCGTGGCGAAGGTAATCAATTTCGTCTGGAGCGAAACGCATACTTTGCAAGAAATCGAGGGCCTGCTCGAGTCCCGCCGCCACAAGGTAATTGCGTTCCGGAGGAAGCTGACGAACGAACAGCTCAAAAGTGGCGCGAGCCTCGAAGCCGCTTTGGAAATAACCAGCGGCCATTGTCAGCTCGTAAAGATCGGTCAGAAGGCCGGAGTTATCGCGCACGAGGAGTGAAGTCATCGAATTATTTCATGGCGATGGTAGCGCGGACGGCGGTAATCGAGAAATAGAGGAAGGGACAATAATCCATGGAATCAAGCATCGAGGAAAACGCAGCGAGCACCCCAGCGCCCCGTGCTTGGCGCTCGGCCAGGGGCCGCCGGGGTGTCGTCGCGAAACTCTGAACTTCCGAGACCTACTTGAGAGCCGCGTCTTTGAACGCTTTGGCGGCGCGAAGACGAACAACTGTCTTGGCCTTAATCTTAATTGCTTCCCCAGTTGCCGGATTGCGTCCCATGCGCGCCTTGCGGTGCGCCTTCACCGCACGTCCGATGCCTGGAATCACAAACTTGCCTGTGCTCTTGCATTCCTTCACGGCGAGGTTGAACAGTTCATCGAAAAATGATGCGGTCTGCTTCTTTGACACCGGTTTGTCCTTCGTGCTGACCTTCTCGGACAGATACGCGATGATCTTGGACTTGCTCATCGGGGTTGCCATCGTATTGCTTTCTCCTCTTGTTAAGCGAATTTTGCGTTACTCCCTGCTGGGAGGACGGGGGCACTATAGCTGTACAGCCGGGCCAACGCAAGCGAAAATGATGAAAAATAGGCGAAAAATCAGGGTTTTTGACGGATGCCATTCAGCCGCAGTCCAGCGCCAGCGGACTAGTGTTTTAAATTCGCGCCAAGTTGGAATAGAAAATCGCGATGGACTTGATTCCGCCGAAATAGTTCTCCAGCAAGATGTGCTCGTCGGGAGCATGCGCGTTCTCGTCCGGCAGGCCGAATCCGATCAGGACGCACGGTACCTTGAATGTATCGTGCATTTGCGTGACAAACGGGATGGATCCGCCCTCTCGGATGAAAACAGCCTTTTTCCCAAATCCTTTCTGTAGCGCCTGAATCGCGTTTTGAAAGATGGGGTGCGTATAGGGCGACACCCAGGGTTTACCTGTGCTGAGAACTTCGAACTTGCAACGGACGCTCTTTGGCAAGAGCTTGCGGATGTGCCGTTCGACCTGCTTTGCAACCTTCGCTGGATCTTGATTGGGCACAAGCCGCGTCGAGATTTTCGCGAAGGCTTTCGAGGGGATGACTGTCTTCGAGCCCTCACCCGTGTAACCGCCCCAGATTCCATTCAGCTCCAGAGTCGGCCGGCACCAGATGCGCTCCAACGTCGTAAATCCTTTTTCGCCGCACAGCCCCGGAGCGCCTGCCGTCCTGCGAAAATCCGATTCTTTCCAGGGAAGGGAATTGAGCGCCTTTCGCTCTTTTGCCGAAGGGATGACCACTGCGTTGTAGAATCCCGGCACCGTCACGCGCAAATTCTTGTCGTGCAACTTGGCGATGGCTTCGGCCAGGATGGTTATCGGATTGGGGACCGCGCCGCCGAAGGTCCCGGAGTGAAGGTCCTGCGCAGGTCCGGTGACCTCTATCTGGTAATAGTTGAGACCGCGAAGCCCGTAGGTCACCGAGGGCACTCCCGGCGCCAGCATGGACGTGTCGGACACAATAAGCGCATCAGCCTTCAGCCGCTCCCTATTTCGCGCGACAAAGTCCCAAAGGCTAACGCTCCCGACTTCCTCTTCTCCTTCGATAATCACCTTTATATTGATCGGCAGCTTGCCCTGCGATTTTTTCAGCGCCTCCAGCGCCTTCAAATGAATGTGTACTTGGCCCTTATCGTCTGCCGTGCCTCGGCCGTAGAGTTTTCCATCGCGTACCGTGGGTTCAAAAGCGGGCGAAGTCCACAATTCGAGCGGCTCCGCTGGCTGCACATCGTAATGTCCGTAGAAGAGAATCGTCGGTTTGCCCGGTGCTTCCAGGGAATTGGCCAACACCAACGGATGCAACTTGGTGGGAACGATCTCGACGTTTGCGAAGCCGGCATCCCGCAGCCGGTCCGCCACCCACTTGGCAGTGCGCTCGATATCCGCTTTGTGTTCGCTCTTTGTGCTGACGCTTGGAATGCGGAGAAATTCTTTGAGCTCGTTCAGATTGGCGTCACAGTGACTCTCGATGTAGTCGAGGAAATCCATTCCCCAGGCCATCCTCTCTTTGAGCGCAGCTCACAAGACACGTTTCACACGATCGAGAAACACGCATTGTACGAGTCTCCATGGGTTGCAGCAAGCGGAAAGCAACATTTGATTCAGTTGACTCGAATCCGCGCTTGATGCACGATAAATGGACGATGTCTACAGCAAATGATGAGAAGCGCCGCAGTTCTCGCGTGTTTCAGCGCATCAGCGTGCAAGTGCGCGGCCTCGACCCCGATGGCCACAAATTCCGCGAGTCTTGCCAAACGATCGTCGTGAATGCACAAGGCGGCCTTATTTATCTGAATGAAACGGTGGAACTCGGCGGGCAAGTGCAGATCATCAATCCCGTCACCGATGAGGAACAGGAGTGCCGCGTCGTTTATCTGGGAGACGTTTCCGATAGAGGCCAGCGTGTCGGCCTGGAATTTCTCTCGCCCGCTCCGCATTTTTGGGGCCTGGAATTTTCCGATCCCGATGCCCGCCGCCAGCCGTCCTCTTCACGCAAATCCTCCGCGAATTGAACCCGTTCTTTTTGCGCGGTTCGTATAAAATAACGTCTGGCATTAAGCAACTTTTGTGCTTGTGTTGGTGTCTGTATCTGCAATGCTATGCGCGTCTCCGGATGGGCGCTGAGCAGAACCGTTAAGCAGTCGGCGTGCAATGATGGTGATTCTCCTAACGTAAAACTGGAGGAGCCATGCACCGAAACTGTGTTGCTCTGTTCTGTTTGCTGTTGAGTGCGCCAGTGGGCGCGGCGCAAACGCATCCCGCAACTCCACGAACTTCGAAGAATTCCGCACAACCGACGCGTGCGCAATTCTCGAGCGCGGCCGGAGGAAATTCCAATGCAGTTGTGACAAACCTCCCCGTCCGCCGCGTTATCCTCTACAAAGGAGGCGTCGGCTACTTCGAGCATTTGGGCCGCATACAGGGAGACGAGGCTGTTCGCGTGGATTTCAGCAGCGGCCAATTGAACGACGTGCTGCAATCTCTGACCGTGCTCGATTTGAATGGCGGCCGTATCACTGGAATCGATTACAACTCCGAAGCTCCTTTCACGCAGCGCCTCGAGACTCTTGGCTTGCCGCTGGGAGAAAATACCGATCTCTCGAAATTTCTCGCAGCACTTCGCGGCACGCGCCTGGAGATTCGCAATGGAAATAGCGTCATCGCCGGAAGGCTCTTGAGTGTGGAGCGTAAGACGCGCGTGAGCGGTGGGACCACTCTGGAAGTCGACCTCGCCACAATTGTCGGCGATGCCGGAGAGATGCACACTGTGGAAGTCACGCCTGCAGTTCAAGTGCGCGTTGCCGATCCGGAAGTGAATCAAGACGTGAGCCGCTATTTGTCTTTGCTCGCATCGATGCATCAGCAGGATTTGCGCCGCATGACCATTTCCACCGCGGGCACGGGTGAGCGGCAGCTTTACGTCAGCTACGTCAGCGAAGTACCCATCTGGAAAACCACCTATCGCATCGTGCTTCCGTCAAAGGCAAGTGAGCAGCCACTGCTCCAGGGATGGGCCATCGTCGACAACACAACGGGTGAAGATTGGAATGACGTTGACCTTTCGCTCGTTGCCGGCGCGCCGCAATCTTTTATTCAACAATTGTCGCAGCCCTACTACGCGCGCCGTCCCGTGGTTCCGCTTCCGCAAAGCGTCGAACTGACGCCGCAAACGCACGAAGGCGCGATGATGGGTGGAACTGGCGGTCTGTCAGGAGTGGTGACGGATCCGAGCGGCGCCGTCGTGCCCAACGCGCAGGTGCAGATTTTTTCTGTCAGTGGGGAGCCGCTCGCGACGACCTCGACCGACAACCAAGGCAAATATGAATTCGCCGCTCTTCCTGCAGCAAGCTACCGCGTTGAATTCACGCAAGCGGGGTTTGCAAAAACAGTTCTGCAGGATGTTTCGTTGGGCGGGGGCGGCGAGCAGACTCAGAACGTGACGCTGCGAGTCGGTAGCGTCAGTCAAACTGTGGAAGTGTCGGCGCCTGCTGCTTCTGCTCTTGAAACTATGAACGCTTCCGTCGCCAGCGAATCAGGCACAGCTGGCTCTGGAGGCGAGTTAGGAAGCGGTACGGGAGTTGGTTCCTCCGCTCGTGGGCGACTTCGAGCAGGCGTGGCCGGAGGAGTGATAGGTGGTATCGCGGGCGGATTGCCGACAGACGCGTTGCTCAAAGAGGCGCGGCAAAGTATGGCCGCCGCTGCGCAGGGCGCGAGTCTCGGCGATTTGTTCGAATACAAATTGAAAGATCGCGTGACCATTCACAAGAATGAGTCAGCGCTGGTTCCGATTCTGCAGGTTCACCTTGCCGCAGAAAAAGTCTCGCTGTGGAACAGTTCGCTTGGTTCTTCGCGCCCTTTGCGCGCTCTTTGGCTGACGAATTCCAGCCCATTGACTCTTGACGGCGGCAGTTTCACGGTTCTGGAGGATAACGCGTTCGCGGGCGAAGGTCTCACCGATCCCATTAAGGCCAATGAAAAACGCTTGATCTCTTATGCGGTGGATTTAGGCGTGCGCGTGGACGAAAAAATCGACAGCCAGCCGCAGAACGTGACGCGCGTGCGCATTTTCCGCGGCGTGCTGATCCAGATGCGCGAGCTGCGCCAAAGCGCGACATACACCATACGGGATGACGATACCGCGCCGCGCGCGGTCTTGATCGAGCATCCTTTGCGCGTGGGCTGGACGCTCGCGAAGGGCGCACCGAAGCCGGAAGAAACAACTTCCAATGTGTATCGCTTTCGCGTTGATGTGCAGCCGAAGCAGACATCAACTCTCGAAGTGATGGAGAGCGAGCCGCTCGAAACGAAGTACGAGCTTTCCAATCTGACCGACGATCAGATCGGTTTGTTCCTGCGGCAAAAGTCCATCAATGCAGACGTTGAAGCGGCGCTGCGCAAAATTGTCGCGCAGAAAAATGTCGTCGCCGATTTGGAAGATCAAATTTCACGGATTGGCGACGAGAAGCAAGCAATTTACGACGACCAGCAGCGCATTCGCGAAAATATGAAAGCGCTAAAGGGCAGCCCCGAAGAGCGCGCGCTCACGGAACGCTACACGCAGCAACTGGCGAGTCAGGAAACCCAGCTCGATGTGTTGCAAAAGCAAGCCGCGGACCTGCAAACGAAAGACGACCAAGCGCAAGCGGAACTGAACAAGATAATCCAGAATATTTCGCTGGATGAAACATTATGATGAAGCGCGGCGGAATCGAAGTCTACGCGCTGCATGCGCGCCAGAGTGCCAGCACGGAACCAAGTCGTGCGCCACTTCGTATCGATAGATAGTCGGCAGAGAGGATCTGTGATGGCCACTTTTCTTTTGTGGTGCATTTTGCTGGTGATGTGCTGGCCGTTGGCGTTGCTAGCTCTGGTGGTCTATCCCATTGTTTGGCTTATCTTGCTTCCGTTCCGTTTGGTGGGGATTGCCGTGACCGGTACACTTGATTTAATTCGTGCCATCATTTTCCTGCCTGCGCGCATCGTGCGGGGCCCTCGCCCCTCCGCCGTTGTCCGCTTTTGAAATATCTCTGGACGCCGTTGCACGTTACAATTCCTACTTCGCTTAATCGGAGGGGTGGGTGAGTGGTTGAAACCGGCGGTCTTGAAACGCTATCGCCGTTTTGTTAACTGACGGAAAATCCAACTAAATTCCTTTGCCAGCCGTCAGATACAGCGAATTTCAGTTTTTTGGAGTTTGCTGGTTTTTGCCTGTTTTATGCGGTTTACTGTGACAATTTCGTGACATTCTTTCTTTCTCGTTCTGCAGACCTCGACCTGTCACATATTTCAGACAGGCAGTGTTCGCTGTGCTTCCAGAGAATGGCTGCAGGAATATGAGGTTGTGTCACGAATGGCTGTCCCGCAGCTTGCGCAATCACTCTCTCATAGATATCATGCAGCGTCAGGATGATATCTGTCGATCCGCCTCGGGACGAGAACAGTGGCAGCTCATCGGAAGAACAGATCATTAAAGCGTTCATACTCAAACCCCGCCGCAGCCGCTATCTGTCTTTGGTCTCTTCACGAAAGGGACGCGCCAAATTCCTGCAAAGCTTGGCTCATAATCTCGAACTGAACCCTAGCTGCACGCATCCGCTTGCTAAGGGCACCCAAACACCCGAACAGGTTTTCACCTTGCTCCGCGACATTGGTGCGCCGGCAAAATGTTACGTCATCTCAGAAGAACTTGACGGTGTAATTATCGATTTGCGAAAGGCGCTAGACAAAGTTATAGGGAGCGGGATCGGAAGTATCATCTACTGCTCACCGAATCTCGCCTTCTACGAGGCGGAAGAGCCGTCTTCTCGATTTTTGCTTCGATGTCCACATAAGTGATCTCTTCATCGGTAAAATAGTTGTAGAAGGTGTCGAAGCAGACAGTGCCAGAAGTTTGAGCCTCGTCCGCCAAAGCAAGCATCTCAGAAGTTACTGGCGATGCAATGTCACCAGACAATTGTGTGTCTTGTAAGCCGACGACGAGAGACGGACGGTTTGAAGCGTCGTTTAGGAGCGGTTGAAAGCGCTGTTCGAGTTGTGCTCGGTCAGATGCTTTCAATGGTCCGAAGAGTCCAGTTATTCTCGTATGCCGCAAGCGCACCTTTCGTCAGTCTCGCCCATGACACATCGTGGGAATGAGCATCCTTTCTCCGTGAGCCACGCACGTTCGCGTAGCTGCCCTTTCAGGCTACGCGGCGCTCTATTTCTGAAACTAATATGGCTTCTCGTCGCCTAACTACCGCGCGAAAATCGCTACGGGCCGCATCAGGTTCGCGGACGCTGGAAGCTGAGAGTGTGTTGGCGCTGTCTTCACGCACAGGATGGCAATCCGTGTGAAAAGTGCGGGCGCACCACACCCTCAGGGGTCACCCAAAACCGGCCATGTAGGGTCGGCTGAAAACCGGCCATAGGAAAAGCCCAAGGACATTGACTCAGAGAGGAGCCCTTATAGGCTCCCTCAGCATGAGCAACGTCTTGAGCGAGGAAAAGAAACAACAAGTTATCGCACTAGGGAAGCTCGGATGGTCCTTACGACGCATCGAGGAAG
>JBAQYT010000048.1:0-29923 GCA_049787175.1 Candidatus Acidiferrales bacterium | reverse complement strand
ATTCCTGACGTGGCGTCGGACGCGCCGAACATTCAGCGCAACGCCGTGCAGATTGAAACGATGCTGAAGTCGCGCGGCTTTCAGGTGCAAGAGCTGCCCACCGCCGAAGGGCGCGGGCCGGTGGTTTTCGGCGAACTCGATTCGCCCGGCGCGAAGCACACCATTCTTTTTTACGCGCACTACGATGGCCAGCCGGTTGATGCGTCGAAATGGATCGACACCAAGCCCTTTGTGCCGGCGCTGCGCACGGATTCCATCGACGCGGGCGGCAAACTGATTCCCTTCCCTGACAAGCCGGATAGTTACAAGGACGATTGGCGAATTTACGCGCGTGCGAGCGGGGACGACAAGGCTCCGATCATCGGTATCTTAACCGCAGTCGACGCGCTGCACGCGAACAACATTCCCATGGCGGTGAACCTGAAAGTGATTTTTGAAGGCGAGGAGGAGGACAGTTCGCCGCATCTGGAAGCGACCGTCGATGCGCACAAGAAGCTTTTCACCGGCGACGTGCTGATCACCGCCGATGGGCCGATTGACCAAAGCGGGCGGCCACTGATTTTCTTCGGCAATCGCGGCGTGATTTCGGTGCGGCTGACAGTGTTTGGGCCGCTGCATCCGCTGCACAGCGGACATTATGGCAACTGGGCGCCGAATCCAGCGATGCGCCTCGCGCAATTGCTCGCAACCATGAAAAGCTCGGACGGCCGCGTTCTGGTTTCCGGCTTCTATGACAATGTTGTTCCGCTCGGCCCGGCGGAGCGCAAAGCCATCGCCGAGGCGCCCGACAATGACGCGAAGCTCTTACGCGCTTTTGGATTGGCCGCGCCGGATGGCGGCGGAAAAAAGCTGCTCGAATTGCTAAACGAGCCCTCGCTGAATATCGATGGCCTCGAAAGTGGCTGGACCGGCGCGCAGGCCAAAACGATTATTCCGGACGAGGCAACGGCTTCGCTGGACATGCGTCTGGTGAAAAATGCGGGGCCGGAGCAGGAGTTCGACCGGCTGGTGGCGCACATTCGCAAGCAGGGGTATTACGTGATTGACCGCGAGCCGACGATGACCGAGCGACTGAAGCACGCGCGCATCGCAGAAGTGACGCACGACCACGGGTATCCGTCGACGCGCACGGCGATGGATTTGCCGGTGTCGCAGGCTCTGATGCGCGCGGTGGATGAAGGCACGGGCGAGCCTGCCGTGAAATTGCCGCTGCTCGGCGGCAGCGTGCCGATGTACATCTTCGCGGACCTGAAGTTGCCGGTGGTCGGCGTGCCCATCGCGAATTTCGACGACAATCAGCACAGTCCGAATGAGAATTTGCGAATTGGGAATTTGTGGAAAGGCATGGAGATTTACGGAGAGATTTTGGCGGGACTGCAGTGGAAGTAATCTTTGACAAGCGCTATCGAAAGGGTTTGCGCCGCATTGACGGCGTCGAGGAGATCTACAGATGGAGGTCCTAAGTGCGGGAGAAGTGGCAGAGCGGCTCAAGGTATTTGAGAAGTTTCAGAATGACTCTGATTATGTCCATGCTGATAAAGACGAACTGTTCTTCACGCATCCCGAGGCCGCTTGCATCGACGTGGAGTATCCGACAAAGCTTGAGCAACTCCCTTTCTTCGTACATTGTGTTGCAACGATTGGCTATGAAGACCGCGATTTCGATGGCGCATTGATTTGGCTCACGAACTGGGGCGTTTGGCCCTTGTTTGATGAAGGCGTCGGGTATCGCATCGTCGAGCGAATGAATGCGGCCGCTGGTCAACCAAAATCATTCGAGGCGGCTCCCGGCCACCAATTCCGGGCCGATGAACTTCCTGATGCCATTGGGATGCTATTACAGCCAATGGTATTCGCGTGGGACTGTTATTACCTGCCGACCTGGTCATACGGCATAGGTGACTTCTTCCTACATGTAAGTCACGATTCGTTCGTGAGCGTTGTAACGAGGACTAAACCCTTTTACGACCGAGTATTTCAACAGCTCGAAAATCTCAAGCTCAACCCAAAACCTGGAAGCGATGCGCGAACGAACCGTTTCTGCCGTCGGTCCTAGTCGCCCGATGACACGTCAGAGCGCGAGGAAATTTTTGAGCAGGTGGAAACCTTCGCCGGTGAGGACGGACTCGGGGTGGAACTGAACGCCTTCGACGGGAAATTGGCGGTGGCGGAGGCCCATGATGACGCCGTCGGACGTTTCGGCGGAGATTTCCAGGCAGCGCGGGAGGGAGCGGCGTTCGACGATGAGCGAATGGTAGCGCGTGGCTTCGAAATCCTGCGGCAGGTCGCGAAATACGGTTTTGCCGTCGTGGTGAATTTTGCTGGTTTTTCCGTGCATGATTTTTTTCGCGCGGACGATTTTCCCGCCGAACGCGTCGCCGATGGCTTGATGGCCGAGGCAAACACCGAGAATGGGAATTTTGCCGGCAAACCGCTGGACGATGGGGACGCTCAGGCCTGCTTCGCGCGGCGTACACGGACCCGGCGAAATGATGATGCGCTCGGGACGCATGCGCTCGATTTCGTCGAGAGTGATTTCGTCGTTGCGGCGCACTTCGAGCTGCTGCCCCAACTGGCCGAGATACTGCGCCAGGTTGTAGGTGAACGAGTCGTAGTTGTCGAGCAGCAGAATCATTGGCGAAAACCTTTGATGCGAGCCTTCATCGCGGGCGCTGCTTTCCGCTATGCGCGATCTCGGCGGCAACCATCACCGCGCGCGCTTTGTTGAGCGTCTCCTGATACTCCTTCGCCGGAACGGAATCGGCGACCACGCCGCCGCCCGCCTGGATATGAACTTTGCCGTCCTTGGCGACCAGCGTGCGCAGCCCGATGCAGGAATCCACATTGCCGGAAAAATCGAGATACAGAATCGCCCCGGCATAAATTCCGCGCCGCGACGGTTCGAGCTCGTCGATGATTTCCATGGCGCGAATTTTCGGCGCGCCGCTGAGCGTACCGGCGGGAAAACAGGCCATCAGCGCGTCCAGGCAGTCGACATTTTCGCGGAGCTTGCCGCGCAAACTCGAAACCAGGTGCATTACGTGGGAGTAGCGCTCGACGAACATCAGGCGCTCCACTTTCACGGTGCCGTATTCGCAAACGCGGCCGAGATCGTTGCGGCCCAGATCGACCAGCATGATGTGTTCGGCGCGCTCCTTGGGATCGGCGAGAAGTTTTTTTTCGAGGGATTGATCCTCCTGGGCATCCCGGCCGCGCGGAAGCGTTCCCGCGATGGGACGATAAAACGCGTCGCGGCCCTGCACTTTCACGAGCATCTCCGGCGAGCTGCCGACCACGGACACATCGTCGAGGCGCAAAAAATAAAGATACGGCGAGGGGTTCACGACGCGCAGCGCGCGATAGATTTCGAACGGGTCGCCGGAAGTGCGCGCGGAAAATCTCTGGCTGGGCACAACCTGAAAAATATCGCCGGCGCGTATGTATTCCTTGGCGCGCGTGACCGCCGCCATGTATTTCGATTTCGTGAAGTTCAAAGTAAAGCGCAGCGGCGCGCGATTGCCGTTCTTCGGCAGCTTCGGGAGAGGCTGTTCAAGCTTGCGGCGAATGCGCGCGATTTCGCGTGAGGCCGCGTCGTATTTGGCGCGCAAACTTCCCGGCCCATCGGTGAACACATTCCGCACGATCCACACGCGGTGTTGCACGTGATCGAACGCGACGAGCCCGTGAAAAAACATCAGCACGGCGTCGTCAAGTTTGAGTTCGTCTTCGCCGCTCGACGGAATGCGCTCCACCAGGCGGACCATGTCATACGCAAAATATCCGATGGCGCCGCCAACCAGCGGTGGAAGGCCAGCAATGCGCACCGGACGGTAGCGCTTCATGCGCCTGCGCAGCACGTCGATGGGATTGCCGTCGATGGCCTCGCGGCCTTCCGCCGTTTCGATGACGCAGGAGCGCCCGCGAGAGCGAAATACTTCGGCGGGGTCGACGCCCAGGAATGTGTAGCGGGCAATGTTTTCGCCGCCTTCGACGCTCTCGAGCAAACAGGAATAACTCGCCGTCCGCGCGAGCTTGAGATACGCGGCCACGGGCGTGAGCAAATCCGCGGTCATCGTTTCGTAGACCGGGACGAAGTTGCCCTTGCGGGCGAGCTTGCGAAATGTGTTGAAGCCGGGCTCGATCATTATTTTTTCTTGCTCATTTTTTCGCTTCGGCGCGCCGCGCAGCTTCGAGCACGGCGCGGCGCATCGCTGCCACCGGCGCAGCTTGGCCGGTCCAAATCTCCCACTGCGCGATGCCCTGCGCCAAGAACATTTCCAGGCCCGATACCGTTTCGATGCCGCGTTTTCCCGCCAGCCGCAAGAAACTCGTTTTTCGCGGGCGATAAACCGTGTCGAACGCGAGACGGCAGTTCAGTTCCTGCGGCGCGATGGGAGATTCATCTTCGCGCGGATGCATGCCCACCGGTGTTGCGTTGATAATGGCGTCAAACGATTCTTTCCGCAGCGCCGCCCGCGGCGCCGGTTCTCCCTTCACGGCACGGGCGAGTTGACGCGCCTTCTCCGGCCGACGCGAACAGATCGAAACCCAAGCGCCTGCTTTGGCCAGCGCGAATGCCGCGGCTCGCGCAACGCCTCCCGCGCCGAGAATCAACACGCGGCTGCCCCGCGGCGACAATCGCCCCTCCAGGGCGCGAAGCAGTCCCAGGGAATCTGTATTGTATCCGAAGAGCTTCCCGTGGGCCTTAACCACCACGGTATTGGCCGCGCCTATCGACTGAGCGGGTGCGTCGATGTGGTCCAGATGCGCGAGGATCTGTTCTTTGTACGGCAGAGTGACGCTGAAGCCGGCGATTCCGAGAGGCTCGACGGCTTGCAAGAAATCCCTCAATTCGAGCACGCGAAAAGGAAGGTAAACCGCGTCGATTTTTCGCGCGCGGAATCCCGCATTATGAAGCACCGGGGAAAGCGAATGCGCGATGGGGTTCCCAATGACTCCGTAAACGCGCGTGTGACGGGTCACCTTGCCGCCCCGATACAGCTCATGCAATTCCCCGAGTGGAATTTGCCCCGGCGCGGTGGCCTCGTCAACGGGCGCGTACAAGAGAGCGCTGCCCAGGCGCGGCGCAAGGATGCGAGTGGGCGTGGCCAGATCTCCCATAGGCACAGCAATGACATTCGCGTGTTGGCGCGCCAGCGCGAAAAGCCGCAGGCTGTCGCCGAGAGAATCGCACTGCGTGGCAATTTTGATGGCATCGCAGCCTGCGTCTTCGCCGATTTGTTTCATGCGGCGCATGATGCGCGCCAAACGCGGCGGATTCGGCGTCCTGCGAAAATCATGATAGGAAACAATGCGCTTCGCGCTTGAAGTGTACAGATCGAGAGCGAACGCGGGAATCGCGCCGGCGCTTTCGATTTCCAAATCAATCCAGTTGCAGCCAGCATTCATCGCCGAACGCAGCAGGGAAAGCTGCGCCGCAACTGCGCCCAGGAACCTGCCGCCTGCTTCGCGACGTCGGCAGGTCGCGATCATCGCCGCGCGGCGCGGGATGCGCGTTTTTTTCAGCAGCGCAAGGAACCGTTGGATCTCTCCGGTGTTCGCGAGCCAGTCCAAACGCAGCTCAACCGTATCGGTATAGCGCATCGCGCGGCGGAGTTGCCGCCGGGCATCCTCCGCGGTCCTCGCGGCGACCACGCCGCAGATACAGTTTTTCCCGAAGATAAGCGCTCTTGCCATCCTGTTCTTACGTACAGGCTTAGGATGCGTTACCCGATACGTTAAACGCAATGGGACAGTGCCTTGACCCTCCCTCGCAGCTTTGCTACGGTCAAGTCATCGGGCCGCTCGCCTGGCTATGGGCGGGGATTACGACGCGATTTCCAAACGAAGGAGTGATCGAGATGCGTAGGAATATCCTGATCGTGGCATTATCTTTTCTACTCTTACCCGTTGTCGCGTGGGGGCAGCAACAGCAAAACGCGCCATTGCCCCTGACCACCCAGCGAGACGTCTACTGCTCCGGAATGGTGACGACCAGGCCCGTGTCTCGAAGCGCGGCAATCGTCTCCGGCGAGCAGTCGCTTTATAAGATCACCTTCGACGAAGGCGACATTGTCTACCTCAACCAAGGATCGAACAAGGGGGTAAAGGCCGGTGACGTCTTTACGGTGATGCGCCCGGTGTCCGACTACATGGACGCCCCGTGGTTTGGGGCGCAGACCAAGTTGTTGAAGGCCATGGGGCAGATGTGGGAAGACGAGGGTCGCCTAAAAGTGCTTGTGGCTTATCAGAATACTTCGATTGCTCAAGTAACAAATTCTTGCGAATTCATGCAGCGAGGAGACCTTGTTGAGCCGTTTGCCGAGCGTCCGGTGCCGGAGCTGAAGTCGGAAGCCAATTTCGACCGCTTCGCCCCTCCGAGTGGGAAGAAAAGGGCGATGATTGTCACCGGCAAGGCCTACCGGAGTACGTCGGGGACAAACGATATCGTGTACGTCAATCTGGGAAGCAATCAAGGCGTGAAGGTTGGGGATTATTTCCGGATCTTTCGCTACCAGAACAATGGCGACAGCAACATCTACCAGACGCCGAATATGGGGACCGAAGTTTACGGTTTCGGCGCCGCGCCTGGCCATTACTCGGAGAAAGATCTGCCGCGTGAGGTGCTGGGCGAGGGAGTCGTTCTGCGCTCCACGCCAAATGCATCGACGGTGTTGATCACCCTTAGCCTGCGGGAAATCTACGGCGGCGACTATTGCGAACTCGAATAGGCGTCTGCGCTCGCGGCGGAGTCATTTTCGTCTGACGACGCCGCGCCATCCGCTTCGGAAAAATCCTCGGCAGTGAAAATCTCGATGCGCGTGTCCGGGCTTTGCCATGCGTCTGCGGCAAGTCCCGCCTTCTCGCACGTCTCTTCCAAGAAGCGCTCCCGCGACCAGCGCCGCTCCGCAGCCACCTGCGGCAGAAGGACGCCCCGCTGGTCTCCTTGTGAAATAACCAGGCCGTGAATTCCCGGTTGGACCTCTTCAGGCGCTGCTCGTTGAGCGCAGGAAAGAACTGACAACTCAATTTGCAGTTCGCGCATCTCCCCGGCCTCCAATCGAGGAAATCGTGGATCGCCTGTGGCCGCGGACACGGCGCATTCGGCAATGACAATGGCAAGCGGCTCGTCAGAAGCCACGCGGCCGATGCATCCGCGCAAGCGTCCGCGCCGCCTCAACGTGACAAACGCCCCACGCAGCGCCGCTAGATTTCCCGCAGCGTGTGAAACGTCGGGCGTCGCGCCGTGCGTCAACGCAGACTCGATAGCTCTTCTCGCGATTTGCAGCAGTGCGCGCTTCTCGTCGTTACGGAGTGGGAACATCTTGAGGATTTTTCTTCGGATCGATAGCCCGCGGAATGCTCTGGCGCCGCTTGAATCGGTCGTCCACCTGGCTCCAAAACATCAGGAAGTAATGGACCGCGGACACCACCGCGCTGATGACCACCAGCCAGAGCAGAACTGTCGCGAGCAGTTTTATGCCCGCGTGCCTGGCGGAATAAATCACGATGCACCCGGCGAGCACTTGCAGAAATAACTTGGTCTTGCCGAGCGCTGATGCCGGAATCACCAGCCCTTCGGCCGACGCAATGTTCCGCAAACCCATCACGATGAACTCTCGTCCGATGATGATGACCACCATCCACGCCGGAACCAGTCCCATCGCCACCAAAGAAATAAACGCGGCGGAAATCAAGAGTTTATCGGCAATAGGGTCGAGCAATATTCCAAGAGTGGTAATCTCCGAGCGTTTCCGCGCGAAGTAGCCATCGGCGGCATCCGTGGCCGCCGCAGCCAGCAAAATCAATACACCCCAAATCTCGAAATGCACGGACAGGCCCCAGAAATCCCAGTTGGGCTGTTGGGTTAAGAGAACCACCACGAGCAGCGGCACGAAGAAGATGCGGAGGATAGTCAGGCTGTTTGGAAGATTCATGTTCGGCCTCGGCCGTGCGACTCCTTCGCCGCTGAGGGACGGGAGATAGCGCCACTATAGTGCTCCCGTGTGACGGAGTCAATCTGGCCAAAGCTGCGATGATGGGTCAGTTTGAATTTTCTTGATCGTGACACAAAGAGTCAAAATTCAAACTGACCCATTACCAAAGCGCTTGCCCCATCGAGAATAACCGCCCTAGGTCAGCCTCGGAAAACAAGTGAGTTTACTTAGAGGTATATTACATGGCTAGTTTCAGGCGGCCTACTTACCGTGCGTCGACTGTGGAAATTGCTGTGGAAATTAGGCCGTCTAAGAACCTGCAAACGAGGGAGATCGGACCAGCCATGCACATCGAAGTCTGCCGGCAATGGCCGGTATCACTAACAAAACAAGCAGCCTATATCGATTCCGACCCCACGCGAGACATTCGCCATCGTCCCGCATAGTACATCTGTGGCCTATCGCAATTTGCACAAGTCCAAGGCACATAAAAACCAAACGGTAAATAGCAGTCGCGGCGAGATAGACTGTTGCTAAGCGCATGAAGTGGCCAGTTTTAGCGGAAAATCACCCTTTTTTCCCTGAAGCGAACGGCTCCAAGCGAGCGGCAAGGGATGCAGGCACCTCCGCTCGCAGCCGCATGTGGCCATCAAGCACTTCTGAATTCAGCACACGGCCGCAGGCGTAAATCATGGCGAGTTCCCGGCCGTTGGCCATTGGCACAATCAAGCGGCGCTCCACAATCGGATCAACCGGCATGGCTTGATCGATGTGACCGATCAGTTCTTCGAGTCCCGCGCCCGTCTGAGCCGAAACAAGAACTCTGTCGCGCGGATTTTCGGCCGAAGAAGCGCCATGCCCGCACGCTTCGCGCAAAACTTCGAGTTCCGCCGGGGCAAGGCGGTCAATCTTGTTGAACACGCGCAGGCGGCGACGGTCCGCGGCGCCGAGGTCCGCCAGCACTTTTTCCACTTCCGCGTCTTGCTCGGCGTGCAGCGCATGGGAAACGTCGGTGACCTGCAGAATTACCGCAGCCTCTTGCACTTCCTCGAGCGTCGCGCGAAACGCCGCAATCAACCCCGGCGGCAAGTCGCGAATGAAACCGACCGTGTCGGAAAGCAACACGCGGCGGCGCGAAGGCAAGCGCAGCGAGCGAATTGTCGGGTCGAGGGTTGCAAACATTTTCGGCGAGGTCAGCACTTCCGCATGCGTGAGCGCATTGAACAATGTCGATTTGCCTGCGTTGGTGTAGCCGACCAGCGCGACCGTGCCCAGCGGGACTCCCTGGCGCGCGCGGCGGCGCAGCGCGCGTTGCCGGCGCACCACTTCGATGGCTTGCGCGATTTTACCGATGCGGTCGCGAATGCGCCGGCGGTCGGTTTCGAGTTTCTGCTCGCCGGGGCCTCGCGTTCCGATGCCGCCGCCCAATCGGGAGAGTTCGCGCGATGTGCCGGCCAGCCGAGGCAGCAAGTAATTGAGCTGCGCAAGTTCCACTTGAAGCTGACCCTCGCGGCTCTGCGCGTGGCGCGCAAAAATATCCAAGATGAGCTGCGTGCGATCGACGACGCGGCAGCCCATTCCGCGCTCCAAATTTCGATGCTGTGACGGCGAGAGATTGCGATCGAAGATAACCAGTCCGGCGTCAACCCGCTCCGCTTCTCCTTGCAACTCCGCAAGCGCGCCGCTGCCAAGGAGCGTCGCCGGGTCCAGCGAGTCGCGCATCTGCAGCCGCGTGCCGACGATGCGGGCGCCAGCGCTCCGCGCCAACTCGTCAAGCTCGGCCAGAGATTGCCGTTCGAGCGCGCCACTCCCGCCACCCCTGCTTTTCGGCTGCTTAAGTCCCACTCCGACAAGCAGGGTGCGTTCAGCGTTATCCAAGGGGGAAGGCGATTTCATTCGTGTGGGGAAAAGGGGCCAGCGGTTTCACGGGATGCGCTGCGCATGCGCCGATAATTATACCTTGTTCCTACCTGGACTGGAGAGCTTCCTGGCTTGCCAGGGCAGATGCCGCCAGGACGAAACGGGAGAGCAGTTCAGCGAGCGCGGGCTGCGATTCTTTCTGACGGATATCCCGCGCCATGCGATCCATCCAGCCAAGGTAGAGAAACATTGCCGCATTTGCCCACTCTGCCGCTTGGTTTGCGGTAAATCCGATTTCCTGGAAAACCCTCGACAGGTAGGCGATGCGCTTTCGATCCGCATTCGCGACGCGCAGCGCTACTTTCTCATCCACTCTCGCCCACGACGAGATTGCCATTTCCAAACGAGCGTAGGCGGGCTGCGCGAAAAGCTCGAAGAGTCTCGCCCAGCGCTCCACCGGGTTTGACACGCTTTCTCCCTCGGTATTCCAGTCGCTTTGCCGTGTCTCCCATTCCTCGAGAATAGCTTCCAGCAAATCGGAGCGGTCCTTGAAATGCCAGTAGAAGCTGCCTTTGCTAATGCTGAGTTGCCTTGCCAGGGCTTCCACGCGAACCGCGTCCATGCCCTTCGATGACAGAATCTCTACCCCGGCGTGGATCCAATCGCGCCGATCGAGTCTGGTTGCGTTATGGCGGCGAAGAGCCATTGGTTTCCTGTGGGAGGCATTCTACGATACGCATAGGTACGGTGCAAACGACACTTTGCGCCTTCCCGCGCCTCTCTTCCAATACGATACCGTATGGCCTCTATCAGAACCCGCTCGCTACTTCCAATGCTTGGCGCTGAATTTTCTCGTCACGGCCAAAACCTTTAAGCCAATGCACATCTGGCTCACGACGGAACCATGTGATTTGCCGCTTCGCGTAGCGACGCGTGGCTTGTTGGATTTCACGGACAGCTGATGCCAATGGCGTGCCGCGCAGGATGTGCTCCCGAATCTGCGCGTACCCAAGAAAAGTAAACGGTTTCGCCGTTTCCGCAATCTTCAGACGAATCAGTTCCTGCACTTCCTCGATCCAGCCAGACGCGAGCATGGCCTCGACGCGCCGATCGATTTGCGCATAGAGCTTCTCGCGCTCCGGCATCAAGCCGATCTTGGCGACACTGAATCCTTTCAGACCGGCTCGATTCCCGCGAAGCTGGCTCGCAGGCTTCCCGGTAAGGATGCACAATTCAATGGCGCGGATGAGCTTTTGCGCGTCGCGCTTGGCAATCTGCAACGCCCCAACGGGATCGCATTTAGCCAGGATGCGGTGCAGGTATTCCGGCCCGCGGCTGGCAGCCCTTTGCCGCAGACGCTCTCGCAGCGCTTCCGAGCGGCCGGGGAGGTCGTCCAGACCTTCGAGCAACGCTCGCAAATAGAGGCCCGTGCCAACCGTCAGAATCGGCAGCTTGCCGCGATGGCAGATTTCTTCCAGAGTTTGCAGAGCATGACGCCGGTAGTCTCCCGCGGTAAACACATCTTCCGGCTCCGCTAAGTCAGCAAGGTGATGGCGAATTCCCATCTGTTCCGCCGGGGGCACTTTGCCGGTTCCAATATCGAAATGCCGGTAGACCTGCGTCGAGTCGCAGCAGACCACTTCGCCATCGAGTTTCTGCGCGAGATCAAGAGCCAGCGCCGATTTGCCCGAGGCCGTCGGGCCCAGGATCACCACGAGGCGGCGTGGCAGGTTCATCGATGGAATACTCGAAAGCGAACAAGCAGATAAATCAGGATGGCAAGCGCCAGCAGAAACGCGCCGAGAAGTTGCGTGCGATTGAGCTTCACTGATTGAGGTTATAGTTGAGCGGCAGGTTGTAGAGAAAAATAATGCGAAGCTCGATGTACGGCCGGGTATAGGCGGAAGGCAGCGGCTCGAACGGATTCGATTCCGTCAAGGCGGCACCTGCCGCGCGGTCCAGAGGTTCCTTGCCCGACGTCCGTTCGAGCACCGGTTCCGGAGGGGGCATGTTGCCGTTGCGCATAATGTGAAATTGCATCACAACCACGCCTTTATCGCCCATTCGCGCCGAGATAGGCATCACCGATTCCCAGTTCTGCTTCACGCGCGCCAGCAACCGCGTCAAATAGTTCGAAAAATCCACTCCGTCTGTCGGCGTCAGAATCTGGACGCCGCTCCCAAGCATCCCTTGACCGTCGGCGCCGCTTGGCTGACCCGCCCCCTGCGGCATCGTTCCAGAAAATGCCGCGGAGCTGCCGCTATTCTGGTTGCGCAATGCTTGCTGCGCCGACTGTTCCAGCTCCTTCCCGGGAGACATCTCCGGCAAATCCAAATTGAGATGGTGATTATCGGGAGGAGGCGGTGGAGTTTCCAGCGCCTTGAATACAGGCTTGGGGGGAGGCTGTGGCGCGGGCGCTGCGGGCGTCGGCTGCGGCGGCGCAGGAGTCTTAGGACCAGCCAAAGGTTCCGGAGCGGGTGTCACAGGCGGTTCGAGTTTCTTGAGAATGCGCGGATCCAGTCGAATGCGGTCGCTGGGCTGCTCGTGCAGGGGCCGTATTCTTGGGACTTCCTTCACTTCCGGCGGAAGAAACACGGTCGAAAGTTGCTGGCGCGCGAGTTGAGCCTCTTGCGCCGGCTGATTCGCCGTGAACAGCTTCGGCGCAAAAAGAATCAGAAAAATAACAGTGACGTGAACGATCAAGGAAAACGAACGCGCCACCCAGTGCCAGTCCCGCTTGTTTGGATCCTCCGGACTCGCCAGTAAGTTCACTTCTCCGGTGGTGAACAGGTCCGGCTCAAGAACGTCTGCAAAAATGCCCACCGGCATCGGCGGCGCGGGTTGAAACGATTCTTCGAGCCTTGCCTCGGCTGGCACCACGGTGCGCGTCCCAAGAACCTCCAGTGGAACATGCGTCGGAATGGCCGGAGTGGACCCAGCCATGCGCTTCACCGGCATATCGCGGGGAATCAGCATGCGGCTGGCAAGCACGTCGAGAGGCAAATGGACGGGAATGGAAGTGCGCGCGTCGAGCTCGCCGGCCGGAAGCTCCGACGGAACTACGATGCGCGAATCAAGCGCGGAAGTCCGCCGATGCCCGTTCTGTCCAGGCGCCTGCTTCTCAACGGGCGAAATCTTCATCGGAACCAGGGTGCGTGGAATCATTTTGTTGTCAGCGCGGCAGCAAGCTCCGGCTTCACTCGATTGGCATGCTCGATGATTCCTGCCATTACGCGCTCGGCCAGATCCAGCGCGCGCCGCCCGGCCTCGCCGTCAACCAAAGGCGTCTTTCGCTCGCGCACTGCGGCCAGGAAAGCGCGCAGCTCCGCCTTCAGCGGCTCTTCCGGCTCGGTGGGCACTTTTTCGAAATCGATCGCCGGCTGCGACCCTTCTCCGACCACGCGAATTCGCGTCACGTCCTGCCGCGTGTAATCCACGGAGATATATTCGCGCGCCTGGAAAAACCGCAACTTGCGCACGCGCTCTGTGGAAACGCGGCTCGCCGTCACGTTAGCCACCGCGCCGGATTCAAACTCGATGCGTGCATGGGCAATGTCGACTTTGTCCGTCAGCACGGGGATGCCCACGGCTTGAATGTCCCGCGCGGGCGATTTCAGCAGCGAAAGAAGCACATCCAGGTCGTGAATCATCACATCGAAGACCACGTCCACATCCAAACTGCGCGGCGAAAAAACGCCCAGCCGGTGCACTTCGAAAAAGAGCGGACGCGTCACAATTTGTTGCAGGGCAACGACCGCGGGATTGAATCTCTCCAGATGTCCCACCTGCAAAATACGTCCCGCCTTCTTCGCATCCGCAATCAGCAGGTCGGCTTCGCTCACGGATGCCGCGATGGGCTTCTCCACCAGCACGTCCACGCCGTGCCTCAGCAGTTCTGAGCCGATGCGCGCGTGCAGCTTGGTCGGAACGGCCACGCAAGCCGCGTCGATCTGTTCGGCGAGCTGTGCGACGTCGGAGAACGCCTGCGTGTCAAATTCCCCCGCGATTTGCCGCGCTCGCTCCGGATCCGCGTCGTGAACGCCGACAAGCTCGGCGCCAGGCAAATCATGAAACACGCGCACGTGGTTGCGCCCGAAATCGCCCACCCCCACCACGCCGACACGAATTTTCTTGTCAGTCACAGCTGACCCTCTCCCAAAACATTATGAGCTGCAATTTGCGTGTCTTTCTCTGATGCGCTCCCCGCATCTTTGGTCGTATCGCTGACTTCAAACGCCTCGATGGCCATGCCCGCTTGGTCCGCCTCAGCGAGCAGCTTCTCGCGGTCGAAAAGGAGTGTCCGTCGCGCATCGATGGCCAAAGCGGTGGCGTTCGATCGCCGCATTACCGCGATGGTGTCCAGGCCGACCACGGGCACGTCGAAACGCATATCCTGCGAGGGCTTGCTGACTTTCACCACTACCAGGCGCTTCCCTATTGTAAGACGTGCAGCGCGTTCTATGGTTTCGTCCGTGCCTTCCATCGCTTCCACCGCCACGCAAGCGCGGCCGGAGATCACTACCGTTTGCCCTAGATCCACTTCCGCAAGCCTCTGCGCAATTTCCCGGCCGTACGCGATGTCCGCCGCTTCTTCTTCATTCGGCGCGCGGTGCGTGAGCACGCCTTTCTCCGGCAGCAGCGCGCCAAGAAAAGTCGTTGAATCGACCAGGTGAATTCCCTCTTCTTCCAGCAAACGAGCCACCGCGCCGATCAGCGAGTCGGTGTTTTTTTTTGAGAGTGACAGCAGAAGTTTCGCCAGCTTCCAGTCCGGACGGATCGCGCTGAAAATCTTGTTGTGCTTCACCTGGCCCGCCATCACCGCTTGTTTCACGCCTTCCTCGCGCAGCAGCTCGATGGTGCGCGTCAGCTCCCCCAGGCTCACCCAGTGAACTCGCCGTGCGACGCGCTCGAGATCTGGAGACGCCTCCTCGCGGATCGCGATCACCGCCATATCGATGCCGCGGCTGCGCGCGCCTTCCAGCACAAGAAACGGAAACTTCCCGTTGCCGGCAATCAAGCCCCATCCTGTTTCGGGGCCGGTGTCTGTTTGCGCCATGTCGTTTATTTAATCAGTCCGCGCTCGGCGGCTTCGATGAATTGAATCAACTCGGACACATCCTCTGAACCGTTCAGAGTTGCGCGCATCCGCTCGATCGCTTGCGTGGTATTCAGCTTGGACCGCAAAAGCAGCCGATAAGCGCGCTCGATTGTTTTGATGCGTTCTGGCGTGAAACCGTGCCTTTCGAGCCCTACTGTATTCACGCCAAACGAGCGCACATCCCGTGCCTGCACCACCTTGGAAAACGGCGGTACATCCTGAGTGATTGCCGTCAGCGCGGCAATGTACGCGTAACGTCCCACGCGGCAGAATTGGTGAACGGTGCAAAAAGCGCCGACGGTGGCATGGTCCTCCACGGTGACATGTCCCGCCAGCGTGCCGCCGTTCACAAATATGGTGTGGTCCCCGACGTGGCAATCGTGCGCCACGTGCGCGTAGGCCATGAACATGTTGTGGCTGCCGATGTGCGTCGTTCCGCCGCCTTTTTTTGTGCCCCGGCTGACGGTGACAAATTCGCGGAACTGATTGGCGTCGCCAATTTCAAGCGCCACGCGCTCGCCCGCATACGTAAGGTCCTGCGGTTCGCAGCCGATTGCGGAAAATGAATAGAAGTGATTCTTCCGCCCGATGAGTGCCGGCCCGGAAATCACCGCGTGCGGCTCTAGAACGCACTCGTCGCCCAGTTCGACTTCGTCGCCGACAACGGCGAACGCTCCGATACGCGCGCCATTGCCGATAACCGCGCTTCTCGAAACGCTCGCTCGTGGATCGATTTCGCTCATGGCTCCCTATCGATCATCTTGCACATCAGCGTCGCCTCAGCCGCCAATTCATTGCCCACCAGCGCCTTGCCCGCCAGCTTGCAGAACGTATGCCGCCACGAGAGCACATCGACTTCGACGCGCAATTGGTCGCCCGGCACCACTGGCCGGCGAAACCGTGCGTCATCAATGGCCACAAAGTAGAGCAGCTTGCTGTCGCGCTCCTTTACCTCTTGCAGCAGCAAAAATCCGCCTGCCTGCGCCATGGACTCCACGATCAGCACGCCCGGCATCACTGGCTTCCCTGGAAAATGGCCGGCGAAATAGCCTTCGTTGATCGTCACATTTTTCAAACCGACAATGCGCTTCAGCCGCTCCATTTCGATGATCGTGTCCACCATCAAAAATGGATAGCGATGCGGCAGTATTTTCTGAATCTCAGTCGTATCCAGAATCATGAAATTGCCTCGCCAGGCCGTCCGGTGTGCCCACCCGCGGCATGCAATCAAAGAATACTATACGAAAGCTGCGCGCCGTGAAACCGCGGCACGAGTCCGTGCGCGCCAGGCACCCGTCAGCGTCCGGGAACCGTCCATACAGCGGTACACCGATTGACTCCACCCGAATCCGGCGCGACAATTCGATTGGCCAAATTCAGCACGTTGTTAGCGGGGCCAGTCAAGTGTTTGAGAATAGTTTGAAGCGTCGTGCAGAAGCGCTCCTCGCGCACGCCGACATCCGAATCGGCGGTGATCGCCCGTGGGACATCATCGTTCACCGTCCAGAATTCTATCCGCGCGTCTTTCGCGAAGGTTCGCTCGGCCTGGGCGAATCCTACATGGATGGGTGGTGGGATTGTCATGCCCTTGATCAGTTTTTCGACCATCTCTTCCACGCTCATTTGGACCGTCGGGCCTTTCCTGCGTGGGGAGCGATTCGATTGTACTTGCAGTCCTTGCTGCTGAATCCGCAGAAACAATCCAGGTCATTCCAAGTCGGCGAAGGCCACTACGACCTTGGCAATGATCTTTTCCAAGCGATGCTCGATAAGCGCATGGTCTATACCTGCGCCTGCTGGGACGCGGCCGCCGATCTCGATTCCGCGCAAGAGGCAAAATTGGAATTCGTCTGCCGCGCGATAGGAGCGCACCCTGGTATGAAAATTTTGGACATTGGCTGCGGCTGGGGAAGCTTCGCAAAATATGCCGCGGAGAAATATTGCGCGCATGTCACGGGCCTTACTGTCTCACGCGAACAGGCGCAGCTGGCGCGGGAGAGATGCTCCGGCCTGCCCGTTGAAATCCTCCTGCAGGATTATCGCGAGCAGAGCCAGTTGCGGAAACAGTTCGATGGCGTCGTGTCGCTCGGAATGTTCGAGCACGTGGGCTGCAAGAACTACCGGACCTTCATGGAAGTGGTGCGTCAAGCGCTTGCCGGGTGTGGCCGTTTTTATCTCTCGTGCATCGGCAAAAATGTTTCCGTTCGTTCCACTGATCCGTGGATCGAAAAGTACATTTTCCCTAATTCCATGCTCCCTTCCATCAAGCAAATCGGTGCCGCCACGGAAGGCCTTTTTGTCATGGAAGAATTGCAAAATTGGGGATTGCACTATGACCGCACCCTGATGGCCTGGTTCCAAAATTTCGAGGACCGCTGGAATGAATTATCCGCGCTGTACGACCAGAGTTTTTTCCGCATGTGGAAGTTCTATCTAATGGCCAGCGCCGGATCGTTTCGCTCGCGCAGGTTGCAAGCCTGGCAAATGCTCTTCTCTCCCGAAGGCGCAAAGGGCTGCTGAGAAACGGGCTTCCCCGCGGGCGCGCCGCGAAACTCTTCCGCCATGCTCTCCGTCTCATCCATTGCGCCTTTGACTTGCCGTATGACGCCAACATATGCTCTTCGCGCATGACTCATGGTAGGGAGGAATTCCGGATGGCCACTTTGCGTAACCTATCGTTTGCCGCATTCCTGTTGATTCTGCCGCTGCCGACGCTGGCCCAAACAGGGGCCTATTGCCGTGCGAATTTTGTGGGAAGAAATACTGCTTCAGCGCAAGGCTCGGAAACCCCGCCGGCGAGCCACGGCTTGAATCCTGCCGACCTGGACCGCTCCGCGAATGCTTGCGTCAATTTTTTCCAGTTCGCCGACGGCGGATGGGTTGCCTCGCATCCCATTCCTCCCACGGAATCGAGCTGGGGCACTTTCAACACGCTTCTCGACCATAACCAGGACGTTCTCCACCAGATCCTCGAGGCGGCGAAAGATACCAAGAACGCCGCGCCCGGCTCCAATGAGCAAAAGATCGGCGATTATTACGCCAGTTGCATGAATGAAGCGGAAATCGAGAAGGAAGGAATCGCGCCCCTCCAGCCGGAACTCACACGCATCGCGAACATCTCCACGCCCGCGCAGTTGCAAGCAGAAGTGGCGCGCCTGCAAAGCATCGGCATCGGCGTTCTCTTTCGCTTCGGCGCGACGCAAGACTACAAGAACAGCACGCAGGAAATTGCCATCGCCGGCCAGGGCGGCCTGGGCCTCCCCGATCGCGACTATTATTTGAACCCCGACGACCGTTCGCAGAAAATCCGCGCGGCATACGTCGAACACATAACCAACATGTTCAAGCTGATGGGCGACGATGACGCGACCGCCGCGCAAGAAGCGCAAACCGTGATGAACATCGAAACCGACCTCGCTAAGGCGTCCATGAGCCGCGTCGAAATGCGCAATCCGGAATCGCACTATCACAAAATGGACATGGCCGCATTTCAGCAAATCACGCCGGCGTTTTCGTGGACTTTCTATCTGCGCGCCATCGGCTATCCTGGCGTCACCGACGTCAACGTGGCTCAGCCGGATTTTTTCAAGGCCCTCAATTCCCAGCTCACCTCCACCCCCATCGCTGGCTGGAAAACATATTTGCGGTGGCACCTGATTGACGCGGCCGCGCCGGCGCTCTCTTCGAAGTTCGTCGATGAGGATTTCAACTTCACCGGCAAGACGATGACCGGCGCAAAAGAGATGCAGCCGCGCTGGAAGCGTTGCGTGCGATCGACCGACCGCCAGCTTGGCGAAGCGCTGGGACAAAAATACGTCGCCCGCGCGTTCAGCCCGCAGGACAAGGCCGCCGCCCTGAAAATGGTCCACAACCTTGTCAGCGCGCTTCATGACGACATCGAAACACTTCCGTGGATGGGTCCGCAAACGAAAAAACAGGCGATCGACAAGCTCAATCACATCATGCTGAAAGTGGGATATCCCGATCATTGGCGCAGCTATGCGGCTTTTCACGTCAATCGCGGCCCGTACGTCGAGAATTTTTTGCGCGGGCGCGAATTCCAGTTTCATTACGAGATGGCCAAAATCGGCAAGCCCGTCGATCGCAGCGAATGGGGCATGACGCCGCCAACGGTAAACGCCTATTACAATCCGTCGATCAACGAAATCGTTTTCCCCGCGGGAATTCTCCAGTGGCCCTTCTTTGACGCGAAAGCGGACGACGCGTTGAATTACGGCGGCATCGGCGCCGTGATTGGCCATGAGATGACTCACGGCTTCGACGACGAAGGCAGAAAATTCGACGCGCAGGGAAATTTGCGCGATTGGTGGACGCCAGACGACGCCAAGAATTTTGAGACGCGCGCCGCCTGCGTCGAACATCAATTCGATAATTATGAAGTGCAGGCCGGCGTGCACGAGAACGGCAAGCTCGTCCTCGGCGAAAGCATCGCCGATCTGGGCGGATTAACCATCGCCTACAAGGCATTCCAAACAACGCCGGAAGCAAAATCCGGCCGGAAAATCGACGGCTTCACTCCCGATCAAAGATTTTTCCTCGCATGGGCGCGGACCTGGACAGGCGCCGAGCGGCCGCAATTGGAATTGATGCTGGTGAAAACCAATCCGCATCCTCTCAATCGCTTCCGCGCCATCGCGGCGCCGTCCAATATGGAAGGGTTTGCCAAGGCTTTTGATTGCAAGCCCGGCGACCCAATGGTCCGTCCCCCGGATCAGGTCTGCCGCATCTGGTAGGAGTTTTCTCTCGCAAGAGCCAGGCGGAAGCCGCCTCATAAGTGTTTTAGGGCACCGGAGCTTTAGTTCCGGCAAAAGAAGTTGCTTGTCTTAACTTCCTTTCGCGCACCTTATCCGCGCGATGGAGTTGTTGGCTCGTCACTTGCCTGCCCTGAGGAACGAATCATCACCGATCAGTGGAGTAACGCGCTTCCGCCTTTATTGTCCGCTTCATTTTCTGCTTTTTGTATTCCTCCGCGGTCAGCCAGATCACGGCTGCGTCGAAAATCGTGAGCGCTGCCAGGAACGCGGTGGGCGCGAAGGTCATGCGGTACAACTGATAAAGGATAAACAGCGCCAGAAGAATGATCATCGCGGGATACGCCCACATACGGTTGCACCACAAAGCCACCACCAGCACGACTTTCGCCAGTCCGTGCGAGAACAAATAGAAAAAAATGAAATAGTGCGCGTGGGCCGTGATGGCCTGCGAAGCGTGCAGCAGGTGCGACGCTAGGAAGGCGTTGGGATTGCGAGAGAGCGCATGGAACGTGAAAAAATCGATAAGCGAATTGATGCGCGTCGGCGTCGCGGTCAGAAAAAGAAAAGCGCCGGTGATTTCCAGCAGGCCGTCAATCCCTTTGATGGTGATGCTGGCCTGGAAGCTGCGGTCGAGAAGCGTGTTTCCTTTGAGAATTTCCATGTGAACATTTCGAGACTACCATAGCACCCGCCCGAAACTTCATCTGCTCCTCGGCTGGTGGTGGTTCGGTTTGAATTTTTTGATCGTGACACAAGGAGTCAAAATTCAAACTGACCATTACCCCTCCGCCTTTCTTTATTGTCATCCTGAGCGGAGCATATTTTGCGTAGTCGAAGGATCTCGCTTCGACGCCAAATCGCGGAAATTTTTGCTTTTAGAAAAATTGCCTGCCCGCCCGCGGACACCAGCACGGCGGCTCTCAAACATCCTTCGCTACCACCGAAACAGCATCCACTTTTCTTGACGCAGGAAGGACGAAGGAAGGGGCCGCTGCTTCGCCCGAGGCTCCTGCATCTGAGAGGGCCAGACTATAGAAAGCGGCTATTTGACGGCCGATTGGGGGATGCTGTAAGTGATTTTGCCGGACTCGTCGAGGAAGTCGATTTTGGCTTCGCCGGAGGCGGAGACGCTCAAGCGCAAGCGCGGGTGGCCTTTTTCATCGCACAGAAAGACGGTAGCGTTTTTGTCAGGCGTCTTGCCGGCGAAGAGACGCGTGGCTCCGAAAGCGCCATTTTTCGCCTGTTCCTGGAACTGTTTCATCGCCGCCTCTTTCTCCGGACCGGCGGACATGCTTTGGATTGCATTCATGTGCTCGACTTGCTCCGCCAAGTCCGCATCCGGTCGATCCCAAACGTGCAGACCGGCCGTTCGCTTTCCGTTGTCGTCGCTGTACTGGATGCCGACAGTCTGATCCTGCTTGTGCTGGTCAAACAGGAGGTCCCCGGAAGCAGTGTAGCCGTTCGCGGTTTTCGTGCTCCCGAACACGAGGCCGCCGTCTTCGTCGCCTTCGCTGTTGTAGAAAATCAGACCCGCGCCTTCGTGGCGTCCTTGGCTCGGAAAGGTTTTGCCGTCAAGGATCGCTTCGGGGACCAACTGGCGGTTGGAAATGACCAGTTGATTTTTGCCGTCGGGTCCGACGATGTTGATGCGCTGGACGTCGATCTGGTCGAAACTGGCTTTGCGCTCGTTCTCGGCGAATCCGGCGAGAATCGTGGCCATGAAAGTAATGGTCAAAATGCCGGAGTAAATTACGAGAAACCGCGGGCTCGAAATGAATCGCATTTTCGTGGCATCCTTTGTCGAGAGAAGTTTTTTGCGACTTTATCATATCGCGTGGAGCGCGGCGATTCATCGGCGCTGAGGGCGCATGCCGCGCATCTTAATTGTGAGTTGGGACTCAGCTGGGGAATCGGTTGCGCGCGTGCGCATGAATTGGAAATGATGCGAGCTCGTTCATGGCGAATGATTGCGGTGGCGGTTCTGTTGGCTGCGATGCTGACGCCGCGGACCACCGGAGCTTACTCCGTTTTCACCCACGAGGAACTGATCGACCTGACGTGGACCGATTCGATCCGTCCGCTGCTCGTGGCGCGATTCCCCGGCGTGACCGATGCGCAGTTGCGCGAAGCGCACGCCTACGCCTACGGCGGATGCACCATGCAGGACATGGGCTACTACCCGTTCGAGAACGAATTTTTCAGCGAACTGGCCCATTATGTACGCGCAGGAGACTTCATCAACAATCTGTTTCGAGAATCGCGCAACGTGGATGAATTTGCTTTTGCGATTGGCGCACTGTCGCATTATTTGGGCGATTCGTTCGGGCATTCGGAAGCGACCAACCTCGCGACGGGAATCGATTTTCCAAGTCTGGCCGAGAAATATGGGCCGATTGTCACGTACGAGGAAGATCGGCACGCGCATGTGCGCACGGAATTCGGGTTTGATGTCGGCCAACTTTCAGAACGCACGTTCGCCCCTCTTGCGTACATGAAGTTCATCGGCTTTCGCACGCCACGCAGCCTGCTGGAGCGCGCGTTTCGAGTGACCTACGGATTCGATGTTCATGGACTTTTCGGCAGAACGCGGGTCGCACTGCACACCTACCGCTTCGCCGTGCGCAGCTTCCTTCCGGCGTTCGGCGGCGCGGAAGTTATCTTGCATGGGAAGCAGTTCGCGCCGGACGCGATGAATGACGGATACGAAGTGTTTATCAAACAGCTCCAGCAAGCCGATTACGAACGGCATTGGGCATATACATATCGAAAACCGGGAATCCGCGTGCACTTGCTGGCGGTGGTGATCAAGATTGTTCCCAAGGTTGGACCCGCGTCGATGTTGGCGATCAAGATTCCCAATGCGCAGACGGAAACTCTGTATATCGAAAGCGTGAATCGCACCGCGGCGGCGTATCGCGAGCTTCTGGGAAAATTGCGCCAGAACCCGGAAGCGGTTCTTGCGCTTCCCAATCGAGACTTGGACACGGGCCAGAAAGTAAGGCCCGGCGCGTATGCGCTGACCGACAAGACGTATGCAAAATTGTGGACCGCTTGACCACTGACAGGAGCACGATCGTTCCTAAAGGATTGCGGGAAGACATCCTAAATTACTATGCGGATCCCCATGCTCCCATTGTGACCAAGAAAAACGCTCGCGCGTGGAAGAAGCTCATGGCGGAACTTCAGATATTGCGGCAAATGAAGACGGAGGATGCCGCGCAAGCAGCAAATGGGAACTCATGAGCTGCGAAGAGAAAACTAGCGTTTCTTGCGGCGCGGAAAGCGCTCTGCCAGGCTTGGCTCGCGAACGGCAAGACACAACGCGGCGCCGCCCGCGATGCCGGAGTCTTCGCCATAGCGAGCGCGGAACAGCGGAATCCCCGCGCAACGCGAATTGATGCTCCAGTGCGGCAACTGTTTGCGAATATACGGGAACCACTCGGACATCAACGCGCCCATGCCGCCGCCAAAAACAATTACGTCGGGCTCGAGAAGATCGACGATGTTGCCGAGCCAAATGGCAAGAAGGTCCGCGGTTTCCTGCAAGATGGACGCGGCTAATTTGTCACCGGCATGCCAAGCTGCGCCGACCATCTCTGCGGTGACGGCGCTGGCATCTCCGCCAGCGAGGGCGAGCAGCGCTTCGGTTCCCTTTGTGCCACTGGATAGTTTTTCTCGCGCGCGCTTTGCAACCGCAGGCCCGGCGGCCAACGCCTCGATGCAGCCCATCTTGCCGCAAGCGCATTGCGGACCATGATAATCGATGGAAACGTGGCCGCCTTCGGCGGCGGAGCCGGTGCGGCCGTGATAAATGCGCTGGCCGAAAACAATGCCGGTGCCAATGCCCGTGCCGAGCGTCGCGTAAAAAACAGATTCGTAGCCCTTGCCAGCGCCCCAGATGGCTTCGGCGAGGCCCGCGGCGTTGGCGTCATTGTCGAGCTTCACGGGAAGATGGCCGGAAGTTTTCAGCTTTCTTGTGATGTGAAGATTGCGCCAGCAAGGAAGGTTGGGCGGATTGATAATCACGCCCTTGCGAGGATCCAGAGGCCCCGGGCTGCTGATTCCAATCGCGGCAAGGGCGGAGCGACGCTGCGGCTTGGTTTCGAGCGCCGCGGCAATGACTTGCTCAACGGCGGCGAGAGCTTCCGCTTCGGTGCCGTGGCTGGGCATGGACACGCGCGTTTTGGAAAGAATGTTTCCGCGAGCGTCGACGAGGCCGGCGGCGACTTTCGTTCCGCCAATGTCTACTCCGAGGTAAATCGGCTCCTTCGCTGGCATCGAGCAGCGGCGCTCCCTGCGCACGCACATGATAGCGCGAGGCTTGGCGAACGTGTATAGTTTCGCCGCTCGCACGCGAGAAAACTTCTACGATGCGAGCGGAGAGAAAAATCCATGAACAGCGCCGTAGCGGGAATATTCCTGCTGGTGTTTGCCGGGATCATGAACGGAAGCTTCACGCTGCCCATGAAATTTACGCGGCAGTGGACCTGGGAAAACACCTGGTTCGTATGGACGATTTGGGCGCTGGTTATTTTTCCTCCGGCGATGACTTTTCTTACCGTTCCCCACTTGCACGCAGTTTATGCCGCAGTGCCAGCGCTGGTTATCGTGACCGTGGCGGCGTGCGGCGCGGGCTGGGGAATTTCGCAAGTATTTTTTGGATTGGCGGTGGAGTCGGTGGGGATTGCGCTGGCATTTTCCGTAATTCTGGGGATTGCAGCCGCCGTGGGCGCGCTGGTGCCGCTTTTCCAGTCTCACGCGCACACAGCATTCGCGGATCGCGACATTCTTGTACTGACGGGCGTTGCGCTGATTGCCATCGGCGTGGGGATATGCGCGAAGGCGGGGCACAAGCGCGAAGTGGCGCTGGGACAGGCCGTCGACCCGAACAAAGCGTCACTGTTGCGCGGGCTGATTTATTGCGTCATCAGCGGCGTAGGCTCGGCGCTGGTTGGAATAGGCCTGTGGCTCGGAGGGCCGATTGGCGGAGCGGCGGAAAAACTTGGCGCGAGCACCACTTCGTCACCGAACGCGATTTGGCTGCCGCTGATGGTGGCGGGCGGGATCCCGAACTTGATTTACTGCATTTACCTGCTGCGAAAAAATCGCACGGGCGATCGTTTCTCGATGGCAGGAACAAGCAGCTGCTACATTCTGGCGGGAATCATGGGCGTGTTCTGGTTTGGCAGCACACTGATGTACGGCATTGCCGTACGGCCCCTGAGCACTGCTGTGGCGTGGCCGATATTTATGTCGCTGATTGTGATCGTAGCCAGCATATTGGGCGTACTTACGGGAGAATGGCGCGGCACGGGCCAGCGGCCGCTGCAAATCATGTATGCGGGAGTGGGGGTCCTAATACTGGCGATTGTTGTGCTGTCACGAGCGAGCTGAACACGCGACAAAACGTGGTGCTTTTTGGAGGCGCGACTCGGGGGTCGCGACATGCGACCCAAGGGTCGCCCCTACGAACAGCATCCATGCTAACGCCTTAACGCGAGCGTGAAGACCGTAGGGACGGCGTCACGCCGCCCCTTGGTAAAGGGGCTACAAAGATTCGCGGCTCAAAAGTGGCCCAGGCTGAAGCCTGCCTGCCACAACGGGCAAGCGGCAGACAGCCCGTGCCACTCGATCCGCTATTTGACCGGCTTGACGGCGACGGGCGAGCCGCCAAAAACAGTTGGTGCGCCAGCTGATTGAGCGGCGCGATTATATTCGGCGACGTCGGTTCGGAGCGCGTCGTTGAACTGCTTGATGGTGTCGGCGTTCTTGCTGAAAAGATCGGCCATGCGGCTGCGTAAGAGATCGTTCGGCGCCTGACCGTAAGCGCCGCCGATTTCGTAAACCATCTGGTTGAGTTGCGTGTGGAAATCGGTGAGGTCGTGAATGTCGTCCTCGGAGACTTCGTGCTGAATGTTCGGACTGTATACGGCATCCTTGATGTCGTTTAGCTTTTTCGTGAGTTCCCTGCCGCGGCCAAGAATCGCCTGATATTTGGCCTGCTCTTGTTTATCGTCACCGCTCTGAATCATAGAGCGGAAATCGTCGAGCTCTTTGTTAATCCCATCGATGCGGTTGATCACTTCATTGAGCGCGTTCATTTCGTTGCGCGCTTGCAACCCAGCTTGCGCCTCCGCGCGGAAAATGGCCGGATCAATGTGAAGGTTCGGGTCCGGATCTACAGTAATATCCTGGGACTCGGTCTGGCCGTTCACTGTGACAGACACTTTGTAATTGCCCGGAGCGACGCGCGGCCCACGATTGGCGTTGAAAAATTCGTTCGGCGTGGGAGTTCGCTCGAGCTTGAGCATCACCGGACCATCGCTCTGCATGGTCCAGACGAAACGATTTATGCCGGCGTTTGCGGGACCGTAATCTGTCGCAACGGTGTTGCCGCGGTCGTCGGTGATGACGATTTTGACAGGCCCCTGATGGTCGCGGCGCTGTTCGGGAGGCGCCTTGATTTCAGATTTCAGATAGTAATCAATGACCACGCCGTTCGGCGCGTTGGGAACGGAATAGCCGCTCTGACCTTCGCCGGTGCGCCAGGTGTGTAACATCGTTCCGGGCGCTGCCGTGAAGAGATGGAACGCGCTCGACTGGATTTCGGGAGTGAGCTCTTCCAGCGGGCGAATGTCATCGAATACTAAAATGCCGCGTCCGTGCGTGGCGACGAGCAGATCGTGGGATTTCTTCACGAATTGCACATCGAAAACGGCTGACGTGGGAAAATCCGCTTTCAGCGGCTGCCAATGATCGCCGCGATCGTCCGAGTAATAAAGCCCCGTGTCCGTGCCAGCGACGAGGAAGCCGCGCTTATTGGGATCTTCGCGCACAACATGCGCGGGCGAGCCGTCGGGAAGGCCGTCGGTGATTTTCTGCCAAGTGGCGCCGTAATCGCTGGTGCGATAGACATACACGCCGCGATTATCGAGCTCGTGCGCATCGTAGGTTACGTATGCGGTTCCCGCGTCGAAAGGCGAAACGCCAACCTGGTAGACACGAGCCCACTCCGGCGCTCCGGAAATATTCGGAGCAACGTTTTTCCATGATTTGCCGCCGTCGCGGGTGACTTGCACGTTGCCATCGTCGGTGCCGACCCAGATGACGTTGGGATCGGTGGGCGCGAGAGTGATGGTGAGAATGGTGTCGTAACTCTCGGCGCCGCTGATGTCGTGCTGAATGGGGCCTCCGGAAATTTCCTGTTTGCTTTTGTCGTTTCGCGTCAAATCGCCGCTGATCGCGGACCACGTTTTTCCGCCATCGATCGATTTGAAGACAACATTTGCCCCAATATAGACCTCGTTGGCATCCGTTGGAGAAACGGCGATAGGCGAAGTCCAATTGAAGCGATATTTGAGATTCGCGGGCTTTTCTTCCTCGACACCCGACAGATAAGGACGGATGGACTGGCTCAGATGGGTTTTGAGATCGAGGCGTTCGATGGAACCATTTTGAGAATCGGAATAAACAATATTTGGATCGCTCGGCGCGGAAACGGCATATTCACCGTCGCCGCCTACCACGGTATACCACACGCTGTTACCGACGCGAGGGTGACTGAGATCGGAGGAGGGACCACACCAGGAACTGTTGTCCTGCAATCCGCCGCAAACCGTATACGGCTCGCTGCTGCTCGCTGAAACCATATAGAACTGCTCGATCGGCAGGTCGTCGAGGAAGCGCCAAGTTTTCGCGCCGTCGGTTGAAAGGAAAACGCCGCCGTCGTTGCCCTGAATCATGCGCTGAGGATTTTGGGGGTCGATCCACAAAGCGTGATGATCGGAATGGACGCCACGATCGGCATCCGCCGCGGTCTTGCCGCCATCGGTGGATTCCATCAAGTTAAAGGACATGAAGAAGACTTTGTTTTCATCGTTGGGCGAAATCAGTAGCTTGGAAAAATAAAAGGCACGAACGTCGAGCCCGTGGTTGTCACTGACAGCGGTCCACGAATCGCCCATGTCCTCCGACTGCCAGAGCATCCCGTGCTTGGCGGCGATGAGCGCGTAGACGTGATTTGGATTGGAGGGCGCGACAGCAATTGCGCTGCGGCCCCACGGGCCTTCTGGAAGTCCCTTGGTGAGCTTTTGCCAGGTGTCTCCGCCATCGGTGGAACGATAAATGGCGCTGTCCGGACCACCATCCATCAGCGTCCACGGATAACGACGGAACTGCCACATGCACGCGAAAAGAACGTTAGGATTGTTTCCGGCCATCGCAAGATCGGCGACTCCAGTGGAATCGTTCACATAAAGCACTTTCTTCCAGGTCTTGCCACCGTCGGTGGTTTTGAAAACGCCGCGGTCAGCATTTGGTCCCCAAGCGTGGCCGAGGGCGCCGACGAAAACCGTGTTGGGATCGTTGGGGTCAATGAGGATGGAAGTAATCTGCTGGGTTTGCTCGAGGCCCATGAACTTCCAAGAATTGCCGGCGTCGGAAGAAAAATAAACGCCGTTGCCGTCGAGAACGTCGTTGCGGATATTTCCTTCGCCCGTGCCCACCCAAACGTAACTGGGATTCGAGGGAGCAACGGCAATCGCGCCAATGGACGCGGTTTTCGCGTGATCGAGTATTGCTTTCCAGGTCAAACCGCCATCGACTGTCTTCCAGACTCCGCCGCCGCCCGCGCCGACGTAATACACATTGGGATCTCCGGGAACGCCAGCAACCGCGGCTACGCGTCCGCCGGCGGCCGCAGGACCGAGGTCACGAAATTTCAAGTTCGCGAGAGGGTCCGCGGCTTTCGACTCCGAGGCAGGTTGGTCAGATTGACCCTGTGCCGCAACCGCTGCGGCAGGAAAAAACGAGAAGGCCAGCGCCAAGATTCCGGCGCAAATCATACGAGAATTCGCCATATCAGTTATCTCCTTTGACAAATTGAAGAAATGCCGTACCGAGAGAGGAAGTCGAAGCGCCGAGAAAAATCACAACTAAACATACCGCGAAACTTGTTCCCCCGCTTTCACGCAGAGATTACGAGCACGATTCAAAGTTTCTTGTGTTAAATACGTAGCCAATAGTAGACGGATGGAACAGCCCAGGGGTTGCGGCCATTTGCGAAAAGCCGGGATGAGGGGCGCTTACGACTCGTCGATGGGAAAATCGAATTGGACGAGGGCGCCGCGGAAGCCTTTGGTCTTCCACGCACCGTAAACAATCCCCGCGAGCATCCAGACGCCGCCGGCGAGTTTTGCCAGCCGGCCAAGATGCCACCAAATAAAAAGACAAATGAAAAAGCCAAGCACGGGAGGAACGAAATTGGTCCAGCGCTTCTTTTCTTCGCGCAGATAATAGCGCACGAAGGCCGCCGCGTTGACGCCCATGAAGGCGATGAGAGCGCCAAAGTTGAGCATTTCCGCGCCGAGCGTGTAGCTCATGGCGAACGCGCCAGCGAGGGCGAGGGCGCCGACGAGCAGCACGTTGTTGCGCGGAACATGATTCCTAGGCTCAATCGCGCCGAAGAACGAACGCGGCAGCGCGTTGCTGCGCCCCATGCCGTAGAGGAGACGCGCCGCGCCGAGTTGAGAACTCATACCGGAGCCAATATTCGCGACGAGCAGAGTGAGATTCATCAAGCCAAAAAGGAAAATGCCCCCCACGCGGCCGGAGATGTGGACGAAGGCCGTGTCCACGTCGGGAAAGGGCTGCGATGCAGGCCAGACGAGCTGGGCCAGATACACTTCCACCGACGCCAGCACACCAGTGACCACGCAGACGAGAACGGTGGCCAGCAGAACGTTGCGGCGGGGATTTTTCACTTCCTCGGAAAGAGTGGAAATGCCGTCGAAGCCAATATAAGTGAGCACCGCGATGGAAGTTCCGCGGAACAAAGCCGAGGAGGAAAATGTTTGCGGATCATAAAACGGATGGGTGAAAAATCCGGGGCCGAAATACGGGAGATGATAAATGTAGCGAACGGCCTCGAAGACGAAAATCACGATGACGATTCCCATCCCGGCGGCGAGAAATGCATTGATGCGCGCGGAGGTTTCCACTCCGCGAAGATTCAGCCAGGTGAACAGCAGGGCGAAGAAAATCGCCCAGAGGAAATAGGGCATTTGCGGGAAGAAATTTTGCGCGGCCTTGCTGCACCAGATGGTGCAGATTAGCGGATTCAAAATGTAATCCATGGCCATGCTCCATCCGGTGATGTAGCCCAAGGCCGGATGAAGTTCCCGGCCAACATAGGTGAACGCCGAACCCGCGCTTGGATAGGCTCGCGCCATGCGACCATAGCTGATGGCCGTGAA
>JBAQYT010000045.1:0-1599 GCA_049787175.1 Candidatus Acidiferrales bacterium | reverse complement strand
CGCTCCGCGAGCACTTCCGCGACGGCACTGCCGAGGCCGCCGATGATGCCATGCTCTTCGATGGTGATAATCGCGGCCGTTTCGCGCGCGGCAGCGAGAATTGCGTCTTCGTCCAACGGCTTGATCGTATGCATGCTTAGCACGCGGGCGTGAATGCCATTACTTGCGAGCATTCGAGCAGCCTGGACGGTTGTGTGGAGCATCGCGCCGGCAGCGATGAGCGTGATGTCGTCGCCCTCCGTCACTTGAATGGCTTTGCCAAGCTGAAAAACAACTGTGCCCTCGTGAACCGCCGGCTCTCCGGCCCTTCCCAGTCGCAAGTAAGCGGGGCCGGCGAGGGCAGCCACGGCTCGCGTGGCCCTTTGCGTCTCAACAGGATCGGCGGGAGCCACAACGGTCATTCCGGGCAGTGCTCGCATGATAGCAACGTCCTCGGCAGCATGATGACTTACGCCGAGCGCGCCATACGCCAGCCCAGCGCCGACACTTACGATTTTCACGTTCGCGCCGTGGTAGCAAACATCGTTGCGAATCTGTTCGAAACAGCGCAGCGTGGGAAAATTTCCAATCGAGTATGTGAAGACCACTTTGCCGGAAAGCGACATGCCGGCGGCAATGCCAGTCATGTTCTGTTCCGCGACGCCTGCGTTGATGAATCGATCCGGGAAGCGCTTGGCAAACGGCTCGACGACGCCGAAGCCCAAATCGCCGACCACGAGAACAATCCGGTCATCTTGCTCCGCCAAATCAACGAGCGTTCGGATGAATGCCGATCTCATTCCACCGGCTCCAACTCGGCGAGCGCCTCGGCGAACTCTTGCTCATTGGGCGAGCGATAATGCCAGAGCAGGTCATCCTCCATGAATCCGACGCCTTTTCCTTTTGTCGTGTGGGCAATGATGCAGCTCGGAACGTCCGGCTCAAACGGCACGCGCCCGAGCGTAGCCTCGATTTCCGCAACGTCATGACCGTCGATTTCGCGCACCGACCATCGGCACGCTCGCCACTTTTCTGCGAGCGGGTTAAGGTCAAGCACCTCGTTCACTCGGCCGAGACTTTGGATGTTGTTGGCATCCACGATCGCGACCAAATTGTCCAGGCGGTGATGACCGGCGAACAGGATTGCCTCCCACACGGAGCCCGCGTCGCATTCACCGTCGCTCAGAAGCGCAAATACTCGAAACGGATCGGATTGCCGTTTTCCGACGAGCGCCATCCCGCAAGCAATAGGAAGGCCGTGACCCAGAGATCCGGTGGAGACTTCCACTCCAGGAACCGTGTGCGTGGCGTGACCGGGAAGGTTTGACCCATCCCGATAGAAGTCGTTCAGCCAATCACGCGGGAAAAAGCCTTTTGCCGCGAGGGCGGCGTAAAGCGCGGCGCACGCGTGCCCTTTGCTGAGAATAAAGCGGTCACGATCTTTTTTATGGGGACGCAGAGGGTCAACATTCAGAATTCGTCCATAGAGAACAGCGAGGAGATCGGCCATCGAAAAACACCCGCCGATGTGGGAGCTCTTTGCGCGATGTACCATCCGCAGCACGTCGACACGGATCGCGTGAGCGAAGTTCACCAATTGCCGCGCGGCTTCGGCGGATT
>JBAQYT010000031.1:0-5757 GCA_049787175.1 Candidatus Acidiferrales bacterium | reverse complement strand
GAGCCGCTCGCGGTTCAACGGATTTTCCCCTGAGAATCGCGCGAGCGTTTCCCAGGGCCAACCCTCGGGTAGGCCGCATCGAGCCTTTCGAGTGATCGAGGGCCCAGAGGAATGATCGCCACTCCGCCTTTGCGTCGGGAGCAATCCCAACGTGATTCGCGGCGTACAAAATCCGGCTTACAGCCTCGCCCGCCATTTTTTCCTGCAGCAGTGCATTACGGCTGCATGTTCGATTGTGCGCCTGCGCTTTTACGGCACGTTCATTCCGCTGTAACAATTCCGCACAAGAATGGTCCTGCAATACGGCGTTCTGCATGGCTTGGTCTGCACGACGTTTGTAACCGTTGCAGCCAGTTTGTCGCCGATTCACGCTGGCTGGGAGCAGAAGCAAGACTTGGTGAGAGCTGCCATCTTTGTGCTCGCAGTATTCGCTTTGTGGCCCGTCCGCTCCTTCGCGCAGGCTGCACATCATGACAACGTATCGCCGTGCCCGCGGCCCGTTCCGGGAAGCATCGTCAGTGAGCCCGGCGAAATTCGCAGCCACAACGGCATCCTCAGCGTGGAACTCATCTACCGCGATTTCACCGCGGCGAATGGCCAGGAAGAATACTGCTACTTGTCAAAAGACGGCGGCGAGGCTCCGACGCTGCGCGTCAAGCCGGGCGACCTCCTGATTCTGCGTTTGAAGAATGAATTGACCACGCCATCGCAAACAGGCGGAAAATTAACCGGCGCGCAACCTTCGGCGAATCCCGCCTCCATGACTGCACAGATGGGCATGGAGCCTATGCGCCTGCCTTCGCCTTGCGCGAGCGCCACAATGACAGCGCTCTCTACCAATCTCCATTTTCACGGATTGACCCTCCCTCCCACTTGCCATGAAGACGACGTCCTCAATACCGCCGTTCAACCCGGCGCTCCTCCCTTTGAATATCGTTTTCGCATTCCCGCCGATGAGCCGCCGGGACTCTACTGGTACCATCCGCACGTTCACGGCTACACGAATGCGCAGGTCCTGGGCGGAGCTTCGGGCGCGCTGATCGTCGAGGGAATCGAGCGAGCCAACCGCCAGCTTGCAGGTTTGCCCGAGCGCGTGTTTGTTATTCGCGATCAGGAGCTGCTGAATCCCAATGCTCAGCCGGTAAAATCGGACAATGTCCCCCCGCCCATCGTGTTGCGAGACCCCGAGGGCGACATCCTGAACACAGGCACAGGTGGCGGCAAACCTGCCAAGGATCTCTCGATCAATTTCGTCCCAGTGCCGTTTCCGGAATATCCCCCGGCCCGAATTTCGGTTCGGCCATCGGAACGCGAATTTTGGCGCGTCCTGAACGCGTCAGCAATTACGTACATTGACCTCCAAGTTCTGGTCGGCAATTCGCCGCAACCTCTTGGCGTGGTATCGCTCGACGGCATTCCCATCAACGAAAACGGAATGGCTGGCGGAACGGACAAAGACCGCGTACTTTGGGAGAGTCATCTTCTCCTGCCGCCGGCCGGCCGCGTGGAATTCATTTTCAAAGGCCTGCCCAAGGGAGCCCAAGGCAGTTTTGTCACTCGCACCGTAGATACGGGTCCAGCGGGAGAGAACGACCCAACGCGGCCGCTGGCTGCAATCGCTGTTGCGGAGGGCGCGCCTGTGCCTCAAGCGCGTCTCGACGTATCTCCTGCGCCGCTTCCGCGCCCCGCTTCGGTGTGGCTCGGAGACGTCAAGCCGGTTCGCACGCGAAAGCTGTACTTTTCCGAAAAACCGCAAGACCCGCAAAATCCCAACAGCCCCACGATATTCATGCTTACCGTCGAAGGGCAACCGCCTGTGCCCTTCGATCCGAATTCCAGAACTCCCAACATCACCGTGCAGCAGGGCGATGTCGAGGATTGGATCATCGAGAACCGCACCCAGGAGTTGCACGCATTTCACATCCATCAGATTCATTTCTTGTTGCTGGAATGGAATGGCGTTCCCGTCGACGAGCCATTTTTGCGGGATACGATTAACGTGGCCTACTGGGACGGCAAAAGTCCGCAATTTCCCAGCGTTAAGCTGCGCATGGATTTCCGCGGCCCAAATACTGTTGGCACATTCGTTTACCACTGTCACCTTCTGGAACACGAGGACGGCGGCATGATGGGAACGATTCTCGTCACAGCTTCCGCAAAGTCCAAATCACCCAAATTTTAACTGGCCTCTCACGAACCATTAACAGCGGGCGTGTATTCAGAATAGCGAACGAGGGTAATTCTACAGGCTCTCACAGCTGCCGTAAGGAAGATGGCTCTTCCGTAAGGGAGCCGATGGTTTCAGCCCTCGTAAATTTTGTGCCAGGAGGATTCATGATTCGAGATCACCGTCGCCGCCCGCTTAGATTCCTCGCGGCCGCCGCATTGCTGTTGTTCGGACTTGGCCGTTTCGTCGCCGGACAGGAGCGGAACTCAGCCGATGCCGCCCAGACCAAGACGCCGATCAAGCACATCGTTGTACTCTTTCAGGAGAACGTCTCATTCGACCACTATTTTGCTACGTATCCCTACGCCACGAATCCCAGCGGCGAGCCAAAGTTCGAAGCCAAGGACGGCACGCCGCGCGTCAATAATCTCCGAAGCGGCGGACTCCTCGACCAGAATCCGAACACAGCCCAGCCGTTTCGCCTCGACCGCTCCGAAGCATTGACCTGCGATCAGAATCATGATTACACGCCGGAGCAGTTGGCCTTCGATCACGGTTTGATGGACAAGTTCATTCAGAATACCGGCACCGGCGGTCCCGGCTGCCCGGATTACGGTCATGGTCCCGGTCTCGTCATGGGTTATTACGACGGGAATACCGTCACGGCCATGTGGAACTATGCGCAGCACTACGCTCTTAGCGACAACAATTACGGCACTATGTTTGGCCCATCCACCGTTGGCGCGCTCAACCTGGTGGCGGGCACAACTTCGAATGCGACGCTTGTCAATGGCGGCGCCAGCGGAGTAATTGCCAATGGCGCAAGTATGGGAGCGGTGATCGGCGATCCTGATCCCGGCTTCGATGATTGCTCTGCAGTGACAAAGACGCATGTCACCGTCACTGGAACGAATATCGGTGAACTCCTGAGCGACAAGCAGCTCACTTGGGGTTGGTTCCAGGGCGGATTTGCTCCAACGTCGGTGACGGCAGGGAAGGCCGCTTGCGGAGCAACCTCGACTGGTTTGCCTGGCACGGTCACCGATTATGTTCCTCACCACAATCCTTTCGAGTATTTTTCCCAGACCGCAAACCAGCACCATTTGCCGCCAAGCGACGATTCCAAGATCGGCGAGGCGGACCAGGCGAATCACCAGTACGACCTGAGCCTGTTCTTCACCGCCCTGAACGAAGGCCGGCTTCCGTCCGTAAGCTTTCTGAAAGCCAAGGCCCTTCAGAACGGACACCCGGGCAATTCCGATCCCCTGGATGAGCAGGTTTGGCTGGCTACGGTCGTGAATGCCATCGCCGGCAGCCAGTATTGGAGAGATACCGTCATCATCATCACCTACGATGACTCCGATGGTTGGTATGACCACCAGATGGATACCGTAGTGAACCAGTCGGACGCGAACGACGACGCTCTCGCTGCTCCGGGCTCCTGCGGAGTAACTCCGGCCGGCAGCGTCTCCGGGCGCTGCGGTTACGGGCCTCGTCTGCCGTTCGTTGTGATTTCACCCTTCGCGAAGCAGAACTATGTCGATAGCCGAATGATCGATCAGTCTTCCATCATCCGGTTCATCGAAGACAACTGGGACCTCGGCAGGGTTGGCGGAGACTCAAACGACGCAAAGGCTGGCTCTCTCTTTGGCTTCTTCGACTTCGCCAACGGTCAGCATGCGCCCAAGTTGATTCTCGATCCCTCCACCGGGCGCGTGCTTCACGAAGAATAAAGGCAACTCTGATCTTCAGTGCCAACCACCGCTGGCTCATCCCGTTACGCCCCCGGGGATGAGCCAGTTCTTTTTGCTGTCCCGTCCACACAATTCCAACGAGTGTGATCGCCGTTTACGAGAGCCGGGAGACTCCCGGGAATCCGTCAAAGCCCGAATCGAAGCTTAGGACGCGCTCAATTCCATGCTGCTCCATGATAGCCAGATGCAATGCGTCACGCGCGGATACCTTTCGATGCCCCAAAACAATCTCTTTCGCGCGGCCCGCGGCAGCCGCATCCACCGCTAGCACTTCGTCGACGATCCCAAGCAAAGCGTCGAACGCAGGCTGAATAGCATCTCGTCGGTTAATGGCAACATAACGGTGCAGGATTTCTTGCAGCACCTCCGCGTTTGTCACCAAACGCTCGCGGTCACTGACCAGTTTTTCGAGCAATCGTTGGGCGTCGGCTTTGTGCGGGTGAGGAGCGCCCACAAGGTACATCGGGATGTTAGAGTCGATGAAGATCACGGATGAGTGTTTGCGCCGTATCCGCTCTCAATTTCCTCCAGGATCGCATCGATATCTCCGGTGGGAAAATCGTGTCCCACCGCTGCGCGAATGGTCTGGAGCTTCTTGCCCGTTTCACTCTTAGGTTCGCGTCGGCGGGCGATGTCCAAAGCCTGGCGCACCCACTCGGCGAGGGAAATCCGGCGGGAGCGCGCCATGCGCTGAATCTCCCGATACTCGGGATCACGTAGGATCACTTGGAGGCGCTTACTCATAAGGTGAGTATAGTTCACTCATACGAATGAGTCAAGAGAAAGACCAGTTGATGTCAACAGAGCAGTCGCTGTAACCCTACTTGTGCGGCTCCAAAATCAATTTCTGCACGCGCCAGTTCAATAGTTCCGCCACGTACAACTCATTTTCCGACGGGCACGCAATTTCATGTATCCATCCAAACTGCTTCAGTTGCTTGCCCGATTCCCCCAGCATTCCCAGGACTTTTCCGTCCAAGCTGAGTTTGTAAATCCGCCCCGGATACGCATCGGAGCTGTAAAGCACCTGATGCGGTTCCGGCGTGATGCAAATCGCCCACGGCGCTCCAGGCGCCATGGTGCCTTTGAGAGCGGCTGGATTTGCCGGCGCGTTGCCAATCGCCGGCCGCGCATCCGGTGGCGCCGGCACATCGATCGTAATTTGCCGCAGGAATTTTCCCTCACCGTCGAACACCTGTATGCGCCGATTGCCGCGGTCGGCTACGTAAACGTTCCCCTGCGCGTCCACGGCGATGCTATGCGGCGTATTGAACTGGCCCGGGCCGGTTCCAGGCTCGCCCCACGACATCAACCAGTTGCCATTTTTGTCCACCTTCGCCACGCGCGAATTGATGTACCCGTCGCTGATGTACGCATCTCCCTCCGCGTCCCACGCCACGTCCGTCACTTGCCGGAACATCCCGTCCACCGGCGGCAGCGGCGGCTTCAGGTGCCCGAGCGGCCCGGTATGTTCGTCCGCCGCTTCCTGCTTGCGCCCGAACACCATCGCCACGCGGCCTTCCGGATCGAACTCGATGACCATGTCCGACCCCTTGTCGGTCACCCAGATATTGTCCTGGGCGTCGACCTTCACCGTATGCGCAAACGACCATGCGTACAAGTTGTGCCCAATCTCGCGGACATAATTTCCGCGCGCGTCGAATTCCAGCAGTTGCGCCGCCGCCGCTCCATACGCAGGCCCTGTCGTGTTGCCGCGCGAAAACACGAACACGTGGCCCTTCGAATTCACAGCCACGCCGGACACTTCTCCTAAATACAAATTGGGCGGCATCTTCAAAAAGTTCGCCACCGAACGGTAGGGAATTTCTGGCGCCG